>CAUSQL010000010.1:0-42205 GCA_963533935.1 uncultured Cardiobacteriaceae bacterium
CCGCCGACTGTGCCCTGGTGGAACTGCGGGTGCCGGGGCCGGCCGGGCCGGTGGGGCGGCAATATTCGGCGGCCGGCTTCGGTCTAAACGGGGCGGCCAATCTGCATCTGCTGGTGCGCTGGCAGCGGCGGCCGGACGGTAGCGGCGGCCTGGCTTCCACCTATCTGACGCAGCACTGGCCGGTGGGCGACACCCTGCCCCTGCTGCCGTTAGAACACCCGGTGGCGGCCCTCCCAGTGGAGCCGGTGCCGCTGATTCTGCTGGCCAGCGGCAGCGGTCTGGCCGGCCTGCTGGGGGTTTTGGAAAAGATGGAGCGGCGCTTCCCGGCGCAAAAACACCGGCTGAAACATTGGCTTATCTTCGGTGAACGGTCGCCGGAGCGGGACAATATCTACGGGGAGCAGCTGGCAGAACTCCAGCAGCGCGGCGTCATCGGCCGCCTTGACCGTTGCTTTAGCCGGGGCGGCGACCGGCGCTACGTGCAGCAGCTGCTGGCGGCCAACGGCGACGAGCTGCGAACGCTGCTGGCCGCCGGCGCCCATATCTATATCTGCGGCAGCAGCCAGCGGCTGGGTTCCGGCTGCGGCCAGGTGCTGGCGGAACTGCTGGGGGCGGCGGAATATCAAAGGCTCCAGGGGGAAGGGCGGCTGCACTTCGACACCTATTAGATTTACCGACGGACGGGCGCTTTATATGTATGTATTTAAAGCCATAAATACATACATATAAAGCGCCCGTATGTTTGTAAATGAGGACACCCGGCTGTTCCTATAAGTCCCAATCATCGGCGCCTTGGCCAGGGGCTAATCACAATAATGCGGCCAAACTGCGCTTTGGCGGTAGCCATTGGCTGCCAATTAATACAGTTAAAGCGGCTATCCGTTTATAAATGGCGGCTGAGCCTTTTGCGTTAGAATTTTTCTTTTTTAATACAGGAACACCCATGTCTTTATCGGAATTTGACGACATTCGCACCAAGAAAAATAACCGGCTGACCTACGTGCTGGTGATAGCCGCCGGCATCGGCATGTTGTTCATCGGTCAAACCGACTATTTCCGCAACGGTGGCCACGAACTGAGCGTTAATGGCCAGGAGATAAGCTATGAGACCTTCCAGCAGCAGCGCAGCGAGCTGCAGCGCCAGCAGCCGGATTTAGCCAATAAGGCCCTGGGCGAACAGACCGTGGCCCTGCTGGTGCGCCGGCTGGTGCTGCAGCAGCAGGCCCTGGCCAGCCCCTACCAGCTGCCGGACGAAGAGCTTTACAAAATCATCAGCGGCCAATTCAGCGGTAAAGAGGACTATGAGAAGACCCTGGCGGAGCACCACACCAACGCCCGCAACTACGAAAATTCCGTACGCAATGAGGAGAAGGTGGCCAATTACTACGCCATTTTGGCCAGCGCCCCACGCAATGACCCGGCCCTGGAGCAATTTCTCCGGGATTTCGCCCAGCAGCGTTCCTACGCGGTGCTGAAGCTGGATTTCCAGCGGGCGCAGGAGGCGGTAAGCGCCAGCGACGAACAGCTGCAAAAATTCCTCAGCGATAGGCAGAAGGACTACATGCAGCCGGAGCAGGTGGATTTGTCCTATGTGTTCATCGCACCACCCCAGGGCACCTGGGGCCGCATTAGAAATCTCTACCTGGACGAGGCCGCGAAAAAGGCGGAAGAGGACAAAATCTATGAACTGTCCGCCGCCGCCATCGAGAAAATTAATGGTGGCGCGACGCTGGCGGAGGTGGCGCAGCTGGCCGGCGTCGCAGTTCAGGAGGAAAGGGGCGTGAGCGCCAAAACCCAGCATCCGCTCTTCAGCCAAAAGGCCAGCCAGGAAGCCATGTTCGGCGCGAATAAGCTCGGCGAAGGCAAGATTTCCGACCCGCTGAGCATGAAGAACGGCAGCCTGTTCTTTGTTATTAATAAGCGGACGGCCAGCACGCCCATGAGCTTTGGCGAGGACATTCGCGCCCAGCTCACCGCCGATTTTAAGGCGGCCACGGCCAAGCAGCAGTTGCAGGAGCAGGCGGAAAAATTACAGCAGGAGCTTAAGGCCGGCAAAGGCTTGGCTGAACTGGCCCAGGCGCAGGGCCTAACGGTGGAGCAGTGGGACGGCCTAAATCGTTACAGCCCCAGCGATAAATTGGACCCGGCAGCCCTGAATAAATTATTCAGCAGCGGCAGTAAGGTCAGCAGCACCATTAGCCGCGACGGTGATGTGCTGGTGGCCCAATTAACTAAAGTGGAAGCCGGCGACCCGCAGGCCATTCCCGTCGCGCTCCGCAATAGCTTCATTAATCTGTGGCAGAGCGAGCAGAATGGCCGGGCCCTGGAGGCACTAGGCCGGCAGCTGGCCCAGAAGGCCAAGGTGCAGGTGGGCCGCGCCCTGCTCGGCGAAGATGAGCAATAGTGAGGACCGGTGGGAGCGGCTGGAAAGCCAGTTGGCCTACCAGGAGGAACTGATTCAGGCCCTGCAGCGCCAGCTGTTTCTGTTAGAGGAACAGTGCAGCGTTCAGGGGGAAATACTGCGGCAAATGGCGCAGCAGCTGGCCAGGCCGTCGGGCCTGGCGCCGGCGAACTCCATTGATGACATTCCCCCACACTACTAGTACAATGGCGCACTTTTATAAGAGAGGAAACCCCTATGAAAAAAATACTAATGTTAGCTTTGACTGCCTTTGCCTTTAACGCTCAGGCGGAAAGTCTTGTCGAGTTCAACAAGAAAATGGACAAGGAAATACAAGAATTTGTAACGGCTAACAAGGATAAGCTTGAGAAGGAACCTAGCCTATTGGTTAAAACCGTAGTCAGCAAATACCGTGAGAACGAAAAACCCTTCCTTGAAGCTCTAAAAAGCACCTGTATCACCGAAAAATGGGGCGACGAAAAAGCCTGCGGTTGCTTGGTGGAAAAATCTAACCACAAAGAAGCTTGGGATTTGATGGAAAAACTTAGCACCAAAGACCCCAACAAAATGAGCAAGGAAGAGCAGGAAAAATTCAAAGCTGAAGCCGATAAGCTGCAGGAAACCGGTGAGAAAAATGCCAAAGATTGTGGCATTGACTTGAGCAAGTCCAATAGTTTCCTAGCCACCGGTTCTAAAGGTGGTGAGGCTCCAGCCAAAGAAGAAGCTAAGGCCGATGCTAAAGCTGAAGCTCCCGCCGCCGATGCTAAAGCCGATGCTAAATCTGAAGCTCCTGCCGCTGACGCTAAAGCTGATACTAAGGCCGAAGAAAAAGCTGACGACAAGGCCGCCGAGAAAAAATAAGTTCCGTAAAACTTCTGCGGAAAATAATGCGCCCCGGTATTTAACCGGGGCGTTTTTTATGGGCGGAAAAAATTGCTACACAAAAAGAGGCGCCAGCGCGGCGCCCCCATAGGTTTACGTAAATATTATTTTTTATCTTTTATCCACCTGGCTGCCAATGACGCCACCCAGGGCTGCGCCGCCAAGCACGGAACCGGTATCACCACCGACGAGACCACCGGCGGCGCCGCCAACGCCAGCACCGATTAGGGTGTTCTTCTGGGTGCGGTTCAGATTACAGCCGGCCATGCTGAGGGCTAAGGCGGCTAACACTACAATTTTCAAGGTTTTTTTCATGATATTGCTCCTTTGCAAATTAACGTCGGCTGAGCCAACGGGGCCATTGTACCCATTTGCCTGCGCGGCGGGTCATTATTTCGGCCATTTACAAACGGACGGGCGCTTTACCTGTATGTAAAAAGTCTGTTTAAACATACAGGTAAAGCGCCCGTCTGTTTGTAAAACTAGATGGGCGCCGGAGCTCCGCAGGGGAAAATAAGCAAATTAAATCTTACTGAAGAAACGCTGCGTAGGAATTACCAGGGCACAGGCCAGCAGACCCTTAATGATGCCGCCGGGAATGAACGGGTATAAGCCAGCGGTCAGCAGTTTATCGGCGGGTACAAAGTGCGACAGATGCCACAGGCCGCAGGCGAAGGTGATGGCCGTCGCTGCCATAGTAACCAGAATGGTTCTCGGCCAGCTGGCGAGCACGCCACGGTCGCTGTAGTAGCCGAGCAGCATGACGCTAGGCACAAAGCCATACAGGTAGCCGGCGGAAGGGCCCACCGGCCAGCCGGAACCACCACTGGCAAAGACCGGCAGGCCGGCGATGCCTTCAATTAGATAAAACAGCACGGCGCCGGTGCCGGCCCGCAGGCCCAGGCCGAGGCCCAGCACCGTAACCGCAAGAGTTTGTCCGGTGATGGGCACCGGCCACATGGGAATTTCAATTTTTGTGGCCAACACCAGCAGCAGCGAGCCCAGCAAACTTTTCAGCAGCCACGAGGTGAAGGATTGGGATAGGAACCATTTTTTGGTGAGAACTAGACTTTGCATAAAACTCCTCAGGGATAAAAAAGGCGCCCACCGGGTGGGCGCCGTAGGGTTAGGAAATTATTGTTTGCTCGCGCCGTAGATACCTTGGAATTTGCGGGTTTCGTCGCGGAGCACGCCGGACAATTCCTTGCCCGCGTCGCCGTAGAAGCCGCCGTCAAATTCGGTGCTGCCGTCCTTACCGGTAAAGGTGGTGCCGCTGATGGTGCCATTGAAGTTCAAACCGTTCAGGGTGGCCGTAGTGCCGTTATTCTGGTATTTGATTTGGTTCGTCAGGCTACCGTTGATGGTTTTCGCGCCGAAATCCACGTTAAAGCTGGCGTCGCCACCGCTGGCACCCAGGCCAGCAATGCTTTCCACGTAGGCGGAACCCTTATAGGTGGCCGAGCCGGTGCTGGGCAGGTTGGTGGCGGCCAGGCCCTGGTGGAACAGGTAATTTTCCGCGTTGTTATTCAGGCGAATGATGCCCGCATGGCTGCTGGCCAGGTTGGGCTGGAAGACGTAGGTGTTGCCGTTTTCCGTTTTACCGTTGGCGCGCAGGCTGTTGCTGGTGGTTAGGCCGCTGATTTGTAGGGGAATTTCCTTGCCATTGACCTTTAACACGTGCCAATCGGAACCGCTGGCGGCGGTGCCGGCGCTGTTGGCGGCTGGACCAAAGGCCTTACCGCTAACGGCGGCCACCGGGCTGGTGGTAGCCACTGGCACGGAAGTGTTAGTTGGGTCAGGTGTGGGGCTCACGGTGGTGGTGGGACTTACCACGGGTACTTCGGTGGTGGTGGCGCGGGGAGTGGCCGTTGCGGTTACCACGGGTACGGAAGTGCTAGTTGGGGTAGTGGTGGTTTTGGCCGGGTCTGGCACATAGACCGAATCGGTGGCTGGCGTGCCGCCTTTACCGCCGCAGGCCGCTAAAATACTGATTGTTAATGCTGACAATATTAATTTTTTCATGGTTACTCCTAATTGATTGAGCTTTGAAATTATATAGACAATTTATCGGCCCAATTGGCCAAAAGCCCCAGCCGACGTTCTGAACAAGATAAATTCGCGGGGGCAAATAAACCTTTCTATAATGTGTTACTAAAATTTAATCTAGAGGCAAAACCCCATGAATACCCAAAGAAAGCGACCGCTGTCGCCCCATTTGCAAGTCTACGACATGACCCGTTTCACCTCCTTCACCTCGCTGATGCACCGGGCCACCGGCATTGTCTGTGCCCTGGGCATGGTCTTTGTGGTCAGCTGGCTGGCCCTGGCCGCCGGCGGGGAGGAAAGCTACCGCTGGGCCAACGGCATTATTGGTAATTGGCTAATTCAAATCGGCCTGTTCGTCTGGTCCGGCTGTCTCTGCTACCACTTCTGCAATGGCATTCGCCACCTGGCCTGGGACATCGGCAAGGGCTTTGCCATCAAGGACGCCAAGCGTTCGGCGGTGGCGGTGCAAATTGCCACGGTAATTATGAATTTGAGCTTTTGGATTGGCATTTGGAGTGTGCAATGAGCGTTTTCCAGAATTTAAAGAAGGCCAAGGGCCTGGGTTCCGGCCATAACGGCACGGGCCATTTCATCATGCAGCGCACCGGGGCGGTCATTCTCATTCCCCTGGTGCTCTATTTCTTTGTGGCGGTGGTGCGGCTGGCGGCGGCCCCGGACTACCAAGCGGTGCGTCTCTGGTTCGCCAGCCCCCTAAACATGGGCCTCAGCTGCGCCTTCGTGCTGCTGGGCTTCTTCCAGTCAGCCCTGGGCCTACAGGTGGTCATTGAGGACTACGTCCATCGGGAAGGGGCCAAGTACCTGGCCATCATTGCGGTGAAGGCGGTGGCCTTCGTGGGTGCCCTGGTGGGCTGTGCGGCCATTCTGAAATTGGGGCTATGAGATGAGTAACTACAAAATTAACTATCACAACTACGACGTTATCGTGGTCGGCGCCGGCGGCGCGGGCCTGCGCGCCACCTTCGGCATGGCCTTGGAGGGGCTGAAAACCGCCTGCATTACCAAGGTCTTCCCGACCCGCTCCCACACGGTGGCGGCCCAGGGCGGCGTGGCGGCGGCCCTCGGCAATATGGGCGAAGACAAATGGCAGTGGCACTTCTACGACACCGTTAAGGGTTCCGACTGGCTCGGCGACCAGGACGCCATCGCCTACATGTGCCGCGAGGCTATTCCCGCCATCATCGAGCTGGAGCACTACGGCGTGCCCTTCTCCCGCACCAAAGAGGGCAAGATTTACCAGCGGCCCTTCGGCGGCATGACCGTGAACTTCGGCGAGGGCCAGGCCCAACGCACCTGTGCCGCCGCCGACCGCACCGGCCACGCCATGCTGCACACCCTGTACCAGCAGGCGCTGAAGCACCAGGCGGAATTTTTTATCGAATACTTCGCCACGGATTTATTAATGGGCGAAGACGGCAGCTGCCGCGGCGTGCTGGCCCTGGATTTGTCCAGCGGCGAACTGCATGTGTTCAACGCGCAAATGGTGGTGCTGGCCACCGGCGGCTACGGCCGCGCCTGGCTGTCCTGCACCTCGGCCCACACCTGCACCGGCGATGGCAACGGCATGGTGCTGCGCGCCGGCCTGGCGTTGCAGGACATGGAATTCACCCAATTCCACCCCACCGGCATCTACGGCTCCGGCTGTCTCATGACCGAGGGCTGCCGCGGCGAGGGCGGTTACCTGACCAACGGCGACGGCGAACGCTTCATGGAACGCTACGCCCCCAATGCCAAGGATTTGGCCTCCCGCGACGTGGTATCCCGCTCCATGTCCATTGAAATCCGCGAGGGCCGCGGCGTGGGCAAGCACAAGGACCACATTCACCTGCATCTGGAACATCTCGGCGCCGACGTGATTCACAAGCGGCTGCCGGGCATTGCGGAAACGGCGCGCATCTTTGCCGGCGTGGACGTAACCAAAGAACCAGCGCCGGTAATTCCGACGGTGCACTACAACATGGGCGGCATTCCGACGAACTACCACGGCGAAGTGGTGCAGCTGCGCGACGGCAACCCGGACGCCGTGGTGCCAGGGCTAATGGCCATCGGTGAAGCGGCCTGCGTGTCCGTGCACGGCGCCAACCGGCTCGGTTCTAACTCGCTGCTGGATTTGGTGGTCTTCGGCCGGGCGGCGGCGCACCGGGCCCGCGAGGTGATTAAGCCGAACAGCAAGGCGGCGCCAATTCCGCCGGCGGCCTTGGATAAGGCCTTAGCCCGCTTTGAACGGATACATCGGGCCCGCGGCGACCTGAAGACCGCCGAGATTCGCATCAATATGCAGCGCACCATGCAGAGCCATGCGGCGGTGTTCCGCACCGCCGAGTCCATGGCCGAGGGGGCGGCGAAGATGCTGGACATTTACAAGAGCTACGACCAGCTGCGCATCGCCGACGAGAGCCTGAACTGGAACACGGACCTAATCGAGGCCTTCGAGTTGAGTAATCTGCTGGCCTGTGCGCGGGTATCCATTGTGGCGGCGGAGAATCGCCACGAGAGCCGCGGCGCCCACGCCCACGAGGACTATCCGGAGCGGGACGACCAGCAGTGGATGAAGCACACGCTGACCAAATTGAACGAGGACGGTTCGGTGGAAATCGAGTACCGGCCGGTGCACGACTACACCGGCACCGACGAGGTGGACTATGTGCAACCGAAGAAGAGAGTCTATTAATACATACACCCTAAGCGCCCCCTTGTATCTATAAATAAAATTGAGGCAACCATGGCAGAATTTAAACTTCCGGAAAATTCCACTATTTCCCAGGGTAAGCACTACCCGGCGCCGGCCGGCGCCAAGAACGTGCGCACCTTTAAAATTTACCGCTGGGACCCGGGCAAGGACGAGAATCCGCGCACGGACACCTACGACATCGACCTGGACGACTGCGGCCCGATGGTGCTGGACGCGCTGCTGAAGATTAAGAATGAAATCGACAGCACGCTGACCTTCCGCCGTTCCTGCCGCGAGGGCATTTGTGGCTCCTGCGCCATGAACATCGACGGCATGAACACCCTGGCCTGCACCAAGGCCATCGGCGACGTGAAGCACGAGCGGGTGAACATCTATCCGCTGCCGCACATGTACGTGGTTAAAGATTTAGTGCCGGATTTGTCGCATTTTTACGCGCAGCACGCCTCCATCAAGCCCTGGCTGCAGACGGAAACGCCGGCGCCGGAGCGGGAACGGCTGCAATCGGAGGAGGACCGAGCCAAGCTGGACGGCCTCTACGAGTGTATCCTCTGCGCCTGCTGCTCCACCTCCTGCCCCAGCTACTGGTGGAACAGCGACAAATACCTGGGCCCGGCCATACTGCTGCAGGCGCACCGCTGGATTATGGACAGCCGCGACGAGGCCACCGCCGAGCGCTTGGACTTCCTGGAGGACAGCTTCAAGCTCTACCGCTGCCACACCATCATGAACTGTGCGAACACCTGCCCGAAAGGTTTAAACCCGGCCAAGGCCATCGCGGAAATCAAGATGAAGCTGGTGGAACGGCAGTTCTAGGCTTGTTCTGGAAAATTGGGAGAATGGGCGTCGGGAGTAATCCCGGCGCTTTTTTACGTCTAAAAATTATGTTTTACAAACATGGGGGCGCTTTAGCTGTATGTTAAAAGCCCTATTAAACATACAGCCTAAGCGGCCGTCCGTCGGTAAATAAGGTGGCCCCATGAACTGGAGCCGGGCTAATCATTGCCCCGGTGAGCTATGGCATTTGCTTCCCATGCCCGCCGGTTCCCGTAGCCATTATTGCCGTGCAGTTCGTTCTTACCGCGGGCGGCCGGCGGCGCAGTTCTGCGCGTCTCCGGTACGTTAAACGTCATACATACAGTAGAAGCGCCCGTCCGTTTGTAATTGGCGATTAATTCCCTAAGTAAATCTTTAGGCACTTTAGGGGCTTTTACAAACAGAGGGGCGCTTCCCCTGTATGTATTAAAGCCTAAATACATACAACCTAGGCGCCCGTCCGTTTGTATAAATCCTAACTGGCCAGCGGCGGCAGCGGCGAACCGGCCTTCCCGTGCAGCTGCATCTGCCACAGCCGCTCCGGATAGCCGTAGTGGTCGGAGCGGGCCGGGTCGATGGTTTCGCGAATCTCCTCGTAGCGGCTCTCCCGCAGCAGGGTGGCCACGTTTGGATTGGCCAGCACCGCCTTGCCGAGGGCGATAAATTCCGCGGCGCCGCTGCCGATGGCCTCCTCCATGCGCACGGAGTTGGTCAGGCGGCCCACGGCCATGAGCGGTAATCTCCCGTTAATGCGTTCGTGCAGCTGGGCCACCCGCCAGCGCTGCCGGTCGCCGCCGCGGCGCGGCAGGGAAAAGAAATCGTGCAGGGACACGTGCAGATATTGCAGGTTCTTGGCGGTCAGCGCGTCGATGAGGGCGAAGCTGTCGTCCATGGTCAGGCCCAGGTCCTCCGGTTCCTCGGGGGAAAAGCGGTAGCCGACGATGAAATCCGTCCGGGCGCCGCGGGCCGCCAGCACCGCGTCCACCACCGCCAGAGGGAAACGTAGCCGTTTTTCCCGCGTGCCGCCCCAGTGGTCGGTGCGCCGGTTGCTGTGGCCAGAATAGAACTGCTGAATCAGATAATTGTTGGCGCCGTGAATTTCCACCCCGGCAAAGCCCGCCGCCATCGCCAGCTGGCAGCTGCGGCCGAAGGCGCCGATTAGTTGCTGAATTTCCTCCTCCGTCAGGGCGCGGGCGCCGGTTTCCGCGTCGGCGCTAGGTGCCACCTTGTCCCGGCCCCTGAGCAGCTCCGCCAGCGCCAATTTGCCGCCGTGGTGCAGGTGGAGTATGGGCAGCGCCCCCTGGCCCTTCAGCAGAGTGGCCTGTTCTCTAAGGGAATCCAGCTGCGCCTCGGCGTAGCCGTAGGGCTGGCCGGCGAAGGCTTGACCTTCCGGCGAAACCAGGGTGGCGGCGGTGATGAACAGGCCGAAGTCCGTGGCCCGGCCGGTGAGAAAGCGCCGTTCGGCGGCGCTGATGAGGCCGTCGTCGGTGGAGGCGAAGTGGGTCATGGGCGCCACCGCCAGCCGGTTTTTGACGCTGACGCCATTATTAAAGGTGAAGGATTTAAATAGTCGGTCCATCATGGTGAATACTCCTAGAGTTTGACCAGGGCCAGGCGAGCGCCCACGGCGCCGCAGCCCCTTCTACAACTTAACCAGGGCCAGGCGAATGATTGCAGTATCGCGTGGCTCTGTTGTTACAGCTTGACCAGAGCCAAGCGAACGCCCACGGCATCGCGCAGCCCTTTCTACAATTTAACCGGGGCTAAGCGAGCGCCCACGGCGCCGCGGTCCTTTGGACCAAGCGAATGCCACAGCATCGCGGCCCCTTCTACAGCTTGACAAGGGCTAAGCGAATGCCCACGGCGCCCCGGCCCTTTTTAAAGTCCTGGCTTAATTCCACCCGGTAGCCGGGGCAGTAGAGGTGGGCCACGGCGGCCCGCGGGTCGTAGCCCTCGGCGCGGGCGGTGGCCGGCGGCATGAGCGGTGCGATGTGCCAGTGCTCCAGCGCGGCCGGCCAGTGGTAGCGTTGGGCCAGGGCGGGGATTATTTCTTCCATGGTCATGGCGTCGCTGACCGGGCTGTCGGCGCCGCGGCCGCGGAAAATCAGCGCGATGGTGGTTATTTCTCCGCTGCTGTTAATGCCGATGTAGGGGAAGGTGGCGATGCCCTCGCCGAAGTGGCTTTCCCAGGGCAGCTTGATGCGCTCGGTGCGCCGGTCGGCCCGGGCGCGGGGGAAGGTCTTTTGCACATCTTCCAGCCGCTGGCCGAGGGCCAGGCCCTGAATGCTCACGGTGGCCGGGCAGGAGGGCGCTTCCTGGGCGCCGGCGGCGAGACTTAGGCCGATTAATAACCAGAGCTTTTGCATGAATACCTCACAGTTACGAAAGTTTCATTCTAACGCTGGGGCCGGCGCCGGCGCCGCGGGCAATTTACCGACAGACGGGCGCTTCTACTGTATGTTTTTTTCGGCCCATTTTGCTAAGGTGGCGCCATGAACCACATCAATTACTGGCTACTGAAGTCGGAGGCCAATGTCTTCGCCATCGACGACCTGATTAATAGTCCGGGCCAGCGCACCCTCTGGGACGGCGTGCGCAACTACCAGGCGCGCAATTACCTCGGACAGATGCGCCCGGGCGACCTGGCCTTTTTCTACCATTCCAACGGCCGGCCCTCAGCCATCGTCGGAGTGGTGCGGGTCAGCGGCCCGGCGGAGGTGGAGGCGGAAAAATGGCTGGCGGTGCCGGTGGAATTCGTCGAGAAATTCTCCGTGCCGCTGGCTCTAAACGAAATCCGGGCGGAGCCGCGCCTCGCCGACCTGCCGCTGCTAAAGCAGAGTCGGCTCTCGGTCTCACCGTTGCGCGCAGAGCAATGGTCTATAATCCGCCTTCTTATTTCCGCCAAGGAATTAAATGGATAATCTCATTGAAATCAGGAATCTCACCTTTAAGCGGGGCGCCCGTTTCATCTTCGACGACGTGTCCCTGACCATTAAACGGGGCCAACTGGTGGCGGTAATGGGCCCCAGCGGCACCGGCAAAACCACCCTCATGCAATTAATCACCGGCCAGCTGAAGCCCCTGAGCGGTTCTATCCGCGTCTTCGGCGAAGAGGTGCCGCAGCTGCGCGGCCGGGCCCTGGTGCGCCTGCGCGAGCGCCTCAGCATACTTTTCCAAACCGGCGCCCTCTTCACCGACATGGACGTGGGCGAGAACCTGCGCTTCGTGCTGCGGGAGAAAACCAAATTGCCGGCGGAAATCATCGAATTACTCATTGCCATGAAATTGCAGCGGGTGGGCCTGCGCGGCGCGGCGCACCTGCGCACCAGCGAACTGTCCGGCGGCATGGCCCGGCGGGTGGCTTTGGCCCGCGCCATTGCCCTGGACCCGGAGCTGATGATTTACGACGAACCCTTCACCGGCCAGGACCCCATTTCCCTGGGCATGCTGGTGCAGCTGGTGCGCGACCTCAACGACGGTTTAAAGATGACCAGCCTCATCGTGTCCCACGACGTGGCCGAGGTGGCGAAAATCGCCGACCGCATTCTGCTCTTCTCCGGCGGTAAGCTGCTGGCCGACGGCCCGCCGGCGGAACTTTACGGCTCCGACCACCCGGAGGTGCACCAGTTCATGCACGCCGAGGCGCGGGGGCCGGTGTCCTTCCACTATCCGGCCGAGGACTATCACCGGCAGCTGTTCGGAGCTAAGCCATGAGATTCTTCATTGCCCTGGGCGATTTAACCATTAAAACTCTGGTCGGCGCCGGCAACTACGCCATCTTCTGCCTGCGGCTGCTGCTGGCCAGCGATTTTCTCGTCCGCCGCCCTTTTCTCACCGTGAAGGCGCTGCATTTCACCGGGGTGCTGTCCCTGCCCATCATTCTCTTCTCCGGCTTCTTCGTCGGCATGGTGCTGTCGCTGCAGGGCTACACCACCCTGGTTAAATTCGGCGCGGAACAGTCCCTGGGCATCATGGTGGCTCTATCTTTAATGCGGGAATTGGGCGCCGTGGTCAGTGCCCTGCTCTTTGCCGGCCGCGCCGGTTCAGCCCTCACCGCAGAAATTGCCCTGATGAAGACCACGGAGCAGCTGAACGCCTTGGAAATGCTCGGCATTCCCCCGGTGAAGCATGTGGCCGTACCGCGCTTCTGGGGTTCGCTGCTGGCGCTGCCGCTGCTCACCTTCCTCTTTGTGGCCGTGGCCATCTTCGGCGGCTGGCTGGTGGGCGTGGTGCACCTGGGCGTGGACAACGGCATCTTCTGGAACCAGATGGTGCAGGGGGTGGATTTCTACGACGATATTTTTCAAGGCATGGTGGTGAAAAGCCTGGTCTTCGGCCTGGTGGTGGCGAGCCTGGCCACCTATGAAGGTTTCAGTTCCCAGCCCACGGCGGCGGGCATGGGCAACGCAACGACCCGCACGGTGGTGCTTGCTTCGCTGGCGGTGCTGGGTCTCGATTTTGTCCTGACCGCCCTAATGTTTGGAGATTGACATGGAAAATAAATTGGTCAGCGCCCTGGTGGGGCTGTTTGTCTTTGCCGGCCTGGCGGCCCTGGCCTTTCTCGGCATCCGCGCCAGCAATTTGCAGGGCTACCGGCCGGGCAAGTCCTTCGTGCTGAACGCCTACTTCAGCAATATCAGCGGCCTGGGCAATAACGCCAAGGTAACCATTGCCGGGGTGCAGGTGGGCAAGGTGCGCAGCATTTCCATTGACAGGGACCACAACTACGACGCGCTGGTGCAGGTGGAAATTGATGACCGCTACAATAGGCAGCTGCCCGACGATTCCAGCCTGGAGATTTTGACCACCGGCCTGCTGGGGGAGAAATACCTAGGTCTGACCGTGGGCGGCAGCGACGTGCTACTGACGGACAACGATGAGATTAAGTTCACCGGGTCGTCAGTGGTGCTGGAAAAACTAATTCAACAGGTCGTGTCGCAAATCGGCATGAATAACAACAACGACGAAAAAAAGGATAAATAAATGAAAAAAATCTTTTTATTCATAGCTTTACTCTTTAGCCAACTGGTAATGGCCGGCCCCACCGGCGAAGACGCCCGCGCCCTGGCCGAATCACAAATCCGCGTGATTTTGAATAAGGCCAAGGAGAACAAGCAGCTGTACACCAGCAATCCGGACGCCTTCAACCAGATGATTGAACAGGAAGTGCTGCCCTACATGGACTTTAAAACCATGTCCAAGTTCGTGCTCGGCCGCAACGGCAAGAGCATTCCCGCCAGCAAGCAGGAGGAATTCAGCAAGGCCTTCCAGAAATTCCTAATCCGCGCCTACACCAAGGGCTGGCAGGACTACACCGACACCAATCTGGACGAAACGCTGAAATTCCTCAACACGCCGAAGGTGAAGAACAACCGGGCGGTGATGAAGGTGCAGGTGAAGAATAAGCAGGGCAAGGTTTCCCAGCTGGACTTCGCCCTGAGCTATAGCGGCGGCCAGTGGAAAATCTACGACGTGATTTTCGAGAACGTCTCCTTCCTGATGAGCTACCGCAGCAGCTTTGAAAACATCATCAAGCAGGAGGGCATCGACAGCCTCATCAACAAGCTGAACAATGGCAGCATCGTTAAGCAATAGTTGGGGGGAAATGCGGGACGGGGTGCTGCATTTGCCGGCGGTACTCAACCGCCACTGCCTGGACAATCTAAAGCTGCAGCGCCTGAATCTGGGCGCTGCGGCCGTCGATGGCAGCCAGCTGACGGAGCTGGACAGCGCCGGCATGGCCTTTCTTGTCTATCTACAGCGGCAGAATCCGGCCCTGGAGCTACGGAATATGCCGGAGACTTTCCATAAGCTGAGCCGGCTCTACGAAATCGACTTCGCTCACGTGCGGTAAACAATAATTTAAATACAGCCGGGCGGTTGTTCGGCTAAAGCCTCACGCGCCCGCTGTATAAATACACCTGGGCGCTTCTCATGTATGTAATTTAGCCATAAATACATACAGAGGAAGCGCCCGGCTGTATCTATAAACGCTCCAGGCCTAGGTTAGAATTAGGGCTTTTTGGAGCTGCCATGGGCAAAATTCTCTCCGGCCTGGCCCTGCTAAGTCTGGCCGGCTGCAATGCCATCGCCGATAACAAAATGGACCTGCAAGTGGTCTTCGGCATACTCATCTTCAGTCTGACGGTGCCGGTGGTGGCGCTAATCTACGTGTTCTTCCGCATGCGCCGGCGGGCCAAGGTCGCCCGGGAGCAGCAGCAATGACCATTGCCATCATCGCTGCCATGGAGCAAGAACTTAAGCAACTCCGCGAGCATCTCATTAATCCCCAGGAAAAAATCCTGCTAAATCAACGCTTCTACAGCGGCACCCTGGAAGGCCAGCCGGTGGTAATCAGCCAGTGCGGCATCGGCAAGGTGAATGCGGCCCTGGGCACGGCCCTGCTCATCAATAATTTCCAGCCGTCCCTGGTCATCAACAGCGGCAGCGCCGGTGCCATTGCCAGCAATCTGAACCAGGGGGACGTGCTCATCGCCAGCGCCGTGGCCCACCACGACGTGGACGTCTGCGCCTTCGGCTATGAATGGGGCCAGGTGCCGGGCAGCCCGCCGCGCTTTGCCGCCGACGCCAGCGCCCGGGCCCGGGCCGAAGCCGTCGCCGAAGAGCTGCACTTCCCGGTGGTTTCCGGCCTGCTGGTTTCCGGCGACCAGTTCGTCCACGGCGGCGCCAATTTGGCCCGCATTCGCGAACACTTCCCCGACGCCCTGGCCCTGGAAATGGAGGCGGCGGCCATCGGCCAATGCTGCCAGTCCCTGAATACGCCCTGGCTGGTGCTGCGGGCCATCTCTGACCGGGCCGACGGCCAGGCTTCGTTAAGTTTTGAGGAATTTCTCCCGCTGGCGGCGGCGCGCTCGGCCACCCTGTTGCAACGGCTGCTGCAAAGCTGGTCCTAGATTAGTTACAAATACACGCCGTATAAATACAGACGGGCGCTTCCCCTGTATGTAATTTAAGCTCTAATTACATACAGGGGAAGCGCCCGTCTGTATTTATATATAGCGGGCGCCTGAGACCTTCAGGTCGAAGAACAGCGGAGCACTGAGACCTTCAGGTCGAAGAACAGCGGAGCACTGAGACCTTCAGGTCGAAGAACCGCCCGTCCGTTTGTAAATAGCTAAAGATAGCGATTAGGGCGGCGGCCTAGTGGCAGTGATGATCCTTGCTACAGCCCTGCCAGCAGCCGCGCAGCACCACCGGCCCCGGGTGCAGCACGAAGCCGCGGTCGGCGCAGAATTTTTCCAGTTCCGCCACCAGCTCCGGCGCCTCCGCCTCGCAGGTGGTGCCGCAGCTGGAGCAGCTCATAATCAGGCTCAGGTGCGGCTCGTCGAAGTGTGGACAGAAGACAAAGCCACTGAGCGCGTCGGCCCGGTGCAGCACGCCGATTTTCACGAGAAATTCCAGACCGCGGTAAACGGTGGGCGGCGCCGCCTTGGCGTGCCGCTGCTTCAGTTCATCAAGAATGTCATAGGCCTTGATGACGTCCGGGCGTTTTAGCACCAGCTCGAGTATCTCCTGCCGTTGGGCGGTCAGTTTGTAGTTATGGCTCTGGCAGTATTTTTTTACCCGTTCAATGGTTTTTTCAACGTCAATAGCTTGTTTTTGTTGCTTTAAATTTATGTTCATCGTATTCCTCGGTGTAAATGTGGGCCTAGGATAGGCGTTGCTTGAAATCTTCGTAGCCATAGGAATGAACCACTTTAATTTCCCCGCTGCCGCTGTGCCAAGCCACGATACTCGGCAATTTTACGCCATTAAAGGTAGTGGTTTTTACGGCGGTGTAGTGGGCCATGTCCAGAAATACCAGCCGCTGGCCCACCTGCACCGGCGCGTCGAAGGAGTAATCGCCGACCACATCGCCGGCCAGGCAGCTGAGGCCGCCGATGCGGTAGCAGTGGGCCTTCTCTCCGGGGCGGCCGGCGCCGAGCAGCTCCGGCCGGTAGGGCATTTCCAGCACGTCGGGCATGTGGGCGGTGCAGGAGCCGTCCATGATGATTAAATCCAGCTGGTTTTTGGTTATATCTAACACCTCCGTAACGTAGACGCCGGTGCCCAGGGCAATGGCCTCGCCCGGTTCGAGAATCACCTGCACCCCCCATTTCTGCCGAAATTCTTTAATTAAATCAATGAGTTCTTCGACGGGATAGTCGGCGCGGGTGATGTGGTGGCCGCCGCCGAAATTTATCCACTCCATCTGCGGAATGAACTCGCCAAAGCGCTCTTCCACCGCCGCAATGGTGCGGCGCAGCGGTTCAATGGATTGTTCACAGAGATTGTGGAAGTGCAGGCCGCTGATGCCGGCCAGCAGCTCCGGCCGGAACTCGCTGCGCACGATGCCGAGGCGGGAACCGGGGGTGCTCGGGTCGTAGATGGGATAATCGCCCTCGGGCCGCTCCGGATTAATGCGCAGGCCGAAGGCCAAATGGGGCCGGGCCGCCTGCGCCGCCCGAATCTGCGGCTGGTAGCGCTGCCACTGGTTAAAGGAGTTAAAGATGACGTGGTCGGACAGGGCCAGCAGCTCGTCCACGTCCCCCGGCGGGTAGGCGGCGGAAAAGCTGTGCACTTCACCGCGAAAGAATTCCCGCCCCAGCTTGGCCTCGTGCAGGCCGCTGGCGCAGACCCCGGACAGATAGCGGGAAATCAGCGGCGCGTAGTGCCACATGGCAAAGCCCTTGAGGGCGAGGAGAATTTTCGCCCCGCTCTCCTCCTGCACCCGGTGCAGCAGGCGCAGATTACGTTCCAGCAGCACCGCATCGACCACGTAGCAGGGGGTAGGCAGGCGGCTGGTGTCCAGCCGTTGAAAGGTTTCTCGCATGGTAATTCCTTGAGTTAAACGGGTATTTTGCGCGCTCTACCCCGGCAGGTGAAGGCCCCGGGCGCTAAATTGGGAAAATTCCGGACCGGTTGCTGGGCGCTTAAACATACAGCTGAAGCGCCCCTATGTTTGTAAATTGACCTGGAGAGGCCATGAAAAAATTTATTCTCTTGTTAATGCTGTGGGCCGGCGCCGTTTTAGCCGTACCCAGCGCTAATCTGCAACTCACCGGCCCGGTCATCGACCCGGGCGGCCGGCTGACGGCGGCGGAGCGGCAGCATTTAAGCGCTCAGCTGCGGGGCTGGTGGCGCGCCAATCTCTTCCAGGGCGCCGTGGTCCTGGTGGACGATTTTAACGGCCGCAACGGCCACAGCTACGCCCTGGAAGTCTTCAGCCGCTGGCGCCTCGGCCACCGGGAGCGCAACGACGGCCTGCTGCTGGTCATCGACGGCGCTAACCATTATTTCATGCTCACCGGCCGCGGCCTGGATAAGAGGCTGCCAAGCAGCTGGCTGCGGCCCATGCTGCGGGAAAAACTAAAGGCGCAGCTGCCGACGAACCCGGCCGCCGCCATTGAGGCCAGCTTCAGCGCCGTGGCCGAACGGCTGGGCGCAGGGGAGGAGGCCATGCCGCTGCCGCTGGTCATCGCCCTGCTGCTCTTCGCCCTGGTGCTGTCCCTGGGCCTGGGCAAGGGGCTGGCAGGCCTGCTGGGCGCCGGCGCCGTGGCGCTGTTTTCCTCCCTGGCCGACGGCGGCCGTAGCCTACCCTTGCATCTGGCCATCTTCGGCCTGCCCTGGCTGGTCTATTTACTTCTGCCCTTTGGCGGCCGGCGGGCGAACAGTTCCGACCCCGGGCCCTACCTGCCAGGGGCCGGGATTAATGCCTTTGACCGGGGCGCCAGCGACCGGGACAGCTTCGGTGATGGCGGCGGCTATGACGGCGGCGGCGGCGATAGCGATGGCGGCGGCGCCGGGGATTAGGCTTAATCCATTATTTACCGACGGACGGGCGGTTGTTCGGCTGGCGCCTCACGCACCCTTCTCCCTTCGGTCGCCGGCAAGCCGGTCGCTGACGCTCGGGCGCTTAGGTTGTATGTAATTAAAGCGCTAAATACATACAGCTAAAGCGCCCTTCCGTTTGTTAATCGTCCCTTACAATGGCGCCTTCATCTTCATCAGGAATTGCCATGAACCATTTCAGCGCGGCGGCCGGCCGTGGCTAGGCGCGACATTGCCGGCCTGCTGCTCTTCCACAAAGGCCCGGGCCAGAGCAGCAACGGCGCCCTGCAGCGGGTGCGTTACCTCTACAACGCGGCCAAGGCCGGCCACGGCGGCACCCTCGACCCCTTCGCCACCGGCCTGCTGCCCATCTTCTTCGGCGACGGCACCAAGTTCAGCCATTACTTCCTCGACGGGGCGAAAAGCTACCGGGTGCGCGTCGCCTTCGGCCAGGAAACGGACAGCCAGGACTGCACCGGCCAGGTTACTAATACCGCGCCGGTGCCGGATTTGGCCGCCGTGGATTGGCCGGCCGTGCTCGCCCATTTCACTGGGACAATTAGCCAGCAGCCGCCGGCCTATTCGGCGTTGAAGATTAACGGCCGCCGCGGCTACCAGCTGGCCCGGGCCGGCGAGGCGGTGGATTTCGCGCCGCGCACCGTCGCCATCGACCGGCTGGAGCTGCTGGCCCAGGGAGAGAACTGGGTGGAACTGGCCGTGGACTGTTCTAAAGGTACCTACATTCGCAGCCTGGCCCAGGATTTGGGCCGGCACCTGGGTTCGGCGGCCCACGCGGCGGCCCTGGAACGGACCGCCGTGGCCGGTCTGCACACCGTTAATCTGGATTTGCCGGCGCTGGAAAGCATTGAATTGCCGGCCCGCGACGCCCTGCTGCTGCCGCTGGAGCGCTGCGTGGCCGCCCTGGAACCCTACCAGGTGCCGGAGGAGAAATTCCGCTTCATCGCCAACGGCAACGACATCGCCGCGCCGCCGGCCGCCCGGGCCCGGGAAGTGAGCCTGTACTGCCGCGGCGTGTTCTTCGGCGTCGGGTTTTGGGAAGGGGAACGGCTCTTCCCCCGCCGCCTCTGCACGAAAAATTACCTCATTAACCATGGACTATAGAAAATCAGACTTTTACTACGAGCTGCCGGAAGAACTCATCGCCCGTTACCCCCTGGCCGAACGCAGCGCCTCGCGGCTGTTACTGGCGGCGGGGGCCCACTGCCGCGACCTGACCATGCGCGATTTCCCCGCGCTGCTGGCCCCCAATGACCTGCTTATTTTTAATAACACCAAGGTGATGGCGGCGCGGCTGCTGGGCCAGAAGGACAGCGGCGGCCGGGCGGAAATTCTCGTGGAGCGCATTCTCAGCCCGACGGAGGCGCTGGCCCAGGTGGGGGCATCGAAGCGGCCACGGCCCGGCACCGCCATTCCCATTGCCGGGCAGCCGGTGCAGGTGCTGGCCAAGGAGGGGGATTTATACCGGCTGCAAACGGCGCACTGGCCGCAGCTGCTGGCGGAATCCGGCCAGCTGCCCATTCCCCCCTACTTTCACCGGCCCGCCGAAGAACTGGACGAGCAGCGCTACCAGACCATCTTCGCCAAGGAGCTGGGGGCGGTGGCGGCGCCGACGGCGGGGCTGCACTTCGACGCGGATTTATTGGCGGCCCTGGATAAAAGGGGAGTGAAACGGGCGGAATTAACCCTGCACGTGGGTGCCGGCACCTTCCAACCGGTGCGGGTGGAGGATTTAAGCGCCCACCACATGCACAGCGAGTTCTACAGCATCGCGCCGGCCACTCTGGCCGCCATTGAAGAATGCAAGCGGGCGGGCGGCCGGGTCATTGCCATAGGCACCACCAGCCTGCGGGCCCTGGAAAGCGCCTTTCGCCGCAATCCCCCCGAAGCGGCCGGCGATACGGACATCTTCATCAAACCGCCGCACCAATTTGCCGTGGTCGATGGGCTATTCACCAACTTTCACCTGCCGGAATCCACGCTCATCATGCTGGTCAGCGCCTTTCTCGGCTTCGAGAACACGCGCCAGGCCTACGCTCACGCCATTGCGCAGCGTTACCGCTTCTTCAGCTACGGCGACGCCATGTTCATTCCGCAGTTTTACGGGGAGTAGGCGGGCGGGCGCCGGCTAAGTCCTTGACTAAATTAGCAATTTAATTGATAATTTCCGCCCTTTTGACGACATCGCCCGCAATTTCCAAGTATTCAGACTTAACCTATTGTTGCCGATGACATTTCTCGGCAAGCCAATTCGTCTTGGGTTTGCCATTTCTCCCAGGATAATCATGAACTTTACAGATTTAGACCTTCCCGAAGCGCTGCTTTTCGCCCTCGAAGAAAGCGGCTACGTCCAACCGACGCCCATTCAGGGCCAGGCCATACCGCTGGCCCTGGCCGGCCGCGACCTGATGCTGTCGGCGCAAACCGGCAGCGGTAAAACCGCCGCCTTCCTCCTGCCGATTCTGACCAAATTGATTCGCAGCGAACGGGATAAGCAGAAGCGGGTGAAGGCGCTGATTCTCGCGCCGACCCGCGAGCTGGCCCAACAGATTCAGAGCCAGGTGCGCAAGTACGGCCATAAGCTGCGCTGGCTCTTTTCCGCGGCGCTGGTGGGCGGGTCCGACTACCGCGGGCAAATCATCGCCCTGCGCCGGGGCGTGCAGATTGTCATCGCCACGCCGGGGCGGCTGCTTGACCATCTCAACGCCGGCCGCTTGGATTTGTCGGCGGTGGACACGCTGGTGCTGGACGAGGCCGACCGCATGCTGGACATGGGCTTTGCCGACGACCTGCAGGCCATCATGGAACGGCTGCCGGCAGAACGGCAGACGGTGATGTCTTCGGCCACCTGGGCCGGCGCCGTCGGCCGTTTGGCCCAGCGCTACACTAGGGACGCCGAGCAAATCACCATCGAGCCGGAGGTTAAGCACATCGAAGAACGGGTTTACTTCAGCGACCACCTGGACCACAAGCACCAGCTGCTGGAGCACCTGCTCCAGGAGGAGATGGGCCAGGCCATCATTTTCACTTCCACCAAGTCCGGCGCGGAAAACGTCTGCGACCGGCTGCGGGACAACGGCCACCGGGCGCGCTTTATCCACGGCGACCTGCACCAATCCAAGCGCAATCGCATCGTTGAGGATTTGCGCCGCGGCCGCTGCGACATTCTGGTGGCCACGGACGTGGTGGCGCGCGGCATCGACATTCCCAGCATTTCCCACGTCATTAACTTTGACTTGCCGCGGCAGCTGGAGGACTACGTGCACCGCATTGGCCGCTCGGGCCGGGCCGGCCGCAGTGGTGTGGCCCTAAGTTTGGTGTCCTTGGAAGACCGCCAGGTGCTGCGCCGGCTGATTCGTTACCTGGGGCGGGAGCTGGCCAGCTACGAAATTCCCGGCCTGGAGCCGAAGGTGAAGCCCAAGGCCAAGGCGAAGCCGAAGAAGAAATTCCGCGGCGCGCCGGAGAAGAGCTATGGCAAGGGCCGCGGCGGGGACAAAAAGCGCAACGGCGAACGGAACTTTAACGGTGAGCGGGGCTTCGGCCGCAATGATGATAGCTTTAACGGCGGCTTCGGTGGCCGACGCTCTGCGCAGGACGGCGAACGGGGTAGAAAACGCTTCGACCGGGACGGCGAACGGGGCTGGGGCCGGAAACGCTTCGAGCAATTTGAACGGTTTGAAAGTCCATCGGAGGGCAACCGGCGCCGCTTTAATGAGGCCCGCGGCGAGGGCCAGAACCCGCGTTTCAACGACCGAACGGACGGCAACCGGCGCCGCTCCGATGGCGATAAACCGGTGAAGAAGGTGAAGGAAAAGTCCTTCTTTCGTGGTGAACGCTAGGCGAAGCCTAGCACCCGCGGCCTTTAGGTCGCAGAACGCTGAGTGCAGCTCAACACCTGAGCGTAGCGAAGAACACTGAACGAGCGTTAGCGAAGTGAAGCACATGGGCGGCGGCACCGACAGCCTGCAAATCGGTCAGGTTAAATAGCAGCGCGGGTAAAAGGACGGTGGGAGCAGTTCCCGCCGTTTTTTATGCCCAATTACATACAACCTAAGCGCCCGTCCGTTTGTAAAGGCCTTATTTATAGGAGTAAGACATTTGGGTCTCAGAACGCGAAGCACCTGACCGGCCTGCCGGCGACCGCAGGGAGAAACCTTCAGGTCGTAGAACACGAAGTACAGCCCATTCACTCATCAATGGCTAATTTACAAACAACTAAAGCGCCCGTATGTTTGTAAATGACGTTTTAAGGGCTTTTACCAACGGACGGGCGCTTATATTATTTGTAAATATTCCTGATTTTACAGACAGTCTAAGCGCCCCGTTGTTTGTATAAGGGCTTATAGATACATAAAGGCGCTTTCCTTGTACGTATTTAGGGCCTAGATACATACAGGGGAAGCGCCCGGTTGCACGTTATTGCGGCTTTTTCTCCCTACGTTGGTAGTTGTGGAGAATGGTGCCCAGCTGGAGTAGCACCGCCAGCAGGCACACCGCCAGGCCCCAGCCCTTCGCCCCCCACAGCCAGATGACCCCGCCCATGAAGAAATGCCAGGGGGCCAGCAGGGCGAGAATCTGAAAGGCCTTCGGCACCCGCGCCAGGACAAAGGGCAGCAGTAGCAGCAGCGGCACCAGGG
The DNA here is from genome assembly GCA_963533935.1 of uncultured Cardiobacteriaceae bacterium. Lineage (GTDB taxonomy): Bacteria > Pseudomonadota > Gammaproteobacteria > Cardiobacteriales > Cardiobacteriaceae > CAUSKK01. The sequence goes on from CAUSQL010000010.1 coordinate 23,339, forward strand.
ACATCATGGCCCGCAGCAGGGTGCCGAAGTAATCGTGGTTGAAGTGGGCCACAAATGCCCCGCCGTAGAGCAGCACCAGGCCGACCAGCGCCGCGCCGGTGAAGAAATAGCCGAGCCGTTGGCGGGTCATGGTTCTTCCCGGCGGGGGAATTCAATGGTCGGGCCGTAGTGGCGGGCGCGCTTACCACTGAATAAATCCCACAGCGCCTTCAGCCGCGCGCCAATTTCCCTTACTTCCGTTTTCAGCCGCGAATTCCAGCGCCGCGGGTCGGCTGCATCAAAGGCGATGGGCTCCTGGCCGTGCCAGCGGGCGAGGAACAGGGCCCGCGCCGTGTGGAAGGGCTGGCTGACGATGATGTAGTCGCGCTGGCCGAAAATGGCTTCGGCGCGCAGCACGCTGTCCAAGGTGCGCAGGCCGGCAAAGTCCTGCTGAATGTGGTCGGGGGGCACGCCGCCGGCCATCAGGTCGATTTTCATCTGCTGCGGCTCATTGTACTGGGGCGAGCGGTTATCGCCGCTGACGATGAAATATTTCACCTTGCCCGCCCGGTAGAGGGCGATGGCGGCGTTAATGCGGTTGCGGTAATAGATGTTTTCCCGGCCCCCGGCCACGTACTTGCTGGTGCCCAGCACCAGCGCCACCTTGCGCCGCGGCACCGTTTCCAGCTGGCTAAATTGGTAGGGGCGGGCGGAAAAGCTAATCCAGCCGTAGACCAGCAGTGGGAAGACGGTAATCAGGGCCAACAGCAGGCCCAGGTATAGCAGTAAACGTATTCTCATAGGGCAGGCAAAACGAAATTGGGCACGATGGTGGAATCCTTAATGTAATGGGCCCAGTCCAGCCCCTTGAAAAAGCCCCAATCGCTGACCAGAGCGCTGGCCAGGCCCAGATTATTGGCGCCGAGCACGTCCGTGTGCAGGGTGTCGCCGAGCATGAGGGTGCGCTCGGGGCGGAAGTCGGCGATGCGCCCGCGGGCCACCTGGAAGATGGGCGGGAAGGGCTTGCCGTAAACCCGCAGCCAGGGCTGCAAATTGTCGGGGAGAAAGAGCATGTAGCTGCCCGCTTCAATGGAAGTGGCATCGCCCTGGGGGGCAATTAGGTCCGGATTGCCCAGGTGAATGGGCCGCGGCCGGGCGCTCAGTTCCCTGATAAAGCGTTCCTGCTGGTCTGCGTCCCAGCCAAAGGCGGCGAGGAAGAGGATTTCCTCGGCCCGTTCGTAAAAATCTTCTTCCCCGTAATAGATGAGATTTAGGCCGGACAGGTCGCTCTGCCGGTCCCGCGGACCGATGACCCCGTAGAGCCGCGGCGGCTGGCTTCTGATTTGGGCCAGCAGACCGTCGCGGCTGGCGACGATTTCCTCCGCGCGAAAGGCAAAGCCGAGGCGGGTGAATTTTTCCACCATATACTCCTTGTCGTAGGCGCTGGCATTGGATACCACCAGCAGCCGCTTGCCCCGCCGGCGCAGTTCGGCAACGGTGGCAATGGCGTTGGGAATTGCCGTCTGGCCCACGTTCAGCACGCCGAAGGCATCAAAGAAGAAATTATCGAAGCGGTCGGCAATGGCCAGCAGATTCGGCACCTGCTCGTAATGGGTCGGCTGGCGCGCGGGCTGGGGCAGCCGGCTCCGAATGCTTTCCAGCTGGCCGTAGGCCCTTCTAGCCACCATCGGCCACTGCCACCTTGGCCGGCCTATTGCCGAGGCACCGGGCCGCCTGGGCCTTCAGCTCGTCGGTGGCCTGCCGGAACAGGTCCACCAGCAGGCCGATTTCCGTCAGCCGCGGGTAATTCTGCCGGGTTACCAGGGCCAGCTGCCGGTGCACGCCGTCCCGGTCCAGGGGGAGGGCCTTCAAATGGCTGTAATGGTTCAGCGAGGCCAGGGCAATTTCCGGCACCAGGGTTACGCCCATGTCGTTGGCGGTCATCTGAATCAGCGTGTTTAAAGTGGCATTGCGGAAGCAGTCCTTACCCAGTTCCGCGTGGAATTGGCAGATTTCCATGATGTGGTCCTTCATGCAGTGGCCCTCGCTAAGCATGAGCAGCGGCATTTCCTGCAATTCGGACACGTGAATGAGCGGGTGGGAACTCATGGGATTGTCATCGCGCAGTAGGGTGTAGAAGCGCTCCTCGCCGAAGGGCAGCACCTGGAGGCCGGTGGTGTCGTAGGGCAGGGCGATGATGGCCCCGTCCAGCTGGCCGTTGCCGACCATGGCAATGAGCTTTTCGCTGATGTCCTCGTGCACGTTGAGTAGAAAATGCGGGTAGGCCTGGCGAATGAGCGGCAGGGCCGTGGGCAGCAGGTAGGGGGCGATGGTGGGGATAAAGCCTAGAGCCATGGAATAGTTCAGTTCCCCCTGGCCGGCCTGGGCCCGTTCCATCAGTTGCAGGGCTTCCAGATAGAGATTCTGCGCCCGCTGTAGCAGCTCTTCGCCGATGGGGGTGACGATGACCTGCTTATTGTTGCGCTCGAAAATTATCACTCCCAGATTCTTTTCCATCTCCGAGATGCCGAGGGACAGGGCGCTTTGGGAAATGCTACATTCATCGGCCGCTTTCTTAAAATGTTTGTGTCGGGCCACGGCCAGGGCAAACTGTATCTGACGTAGGGTAATCATTGAGTTTTCCTAATTATTAAAATAAATTAAAAATCTATTTTATATAGAAAAAATCGAACATCAACATAAAATTTTTAATCTTGCGCCCCAGGAATTTTTATCTATAATTGGGAAAATTAATTAAAAAACACCTGAGGAACAGTTATGCCAATTATTAATAAGCAAATTCCCGAATTCACCGTCAATGCCTACCTGCCCGGCAAAGATGAGCTGGCCACCATTTCCACCAAGGACGTGCTCGGTAAATGGGCCATCTTCCTATTCTATCCGGCGGACTTCACCTTCGTGTGCCCCACGGAGTTTGAAGACATGCAGAAGCACTACGACGAATTAAAGGCCCTGGGCGTGGAAGTCTACGGCGTGTCCTGCGACACCCACTTCACCCACAAGGCCTGGCACGACCACAGCGACGCCATTAATAAAATCAAGTACCCCATGCTGGGCGACCCCACCGGCCAGCTGGCCCGGGCCTTTGACGTGATGATTGAAGAAGAGGGCGTGGCCCTGCGCGGCACCTTCCTGGTCAATCCGGAAGGGCAAATTAAGGTGGCGGAAATCCACGACAACGGCATCGGCCGCAGCGCCAAGGACATGCTGCGCAAGGTGAAAGCGGCCCAATACGTGGCTAGCCACGATGGGGAAGTGTGCCCCGCCGCCTGGGAAGCCGGCCAGGAAACGCTGAAGCCCAGCCTCGACCTCATCGGCAAGATTTAGTTCTATAATCACAGTAAGAAACCAGTTTTCCTCTGTAAAAGACCAATTTGGAGCGCTTCGGCGCTTCTTTTTTTAGCTGCCACCATTTAAAAAATTTAAGGAAATTAGAACATGATTTTAGATAATGAATTATTAACCACCGTCCGCACCTATTTCAGCAAGCTGGAACGGCCGGTAACCCTCGCCCTCCAGCCCGGCGACCACGAGAAGCGGGCCGAGCTAGTTAGCTTCCTGGAACAGCTGGCCAGCACCTCGGACAAATTGCAGCTGGGAGTGGCCGACGGCCTGCGGTCGCCGCTCAGTTTTCGCCTGGAAGTGGCCGGCCAGCCCAGCGGCATTGTCTTCAGCGGTCTGCCCGGCGGCCACGAATTTTCCTCATTAATTCTCGCCATACTGCAAGCGGGCCAGGGTAGCCCGATTAAGCTCGACCCGGCCATTCAGAATCTGGTGAAGCACATCAAGCAGCCGCTGCCCTTCATCACCTTCGTGTCCCTGTCCTGCCACAACTGCCCGGACGTGGTGCAGACCCTGAACCAGTTCGCCCTGCTTAACCCTTTAATCAGCAATGAAATGGTCGATGGTGGCCTGTTCCCGGCGGAAATTGAGCGGTTGAATATCCAGGGTGTGCCGGCGGTGTTCCTCGACGGCGCCCCCTTCGCCAACGGCAAGATTGATACGGCCAAGCTGGTGGAAAAGCTGCTGGAGCGTTATCCGGACCTGAATCAGGGGGTGGCGCAGGAGGCCCTGCCGTTGCAGGACGTGCTCGTCATCGGCGGCGGCCCGGCCGGCGCTTCCGCGGCCATTTACTGTGCGCGCAAGGGGCTGAAGGTAACGGTGGTGGCCGACCGCATCGGCGGCCAGGTGAAGGATACAGTGGACATTGAAAACCTCATCGGCACCACGAAAACCACCGGCAGCCAGCTGGCGCAGAACCTTCAGGCCCATCTTCAGGCCTACCCCATAAATGTGCGGGAAAATCTGCAGGTGCAAGAGGTAATGGCGGCGGGTAAAAACTACCAGGTGCGCCTGAACAGCGGCGAAACCCTGGAAACGCGCACGGTCATCGTCGCCAGCGGCGCCAAGTGGCGGGAACTGGGCGTTCCCGGCGAGCGGGAAAACATCGGCAACGGCGTGGCCTTCTGCCCCCACTGCGACGGCCCCTTCTTTAAGGACAAGGACATTGCCGTGGTCGGCGGCGGCAACTCCGGCGTGGAGGCGGCCCTCGACCTGGCGGCCATCGTGAAGAGCGTAACCCTCTTTGAATTCATGCCAGAGCTGAAGGCGGACAAGGTGCTGGTGGAACAGCTGGCCAAGCGGCCGAACATCAAGGTGATTACCAGCGCTGCGGTGCAGGAAATCCGCAGCAGCAACGGCAAGGTGAGCCAGATCGCCTACCGGGAGCGGGAGACGAACCAGCTGCAAACCGTTGATTTATCTGGGGTTTTCGTGCAAATCGGCCTGGTGCCCAACGCGGACTTCCTCGGCGATTTAGTTGAGAAGACCAAGTTCGGCGAGATTGTCATTAATGCGAAGTGCGAGACCAGCCGGCCGGGCATCTACGCCGCCGGCGACGTGAGCACCGTGCCCTATAAGCAAATCGTCATCGCCATGGGTGAGGGGGCCAAGGCGGGCCTAAGTGCCTTCGATTACCTGCTGCGCCAGTGATATACATACGGACGGGCGCTTTAGCTGTTCGTAAATCGAGACGGTTTACAAACAGGTGAAGCGCCCGTCCGTCGGTAAATGGGCCTAAAGGGGTTTTTACAAACATGGGGGCGCTTTGGCTGTATGTTTATAGCTGCTGTAAATATACCGCTAAAGCGCCCCGGCCTTTGTATTGGGGCCAAGCCTTAGCATTTGGGAACGGCCAGAGCCAAGCTCAAGTTAGCTACGGCCAGTTGCCACATCACTAATGCCGTAATTAGGGGCGTTTTAGCACTTAAGCAGATTTTATAAATACAGCCGGGCGCTTCCATTGTTTGTAAATGGCTTTATTTATACAAACAGTAGAAGCGCCCGTCCGTCGGTAAAAGCCAAAAAAACCCCGGCCGAGCCAGGGTGAATTCTTATTTGTAGTCGTCATCGTCGCTATTTTCGTCGTCGTAGCCCCAATCTTCCGATTCGTCCTCGTCTTCGTCGTCGTAGGCCCAGCCGTCGTCTTCACTATCCTCATTGCCCCAGCTGAAGTCCTCTTCACCCAGTTCACGCACCTGGTCCAGGTCGTCGTAATCGTCCTCGAAGCCTTCCTCTAGATCGTCGAAGTCATCGTAATCTTCGTTGTCATCTTCATAGTCGTAGTCTTGGTCTTTCATTGAAAACTCCTTGTAAGTATGGCTAGGCCTAGGCAAATTTAGTGCCTAATCCAGATACTTATCCTCATGGACAAAATAGACGTGGCCGCGGCGCGTAACCGCCCGACAGCTGAAGGATTTGACCGCCTTCAGGCTGCGCCGCTCCAGCAATGTGCCCGAGCGGTCAAAGCGGCAAATTAGCGCCTCCTGCAGCTGGTTCAGCCGCTGGTGCAACAGGCTGCCGCGGGTAATTTGCCCGCGCCACAGCCGTTGAAATTCCTCAACGGAACAGGAACCGCGGTAGTGCAGCCAGAACTTGTTCACGGTGCCCCAGCCCTGGAACAGCCAGGGCCGCAGGTGTTCCGCAATTATCTCCCGCTGGAGAAACTGCGCCAGCTGGCCGCTGTTGTCCAGGTTAAGGCGGCAATAGAGCAAATTGTCCGCCGCCTTGAGCTCCGGTGGCTCATTGAATTGCACCGTGAGAATTTCGTTCTTCTGCTTCACGTCCACCGCCCATTATTTTTTCAGCAGTTCCTGCTCCCGCTTGACCCGTTCCACATATTGGTTATAGGCCGGTAGCACGATGGCTGAAAGGAGGCCGATGCTGAAAGCGTTGTAGTTGCTGAGCTGCACCGTTAAATCCGTCAAGCCGTTGGGCAGATTAAGCTCCAGACTTAAAGCCTTTTCCTCGGGTTGCAGGCCCAGGCTAATGGTGGACGCGCTGGCCAGCTGTAACTTGCTCGCCGGCGGTAGGGCCGTTAAATCAACTTTCTGACCGCTAAGGTCGCCCCACAGCTGTAGCCAGCGTAGGCGGCCGTAGTAGCTCTGGCGGGCCAGGTCCGGCTGCTGGCTGGCGAAGGCCAACGGGCTCTTCTGCAGCTGGGCCGGTAGGAAGTCGCTGATTTTCTTGGTTTTTTCCAGATTTTGCTGGTCAGCCAACACCTGGGGCAGGTCGGCAAATAGGCGGTAATCGCCGGCGTCCACGTAGTAAATGTGGTTGGGCACGAACATATTTAGCGCCAGCCGCTGGCTGCCGGACAGTTTGCTCTCCACTTTCAAATGGGTTACGCCGCCCTGCACGTCCTTGCTCAACCACTTCTTGGCCACCATTTTTTCCAACAGTTGGTCGAGGGCCGCGTTCTTATCCTTCTGCCGCACCAGGAAGGTGCCGTTCTGGTCGTCTATGTAAGTCCAGGGACCGGCCAGAGCCGCCAGCACCTCGTCCGCGCTTAAATCCAGCGGCTTCAACTGTTCGTCCAGCATTTTCGGCAGCTGCGGCTCCAGCTGGGCCAATTCCTGGGCGCCGGGCACGCTGATGCTGAACAGCTGGTGCAAATTGGTGCTAACGGGGAAATCCGCCGGCAGCGTCGCCGCCGGGAAAAGTACCGCCAGCGGGAAATTGTTCAGCTTGAATTTCAGCTGCTGCTCCTTGTTGTAGCTGAGGCTGAGCCAGTCCACCTGACTGAGCAGGGGCGAATCCTTACCGTGCTTACTCTTAAAAATGCGGTTGTTGGCATTGCTAATCCACAGCAGCGCCTCGTCGTCGCCGGGGGCCTGGCTTTCCAGCTGCTGCACCAGGGCTTCCGGCGCCTTGCCCGCCGGCTGACAGCCCACCGCCAGCAGCACCTGGCCACTCTTATCGTCAAAGCTGTAGCAGGTTTTGGGACCGGCCTTTTCGATTAGTTCACCGGCGCTGGCGTCGCCCTTAACTTCCGCATGGATGCTGACGGCGAACTCCTTAATTAATTGGAAGAATTTATCCTTGTCGTGGTGATTGAGCTGAAGGCCGATGTTTACCCGGTCTTCCTTCTTGTAGTCCTTATTATCAATGAAGGCGATTTCCAACGGCCCGCCGTTCTGCTGGAAGAAGCTGCGCAGCAGTTTCTGGACGGATTCGGGCAGGTCCACCCCCTGCAATTCACTTAGGCCCTGGCGGATTTTCGCGAATTGTTCGCCCAGCTCCTTGGAGTCCTTACTGTTTTCCAGCAGCAATAGCTGCCAGTGGGAGGGAAGTTTTAGGTAGGCGTGGCTATTTTCAGGCATTTGCTTGTAGAGCCAGGCTTTGCCGTGGGCTTGGGCCATCAGCCCGGCGATTACTAAGGCTAAGGTCTTTTTCATTTGCCGCTCCAGTGGGTCATGTCGATGAAGTCGTCGTCGTTGTAATGTTGGGGATTTTGCATGGTTACTCCTTGAGCTGAAAAAGGCTAATCATAGGCTAATTTTTTCGGTCGGAACAGGAAAAAATCGGATTTTTCCCTGTTAATTCAAGGGAGTGTTTCGCTTTTATGGTGATTTTTCCGCCGGAAACTTTCCGAAAACATTAGCCATCTTTAGGAAAATCGTTTGTTATTTTCCGGGGAAAACTTAGGGCAATCCTTTTCCATCGGGCCGCGAAAATTAATCGGCGGTAATTGGTGAAATTCTCCAAGCCAAATAAAACTTCGGCCCAGCAACCACCGGCGGCCGGGCCGTAAAACTTTACCCATTTGGGCACTCTGGCCATTGGCGCCGCCATTGCAACGCCATTGGTCGGTTGATTAATTCCTAATTAATATCTGGGCCGTTACCGTTATCCGTAGCCAATGGCCGCCGGCATATTGCCCGCCATTGGCACTACCAATAATTAATTAATTAGCGGGGCGGGCCGGCGAGGCCCCCTCGGCCAGCGGGTAAACCGCAATGTCATAGGAGTTGTAGCCCATGCAGCTGTAAATGTTGTTCTGGCCTTCCGGCTTGCCCAATTCCATTAAACCGGTGCGATTGCGGTCAAATTCCCGGTCTAGATTCTTGTAATGGCCGGTATTCAGGCGCCAGATGGCAGCGAGCCGGGCTGGACTAAGCAAATCCTTGCCCTTGGTAACCAGTTCCACATCATCATAGAGCTGCGCCAGCTTCGCTGATTTCAGCATGTTCTTGCCATTCAGCCGACTACTAATAAAACCCTCGGGGAAGGCCCGCTCATAGTGGCCGATGCGCGTGTCAAAGCGGGCTGGCAGCCGCGCCAAATATGGTTCGGCCAGGGCGTAGGGGTCAATGAAGTAATTGCTTGGGTCGGTGGCCCAGCCATGCATACCGATGGCACAGCTCAACAGCAGCAAATTCTTACCCGCATTGCGGGCTTCCGGTACCCAGTGATAGGTGGCGTAGTCGCCCCCCTTGAAGAGCAACACGTAAAGGAAGTTCAGTTCCTGGGCGTACCAGGTACGCTCATCAACGATGCCCGCTTCCCGCTCTAAAAATTTGGTTTTATCTCGCCAGGCATGTTCATAGTTGGCAAAACTGACGTGTTTAACGGTAAATAGGCCCAGAGCGGCCACCACCAGCAGCAGGCCCAGGGCCGCCGTTAGCCGGTAAAAATTGGAGCTGGCCCTAAACCAGTGGCAGAAGCGTTGCAGCTGACCCTTAAGGTCAATGGGCCAGTCCGCCAGCAGCATTAGTAAGTTCACCAGCGCCAGCAGCAGGGAGGCGCTTAAAAAGCGGCCAATCATGTAATCGGCGCCCACCCGGAAGATGTAGGCCAGCTGTAGCACCAGGCCCAGCATTAGCAGCCGCTGGCGCAAATTGCCCCAAATGCAAGCCGCCAGGATAGAAAGCACCAGTAGCGTGGAACTAAGGCCATCAAAAACATAATTGAAGTAGAAATAGTTCAGGGCGTTGTACAGCAGAATGATTTGCGGATAGTCAATATTCACCTTGGCCAAAGCCGTATTCGGCACCGGCGAACCGTAGTAAATGATGGAGAACATTTCCCAGAGAATCACCGGACTAAGGGCCAGCAACGAACTCTTCAGCCAGGCGCCCCGGGCTTGTAGCCGCTGAATGAACAGGTAGGCGGTGGCCGGGAGGAGCATGATGATGCCGTCGGGGCGGGTGAGGTAAATCAGCCCAAAGAGTAGGACGCTGAGAAAATATTTCTGTTCCATGGGCCGGTCGCCGAACCACAGCCACAGGTAGGCCAGCAGCAGCAGATGCAGCAGGGGATTTTCCAGGCCGGAGCTGGAATAGTCGATGAGCGCCCGGGACAGGCTGAACAACAGCAGCAGAGCAAAGAGCAGATATTTATTGGGGCGGAATTTATTGGCCAGGGCCAGTATGAACGCCAGGGTGGCCAGGGAAATGCCATAGCTGAGGAAGACGGCGAAATAGAACAAATCGGCGCCGGCGGCCTTGCCCAGCGCCAGCAGCCCGTACCAGAGCGGGTGGGTGTACACCTGCACCCGTTCGCCCACATTCCACACGGGCCCGTGGCCGGCCAGCAGATTATCCACAGAACGGAAGCTGATGAAGGCGTCCTCGGCCACCCAGGCCGTATTAAAGAATAGCCAGCTAAAAATTAGAAAAATCAGAAATAGTTCCCAGCGGTTCAGATAGCCGCCGCCCTTTGCAGTCATGTGTTTTTCCTCAATAAAAAGGCGCTCCCATGAGCGCCATAAAGACCAAATTCCCAGGCCCAGTTTCAATTAATTACATACAGGGGAAGCGCCCGTCTGTTTGTAAACCTCATAATTAATCGGCAAAGACCTTCGTCCATTGCGCCCGATTATCCAGCATATAGCGCGCCAGCCGCTGCGCCCCTTCCAGGCTGTGGCTGGCGGCCCAGCCGCACTGCTGTTCGTTGCAGGCGGGCACCTCCGTGGCAGCCAGCACGTCCTTGAGGGTCTGTTCCATTAAGTCCAGGGCCTTCTCGTAGCTGGCCTCGTTAAGCAGGGACACGTAAAAGCCGGTCTGGCAGCCCATGGGCGAAATGTCCACCACGGCGCTGCTGTGGTTGCGGGACAGTTCGGCCATCAGATGTTCCAGGGAATGGAGCGCCGGCATTTCCATGTGACCCTTATTGGGCTGGCAGATGCGGAAGTCGTACTTATAAATGCAATCGCCGTGTTCGCCAGTCTTCTTGTCGGCCAGGCGCAGATAGGGGGCCTGCACCTTGGTGTGGTCCAAATTAAAACTTTCCACGTTCATTTTCTTTGCCATGGCAATCTCCAAAAAATTATTATTTTAGGCCAACTTGCTCTAAGGGCCGGGCCATTGCTGGCTATAATTTGCCCCCATGATTCGCCTAGAAAAAATTAGCAAAAACTACCAATTTAAGGGCAGCACGCTGCGGGCCCTGGACAATGTGTCCCTGCAGGTCAAACGCGGGGAAATCTTCGGCGTGGTCGGCCAGAGCGGCGCCGGCAAATCCACCCTTATCCGCTGTGTGAACCTGCTGGAGCGGCCCAGCGCCGGCCAGGTGTTCATCAATGGGCTTAATCTGCTGGACCTGAGCCAGGAACAGCTGCTAATCCAGCGGCGCAAGATGGGCATGATTTTTCAGCATTTCAATCTATTGGCCAACCGCACGGTGGCGGAAAACGTGGCCCTGCCGCTGAAGCTGTCTGGCCATAGAAAGGCTTTCATTGCGAAGCGGGTGGCGGAACTGCTGGCCCTGACCGGCTTAGGCGATAGGAGCGGCCATTACCCCAGTCAGCTGTCCGGCGGTCAGAAGCAGCGGGTGGCCATCGCCCGCGCCCTGGCCAACGAACCGAACATTCTCCTGTCCGACGAGGCCACCTCCGCCCTCGACCCCAAGACCACCGAGGACATTCTCCAGCTGCTGCAACGCATCAACCGGGAACTGGGCCTGACCATTCTCCTCATCACCCACGAAATGGACGTGGTGAAGAGCATCTGCCAGCGGGTGGCGCTGCTGGAGGGCGGCCAGCTGGTGGAAAGCGGCGCCGTGGAGGAGTTCTTCATGAATCCGCAGACGGAGCTGGGCCGGCGCTTCGTGGCCCAGAGCCAGCGGCTGCCGCTGCCGGCCAGCTACGAACGGCGGCTGGTGGAGCTGGGCAATCCGCTGGTGCAACTGCGCTTCGCCGGGGCGGCGGTGGACGAGCCACTGCTGTCCACGCTGACCCGCCGCTTTGATGTGGACGTGAATATTATTCAGGCGAAGATTGAAGGCATCGGCAGCGGCACCCTGGGCCTGCTGCAGGCGGAAATCCGCGGCCCCCGCTCCGGCGAAGCGCTGGAGCATCTGCAATCCCTCAATTTAAAAATGGAAATTCTCGGCTATGTTGAATGAACAACTGCAACAGCTGCTGCTGCGCGGCCTCGGCGACACCCTCTACATGGTATTCAGCGCCACGGCGCTGGCGGCGCTGCTCGGCATTCCCGGCGGCTTTTTGCTGTACAGCACCCGGCCGCGGCGCTTCCTCGCCAACGGCTTTATTTTTTACCCGCTGAATCTGCTGGTAAACATTGGCCGTTCCATACCGTTCATTATTCTGGCCATCTGGATTATTCCCGTAACCCGCTTTCTCGTGGGTAAGGCCATCGGTAACACGGCGGCCATCGTGCCCCTGGCCATCGCCGCCACCCCCTTCGTCGCCCGGCTCATTGAGAACGCGCTAAACGAGGTGCCCAGCGGCCTGATTGAGGCGGCCCAGGCCATGGGGGCACGGCCCGGGCAAATTATCCGGCGCGTGCTGTGGCCGGAGGCGCTGCCGGCCATCATCAACGCCCTGACCATCACGCTGATTGCGCTCATTGGCTATTCGGCGGTGGTGGGTTCCATCGGCGCCGACGGCCTCGGTAAAATCGCCTATTCCCACGGCTACCAGCGCTACCGGCCCGACGTGATTTTCTACACGGTCTGCGTCATCGTGCTATTGGTGCAGGCCATTCAATATCTGGGTGATTATCTGGTGCGCCGCACCGATCACCGCTAACTTGTGAGGTAACTATGAAAAAATTAGCATTAATAATCCTAAGCGCCCTGAGCCTGACGGCCGTGGCCAAGCCCTTTGTGGTTGGTTCCATGAGCGGCCAGGAGTCCGACCTGGTAACGGCGGCGGCCAAGGTGGCCAAGGAAAAATACGGCTTGGAGGTGGAAGTTAAGGAATTTGACGACTACGTCATGCCCAACGTGGCCCTGAACGACGGCGACATCGACGCCAACGCCATTCAGCACAAGCCCTATTTGGATTCCATCGTTAAGGACCGGGGCCTAAAAATCGTCTCGGTGGCCAACACCTTTGTTTATCCCATCGGCGCCTACAGCCAGAAGATTAAGAAAATCGACGAGCTGAAGGACGGCGCGGAAATCGTCATCGCCAACGACCCGTCCAACGGCGCCCGAGCGCTGATTCTCCTGGATAAGAAGGGGCTGATTAAGCTGAAGGACAATAAGAACCTGAGCGCGTCGCCGGCGGACATCGTGGAGAACCCGCACAAGTTCAAAATCACCGAGGTGGAGGCGTCGCAAATCCCCAACGTGCTGCCGGACGTGGATTTGGCCTTCATCAACAATAACTTCGCCATCAACGCCCAGCCGCCGCTGGTGCCCACCAAGGACGCCGTGCTGGTGGAAGACCTGGATTCCCCCTACGTGAACATCATCGCCGTGCGCGAGGCGGACAAGGACAAGGAGGAAGTGAAGAAATTCATTCAGGCCTACCAGTCCGCTGAGGTGGAAAAGGCCGCCGAGCAGGTCTTTAAGGGGGCCGCCGTTAAGGGCTGGTAATTTACATACAGGGTAAGCGCCCGTCCGTTTGTAAAAAAGCAAAAACCCCGGAATTCCGGGGTTTTTTTACGGGCCTATTTTTCGTGCTTCGGCACGGTGATTTTTATGGTCGGCCGCAGTTCCGGCGGTGCCACTTCCGGCGAGTGGCCCAGCTCCGGATTAAGGGCCGCGACCGGCCGCTGCCGCTGTTCGGCCCGGGCCTGCCGTTCCAGCTCTGCTGCCTCCTGCTGGATATATTGATTAACGTGGGTTCGGGCAATGGGCCGGCCACTGCGGTCATATTCGGTAACCTGGCCATTATTTTTAATCACCGCCACGTGGCCGTCGGCGTCGGTTTTCGTTACCGTGGCGTCCAGCTCGGCGCGGGCCGGTGGCTCGGCTAGCGCGGTCGGACGTTCGTCCAGCAGCGGGGCTAACTGCTGGGCGGCCTGTTCCAGGTCAATGTCCTGGCCCACAGCGGCGGTGCGGCGGCCGTAATCGCCGGCGGATAATTTCAAGTCCGCCGCAGCTAGTTCCCGAAATTGGCGGGGCTGATTTGCAACGTAGCCGTCAAATTGCTCCGCACCGTCCGCCAGCGCGGCGCCGGCGCCCATTAGCAGCATTAATCCCAGTAAATTCTTCATAAAAACTCCTCAGTTATGTTCCATTCCCAGTTTAGCAAGGGAAGAACCACGCGTTGCCGCCCAAAGGCCGTGGCCGGAGCCTATAATTTTTCTATCTCTTAGCTTAGGAAGAACCGATGGCCACAACCACACACATCACCCTGCTGGGCACCTCCGGCGTGGGCAAAACCACCCTGGCGAGCCTGCTGCAGCAGGCCGGCTGGTTTCATTACTCCGGCGATTACCGCATTGCCACCCGCTACTTAAATGAACCCATCAGCCTGTGGCTCACGGCCCTGGCCCAGCGGGAACCGACCCTGGCGGCGCTGCTGCGCGATGACGCCCTGAGCGTGAAGGGTAAGGTAACCATTGACCGGCTGCACATACTGTCGGCCTTCGTCGGCAAATTGGGCCGGGACGGCTACGATGCCGCCACCTTCCTGGAACGGCAGCGGCTCTTTGCTCGGGCGGAATTACAGGCCATGGGCGATGTGGGCGAATTCATTCACCGGGCGGAAAAGCTCTTAGGCTACCGGGCCTTTATTAACGACGCCGGCGGCTCCGTCTGTGAAATCGACGACCAGGCCCTGCTGGAGGAGCTGGGCCGGCAAACCCTCTTCGTTTACCTGGACACGGACGAGGAGCTGTATGACGAGCTGCAGGCGCGGGCGCTGAAGTACCCCAAACCCATCTGCTACCACGAGGATTTTCTCCGCGAGCATATCCGCGAATACAGCCAGAACCACGGGGGCATCAGCGCCGACCGCTTCGACAGCGACGACTTCATACGCTTCGTTACGCCGAAGATGATGGCGCACCGGCGCCGTCGCTGCCTGGCGCTGGCGGCCCGCTTTGGCGTGGTGCTGCCGGCGCGGCGCCTGTGGCAGATTAGGCACGCCGACGAATTCACGGCGCTGCTGGAGCGGGCGGTGGCGGAACAGCGCGGCTAGGGATTACAGCGGCGAAATGGGGCGTTAAACCTACAACCGGGCGGTTGTTCGACCTGGCGGTCTCACGCGCTACGCGCTTCTCCTGTATGTATTTAGAGCCTAAATTACATACAGGAGAAGCGCGTGAGACCGCCAGGTCGAACAAGCGCCCGTCCGTATGTTTAGTGCCGCTGAATCCCATTAGTCCTTGGTCAGCCTATAAATACATCGGGGCGCTTTCGCTGTCTGTAATTACGTGAAATTAGCCCCGAATCACTGCGGCCGCGCTATGCTCAAAATTTACTTTGGAGTTCGCCATGCCCGCTATCATCACCGCCGCCGGTGGCAATGCCACGGTCATTGAACGTCTCACCGCGCCGGAAGCGCCGGCCGCCCTCGCCGCCCGCGGCCGTCAGCTCCTGGAGCGTTACGCCGCCTTTGCCGTGGAACAGGCCGGCTTTCTTCTACCGCCAACCACAGCTTCGGCCACCGCTCACTTTGCCATGGCCGGTGGGGAGTTTTGCGGCAATGCGGCCCGAGCCGCCGCCCTGCTGTTGGCACCAGCCGGCGGTCAGGTGGCCTTCACTTTGTCCGGCTTTAATGGTCTGGTGCAGGCCCAAGTAAATGCGCTGGGGGCTGGCAACTATGCCGTTAGCGCCACCTTTCCCGGATTGCGGGCGCCGGTGCAAGCTCTGGGTCTACTGCCGGAAGGGCCGGCGGCCCTGGTGGATTTGGGCGGGATTGTGCACGTGGTACTGACAGCCCCCTTTCCCCGTCGGCCGGCCGTCTATCGGGCGCAGCATCGCCGCCTCTGCCAAGAGCTGGGACTAACGGAACGGGCCGCCGTTGGGCTGATTTGGTGTGAGCGCTCCGGCGAGATGCTGGTCATTCACCCGCTGGTTTGGGTGCGGGCTTTGGACAGCTTCTTTTACGAAAGTTCCTGCGGCTCGGGCACCATCGCCGCCGGCGCCGTCTACGGTTCCGGCCCATTTCTCCAGCCCAGCGGCCAGCCCATCACTGTTGAACTGACAGACATTGCCATTAGCCTAAGCAGTTCAATGGCGCTGCTACCCCTCAAGTAAACAGACAGGTGGGAGTCGGCGCAGGGCATGGATATAAGATAAATACAGCAGGGCACTTAGGTTGTATGTATTTAGTCCATTAATTACATACAGCTTAAGCGCCCTATTGTCTGTAAATTAGCGTACAACCGATGATTACTACCGAGGTTTCAATCCGCAGGCCCGTGAAGGCCTGAATTAGTGGTGCTACTGGCTCAGGAAAAACCACCTTAATGTTTCAATCCGCAGGCCCGTGAAGGCCTGAATCCAGACCAAGGCGCGCGTAATCAGCAGCTGCTTTGTTTCAACACGCAGGCCCGTGTGGGCCTGAATCCGACTGCCGCTATCTCAACGACGAACGCCACGATGTTTCAATCCGCAGGCCCGTGTGGGCCTGAATTTAACTCTTTTCGCGCTCCTCCAATAACGACTTTTTGTTTCAATCCGCAGGCCCTTGTGGGCCTGAATTACGGTGTATTTGGTGGTGGTCAGGTCGCCGGGCTTGTTTCAATCCGCAGGCCCGTGTGGGCCTGAATAGCCTTTTTATAAAACTATAAGAATAAAGGTCTTGTCAGGCTAAATTCGCTAAAGTGCTATATAAAGGCTAGTTAAATCATAAGTAACTATTTTTATTTTTACCAACATTCATCTAACTATCTAATTTTAAAAGAATTATTCTTGGCGCTAACCTAGTAGTATTTTTATGAGAACTAGGGGTTAGCGCTTCAGATAATCAGAGTATCTTTAAAAACATCAATAGATTCTTTCGCTCCATGATGTTCCACTTTTGGTCGCCATTTACTTCCAAGATGATAAAAGCGCAGACTATCCACTTCGGGTTTATAAATTTCTAGTAGCTTAGTTTTTAATTTTACCCACTGGTCTGGCGCAATATCGCATTCAAAAACAGAATATTGAACACGCACCCCGTAATCTAGACAGTGTTTGGCGATATGGCGCAATCTTATGGTCCCTTCCGGGTCTTTTTTTGAAACATCATAGGTAATTAACATCAACATATATTTAACGCATTAGAAAGGGAGGATACTCGGCTAAATCACCACGCAGATGGCGAGATAAAAGCATGGCTTGAATGTAGGGAAGAAGTCCAATTTCTACCTCTTCTTCTAAAAAAGGATGAATAATTTTTTCCTGTTTTTTTGCTTGTAGATTCTGAAAAATTAATTTGTGCGTTTCCGGTTTAATTTGTACCGCACCGCTACTTTCCCTATTAAAGTCCTGTATTTTTATTTGCCCGCGATTAATTAGGCTTAGAACTAAACGGTCAATCCACCAAGCTCGAAATTCTTCCAAAATATCTTGAGCTAGACTGTCTCGACCCGGACGATCAGCATGGAGAGAAAACCCACCTGGGGATCTAGTCCCACTGCTTGTAGGGCTCCACTAATATCACGGCCCAAGATACTATAGAGAAAAGATAGAAGCGCATTAACTTCATCACGGGGCGGTCGCCTATTGCGACCGGAAAAAATAAAACCGCTTTTACTGCTAATAAGTTCTTGAAAAACACTGAAATATCTGGAAGCTGCATCACCTTCGATTCCTCGGATTAAATCAAGGCTATCAGCCTGTTGTAGGCGGCGTAAACTGGCATTAAGGCCATTAATTACACTATGAATTAGCTCATTTTCACCATAATTACGAATATGCCGTTGCAAAACCCTTTTAGAAGCTTGAATTTTTGCTGCAATGATATTTCTGGCAATGGACACTGGATTTTGTTCGGATAAACGATATTGGGCTCGGCGTAATAATACATTACCATTTTGCCGTCCCTGAAGCCGTCCTAAATAACGACCATGTTCGCTAAAAAATGCAAGATTGACGTTATTTTCACCACAAAATCCCATTAAAAATGGTGAAACTAACACATTACCAAAGCAAAAAATATGACCAATAGCATGCACTGGTAACTGCGCCACCTTCTTGCGCTCCTGCTCCACCACCAGCGTTTCCCTCTCCTTATGCAGATAGCTGCCTTGGGTGGTGATGTAGAGCGTGTTTTGCAGTTTGCGCATGTGGACTCCTTCGGGTTTGACCGCACTTTTTGGGGTGTTTAACAGGGTTGAGCTACCTGAAAAATGGTAGGTCGGATTCTTGAATCCGACATTTTCAAAATTACCGCAACAATTTCAAATTGTATAAATATCAAACCGCTGTCGGATACAAGTATGCGACCTACGCAGACTACAGCAATAATTTTAAATTGATTAAATATCAAATAGTTATCAAATGTAAATATCCGATTTATAAAATAACGCTTGTCTTTCATGATAATCCAATATAGAATTAACAAGTTCCAATTTAGAATACATTGGTTCAAAAAACATATACGGAGTTAATTTATGGAATACAATTCAAATTTTTCAACCCTAGCCTTACTCATTATTAAAGATGCTCGTTTTGCTCGCCAGATCCATCAAGGTTTCATTGCCCAAAAATTTGGCAAGACTCCTAGCGCTTGGACAAAAATAGAAAATGGGCAAACGCAATTAACTGTCGATTTTCTATATGGAGCATGCGATGCTTTGCAATTAAGACCTGTCGATGTCATGTATTTAATTGAACGTTTAACAGCTTTATTTAATCAGCAGAAAACTTTCTTTCACTATGGCAGTAACGAAACAGACGATCTTCTTCCATTGATTCTAGATTTTTTTAATAAGGCTCATGCAAACCTTGTAAGCAATCGTCATACCAGTGGATATTTAGATACATTGACTTTATTACAACCATTTGGTGGATATGTAATTCCTTCTATCGTGCGTTACTGTACTGAGCCTAAATATAAAGAGTGGGCAGATAATGGTGCAGAAGGTTTTCCACCTAACGATCCATCAATGATTTCTCTTTATTAAAATTAATTGTCTAAAATTTTTATCTACCTTAGTCAGATGACTCTGTTTTAGGGTCATCTGAAATAAAGCTTTACTCCCCAAACAACCCCTCCACATACCCCACACTTCTATCCCGCTTCTCCAGCAACACCGGCTGGCAAATCTCCACCAGCAAGCAGGCTTTGCAGCGTTTGCCGTAGTCGGGCGGCGGAGTTTATCCGCTATTTAAGAGTTCGTGCACAGCGGCGATGGTGGCGAGTGTTTGGGCGCGCAGGTCGTCTGAAAACACGAC
>CAUSQL010000011.1:0-40742 GCA_963533935.1 uncultured Cardiobacteriaceae bacterium
GTGGGTGCCCTGGTTGGCGCTGTGGTTGGTGCCGTGGTTGGTGCCGGTGCTGGTGCCGTGGTTGGTGCCGTGGATGGTGCCGTGGTTTGTCTTGTCGTCGGCGCAGTGCTAGGAACGGCCGTTGGTCTTGTGGTTGGCACCGCCGTTGCAGTGGCAGTGGGCGTTACGCTGGGAACGCTCGGGCCAGGCATTGGAATAGAACCGGGGCCGCCGCCGTTGCCGGGGGTGAAGGAGCCGGAGTTGCTGGAATTACCACCGCCGTTGCTGGGGTTACTGGGCGTGCTCGGTGTACTTGGATTGCTAGGCGTGCTGGGCTGGGCCGTGGCCGTTGGCGTGCTGGGACGAACGCTGGGCGTTACTGCCGGATTAACAGGGCCGTTGGTGGGCGCGGGCGAATTATTGCTGCTACCACCGCCGCCACAGGCACTAAGCACGAGAGCACTGATTAAAGTTAGGGTTAGTTTTTTACCCATGAAAAATTCCTTGAATTAACAGTAATAAAGAGACCAGCCGCGAGGGTTGGCGCCGAAAAAGGAAGTGGTAAATCTCCCAATTGCCGGCAATTATAAACAAACCTATGAAGTGCTTGGTACGGGATTATTCTGCCCAAATCCGGCCCAGTTCGGGGGCTGCGCCAAATCGTCCCTTTAGAAATTTACCGTTTTGCCGCCGGCTTTTAAACCGCGCCGCTGGCCGTAAAATGGCAATTTTTGGAGCTTTTATGCGTCGTCAGAAATTATTGCCGTTACTGCTGCTGGCCCAACTGGCCGCCGCCGAATCTTTGCCCCTAATCAGTAACGAAGCCAAGCACTGCCTGAAGCCGGACATCTGCGCCACCGTGTCCGTTACCTCCATTAACAGCGCCGACCCGGCCCTGAACAAATTCGCCGACGGTCTGCTGAACAGCGCCGCCGACGCGGAAACCGCCGAGCTGTATCGCTTCGATAAATTGGACAAGGCCGGCCTGGAGGCCTGGATTAAACGCATTGCCACGGCGGAGCTGAACGCGGCCACCGTGCCCAACAACGACTATTCCTTTGACTATGTGATTAGCCAGGCCGGCGAAAGCGAACATTACCGCGTGCTGCGCTTCTTTATTAGAAGCTACACCGGCGGCGCCCACGGCATCGCCAGCGCCCAATTCTACGTATTACCCAAGTCAGGGGAGCTTAAGCCGGTGAAGCTGGATGACATTCTGCTGCCGCACCAGCGCGGCCGGCTGGACAAACTGCAGGAGGAGAACTTTCGCCGCTGGCTGAGCAGCGACGGCGGCGAAGCGGGGCCGCTGAACGAGAAGGAACTGAAAGAACACTTCGCCAATTTCCCCTTCACTCCCAACGATAACTGGCGCTTCGACAAACGGGGGCTGCGCTTCCAGTACGGCCAATATGAAATCGCCCCCTATGCCATGGGTATGCCGGAAATCCTCGTGCCGACGGCGCAGCTGACGGACGTGGTTAAGCCGGAAATCCTCCAGGAATTGGCCAGCTGGCAGGACACTCCGCCGGAGAAGGACAAGGACGATATGCTGAAAGCCACGGCCAAGCCGCAGTGGCGTGATGGCGAAGCCAAGGCCAGCGAGGATAGTAAATAAACGCGGCCATTTACCGACAACGGGGCGCTTTACCTGTTTGTAAATTAACGCTTTTAAACATACATGAGACGCGTAGCGCTGAGCGTAGCGAAGAACCGCCCGTCTGTTTGTAAGAGCTGATTTAAGCTCATTTACAAACATACGGGCGGTTCTTCGCTAGCGCTCAGGCGCTGCGCGCTTTACCTGTATCTAAATTAGGGATTTATTCCTTAATCCAGCCCTTTTCCTTGTAGTAGCGGACGGCGCCATCGTGCAGCGGCGCAGTCAAACCTTCCTTAACCATCGCCTCGGCGTTCAGATTCTCAAAGGACGGGTGCAGCTTCTTGAAGCGGTCGAAGTTCTCGAACACGGTCTTGGTCAGCTGGTAAATGGTTTCCTCGGGCACGTCCGCCGACGTAACCACGGTGGCGTAGACACCGAAGGTCTTGGTTTCCCCCGGCGTACCCTCGTACAGGCCGGCGGGAATGCTCACCTTGGAGAAGTAGGGGTATTTTTCCACCAGCTTATCCACCTCCGGCCCTTCCACGTTCACCAGATTGGTTTTACAGGAGGCGGCCGCTTCCTTAATGGCGCCGGAGGGGTGGCCGACAGTGTAGGAAATGGCGTCCAGGTTGTTATCGCAGAGGGCGCTGGCCATTTCCGCCGGCTTCAATTCCGAGGAGACGGCGAAGGGATTGCTGCCCCAGTCCAGGCTTTTCAGCAGCAAATCCATGGTGGTGCGGGTGCCGGAGCCCGGGTTGCCCACGTTTACCCGCTTACCCTTCAGGTCTTTGAAATCCTTAGCCTTGGCCTCGGCGCGGGCCATGACCGTGAAGGGCTCCGGGTACACGGAAAAGACCGAGCGCAGCTTGTCCATTTTTCGCCCCTCGAACTCGCCGATGCCGTTGTAGGCGCGGAACTGGCTGTCGGACTGGGCCATGCCCAGTTGGCGCTCGCCGGAGGCGATGGCGTTCAGATTGTCCACGGAGCCGCCGGAGGAGGGCGCATTACACTTAATGCCGGTTTTATCGGTGTCCCGGTTCATGAGCTTGCAGACGGACTGGCCGACCACGTAATAGACGCCGGTTTGGCCGCCGGTGCCGAAGGTGAGGAATTTCTCTTCCGCCTGGGCGCTGGCGCCGATGAGCAGGGCCAGCAGTGCTAATTTCTTCATGTATACTCCTTAATGTATTGAGGGAAGAAGCCATGATAACCGGCCGGCGAGCGAAAGGGGATACAAACAACCGGGCGGTTGTTTGCTCCTATGGAGCGCACGCACCCGCGGTTTTACAGAAATGAGACCTTCAGGTCAAACAAACAGACGGGCGGTTGTTCGCTGCGATCACGCGCCCGCTGTTTTACAGAAGTGAGACCTTCAGGTCAAACAAACAGACGGGCGCTTACCCTGTATGTTTAAAACGTTAAATAAACATACAGGATAAGCGCCCGCCCGTTGGTAAAACTACCCCAAATATTGATAGACCTGGCGCAGCAGGTCAGGAATCTGCCGGTGGCGCACGGTGCCATGGCCTTCGCCCGGGTAGATGCGCAGCCGGACGGCCAGGCCGCGGGCCCGCAGCCGCCGCTGGAGGGCGGTCAGCTCGCGGATTTGTCCCCGCTCCTTCAGCAGCCGCTGCCGCGCCGGGTCCCGGTCCCATTCCTCCAGGCCGCCCACGGACAGCCACAGCCGCCGCGGCGCCAATAAATCCGGCCGCAGCAGCCCCTCGTCGCGGAGAATGCTGCGCCCGTCCCACCAGATGGACGGGCTCGCGGCCAGGTAAAGGCGGGCGAAGGTGGGCCGGCGGAAGTAGCTGGCCAGCACCCAGCGGCCGGCCAGGGAATGGCCGAAGACGGCGCGGCGGCGATGGTCCAGATTGGCCTTTTCCGCCAGCAGCGCCGGTAGGGTTGTATCAAGGAAATCCAGCAGGGCGGTGGCGCCGGCGGTGTAGCGTTCCACCCGCAATTGCCCACCCTGCAAATGTTCCCGCCCGAAACCCACGCCAACGATGGCCAGCGGCTTGGCGCCGGTGTTTTCCCCACAGGGCAGCCAGCAGCGCTGGTAGAGGGCGCAGGCGGGAAAGAATTCTTCGCCGTCCAGCAGGTAGAGCAGGGGAAAGGGGCCGGGGCCGGCCGGCAACGTCAGTTGAATGCGGTAATGCTGGCCCCGGTGCGTGAAGCCGCATTCTTCGGCGCCGGGCAGGAGGGCCGCTTGCCAGGCCGCTTTAGCCCCCATAGCGTTTAAAGGAAATTTCCACCAGCAGGCCGCTGGCAAAGCTGCGCGCCGGCAACAGCCGCAGCTGGCCCCCGTGGCGCTCCGTAATGGTCTTCGCGATGGGTAAACCCAGGCCGGAGCCGGATTCTTCATTGCCGATGATGCGGTAGAAGGGTTCAAAGACCCGCGGCAGCTCCTCCGCCGTAATGCCCGGGCCGCTGTCCTCGACGGTGATAAGCACCCGGTCGCCGGCTTCGCGCACCGCCAGGTCAATGCGGCCGCCGGGCGGCGCATATTTAATGGCGTTGTCCGTCAGGGTCTTAATTAATAAATAGATTTCCGTGTCGTTGCCCCACAGCCGGCCGCGGCAGTCATCGAGCATGCCCAAATCCAGTTCCTTGGCTTCGGCCAGCGGCAGCAAATCACCGATTACCTGGCCGAGAATTAGCGGCAGGTCCAGCGGCTGCTGCGGCCGTTCCCCCTCGTTCTGCACCCGGGCCAGGGCCAGCAGCTGTTCCAGCAGGTGGATATTGCGCTGCACGTTGCGGCGCAGAGGCCGCAGCAGGTCGCGGGCTTCGCCGTTTAAAGGTAGCGCCTCCAGCCGCTCCAGCTGTAATGATAGGGCGGTGAGCGGGCTGCGCATCTCGTGGGAAGCGTCGCCAATGAAGCGTTTCTGTTGCAGCAGCAGCAATTTCACCCGCAGCAGCTGGCCGTTGATGGCCCGCACCAGCACGGCAATTTCCTTGGGCAATTGGTCCAGGGCCAGGGGGGTTAAATCATCGGCGGGGCGGTGTTCAATCTGTTGGGCCAACCGCCGCAGCGGCCGGGTCTGCTGGCGCACAATCCACAGACTTAGGCCGGCCATCAGCGGCGCGAGAATCAGCAGCGGCCAGGCGCTGGCCCAGGCGCTATCTTCGGCCAGCTCCTCCCGGTACTCGTTTTCCTGCATGACCAGCAGCGGTTGGCCGCGGTAATGGCGCACGAACACCCGGTAGCTGTCGCCGTCCTCGTCCCGGAGCCAGTGGAAGCCGGGGCCGGGCATTTCCTCCAGCTGTAAGCGGCCCCGGGGGCCGCGCTGCAGGTAAATCTTCGCCTCGTTATCGTCGTTGAAGGCTGCTTCACGGTCGGAACCGTAGAGCTGGGCGATTTGCTGGAGCAGGTCGTCCTGGAATTCCTCGCTTTCCTGGTAATTGGCCCAGTAGCTGTAGCCGCCGGCCAGCAGAGCGAAGGTCAGCGTCAAACCAATGGCCGCCAGCCCGAGGCGGGCCTGGAGGGATTTAACGGGCCTGAGCCCTAGCATTTCGCCACCAGCCAGCCGACGCCGCGCACGTTCTTAATCTGTTCCTTGCCCAGCTTCTTGCGCAGGCTGTGAATGAGAAAGTCGATGGCGTTGCTCTCCACCTCTTCGCCCCAGCCGTAAATTTTGTCTTCCAGCTCCGCCCGGGACAGAATGGCGCCGGCGCGGGTGATGAGCGCCTGCAGCAGGAGAAATTCCTTATTGCTGAGGGCAATGCTCTGGCCGTCCATTTCCGCGGTCAAATTGTCCGGATTCAGGCTAATGTGGCCGTTGCTGGGCCGGTTGGAATTATGCCCCTGGTGGCGGCGCAGCACCGCCCGCATTCGGGCTAGCAGCTCCGCCATGGCGAAGGGCTTTAGCAGGTAATCGTCGGCGCCGCCGTCGAGGCCGGCCAGCCGGCTATCCATATCATCGCGGGCGGTGAGAATGAGCACCGGGGTGGCGTCCCTGCGGCCGCGCAGCTCCTGTAGCAGGCTGAGGCCGTCCTGCCGCGGCAGACCCAGGTCCAGCAGCACCAGCTCATAGTGCTGGCTCAGCAGGCTGTGGGCGGCGCTGCGGCCGTCCCGCAGCCAGTCCACGGTGTAATGGGCCTCTTTCAGCGCCGCGCAGAGGGCTTCGCCAATCATGGGGTCATCTTCCACCAGTAATATGCGCATTTTCTGCTCCTTCTACTCGCAAAAGGGCCAGCCTAGCGCAGAACTCTTAGGCCAGCATTAGCCATTAAACATACAGGGGAAGCGCCCGTATGTTTGTAAAACAGGGGGCGCGTGAGCGTTAGCAAACAACTGCCCGTCCGTTGGTAAATCCATTCCCCTGACAATTAATTAAAAAAATTAGCGCCGTATTCTGCCAAAATAGCCGCAATTTCTTTTTAGTAAATAAAAGGAATTAATTCCCCTAATTATCCGCGAATGTTTTTTGGAGTTAAGCAGTGAAAAAACTATTGCTTCTGGCCGGCGATGGCATTGGGCCGGAGATTATGCAGCAGGCGAAAAAGCTAATTGCCCTTTTCCAGGAAAAGGGCCTGCAATTACAAATTGATGAAGCGCTTATTGGCGGCTGTGCCGTGGATAAATATGGTTCCCCCTATCCGGAGGAAACAAAGATTAAGGCGGCCAATAGTGATGTGATTCTGCTGGGGGCCGTGGGCGGCTATAAATGGGATAATTTGCCGCGGCCCCAGCGGCCGGAAACGGGACTGCTGGAAATCCGCCGCCATTTGCAATTATTTGCCAATTTGCGGCCGGCCAAAATAATTAGGGGCCTGGAGAATCGTTCCAGCCTAAAGGAAGAGCTGGTGGCCGGGCTGGATTTATTAATTGTCCGTGAATTAACCGGCGGCATTTATTTTGGTCAGCCGCGGGCCCAGGAAATGCGCGATGGCCAGCGGGTGGCCTATAACACCCTTATTTATTCCGAGGATGAAATCCGCCGCATTGGCCGGGTAGCCTTTGAAAGTGCCCAGCGCCGCAGTGGCCGGCTCTGTTCCATCGATAAGATGAATGTTTTAGAAAGTTCTCAATTATGGCGAGAAATAATCAGTGATTTGGGAAAAGAATATCCCAAAGTGGAATTAAGTCATATGTTGGTAGATAACGCCGCCATGCAATTGGTGCGTAATCCAAAACAATTCGATGTAATTGTTACCGGCAATTTATTTGGCGATATTCTTTCCGACGAAGCCTCAATGCTAACGGGCTCCATTGGCCTATTGCCATCAGCCTCCTTAGGCCAGGGGGGTAAGGGATTATATGAACCCATTCATGGTTCCGCCCCGGATATAGCCGGCAAAAATATTGCTAATCCCTATGCCATGTTGCTCTCTTTGGCTTTAATGTTGCGTCATTCTTTTAATGAATTAACATTAGCCGCTAAATTAGAAAGTGCCATAGAAGAATGTATTGGCGAAGGTATTTGTTCCATTGATATTAGTGAGGATAAAAATAAATATTTCTCCACTGATGAAATAGGCAATGCAGTCGTAAAAAAATTAATAGTTCGTCTATAATTATTTCCAAATTTACTATTTAACACCTAATTAGGTGAATTGAGGTTTATATGAAAAAAACATTTATACGCCATTCTTTAATTGTGGCATTAGGTTTAGGTTTATCCCAGTGGGCCGGTGCCTTAGGCCTAGGGCCCATACAATTAGCCCCAGGCACCTATTTAGGGCACCCCATTCGCGCCACCATTCGCGTGGACGGCCTCAACGCGGCCAATGCGGCTAAGACCGTGGTCAAGCTAGCCGACCAGGAAGCCTACGCCACCCGCGGTGTGGCCTTCAGCCCCAGCCACCAGCAGCTGCGCTTTAACCTGCGCAAGGCCGGCAAGGGCTATGTCATCGACGTGCGCAGCGTGGGCGGCATTTCCGACCCGCTGGTGAACTTCATCGTTACCGCTCGCAATGGTGACAATGTGATTACCCGGGAATATTCCGTATTCCTGGACCCGGAAGTTAAGCCCATGGCCGGCGGTAACTCCCGCACGCCCACCCAGAATTTCAATCGGCCGGCGCCGCCACCCGTCCAGCAGGCCCAGGGCCAAACGCCCGCCGTGCCCGCTCTACCTCCGGCTGGCGGCCACAGCACCAAACGCATCTATCGCCAGGAACCAGAGAGCATGCGCGGTGATGGCAAAGGTCGCCTGCGCCAGCGGGACCAGAGAGACCAGCGGCAACCGCCCCAGGCTCAAGGTCAGCAACCGGTTCAACCGGGCCAGCCACCCGCCCAACAGCCCCAGCCACCGGTACAACCGAACGCCAATGCGGGCGGCGCCGTTAATCCGGCCAATTTGCAGGGCAATGTCTACCGGGTGGGTCAGGGCGATACCCTATATTCCATCGCCAATGCCTTTAAACCGGCGGGCGCGAGCACACAACAAATGATTGCGGCCATTAAACGGAACAATCCCGATGCCTTCTACCGGGGAAAATTGCGCGCCAACGCCCAATTAACTATCCCTGGCGAGGTTGGCGCATACCCAAAGTCTGAGGCGTCCAGTGAACAAAGGACGCAGAAGCTAAGGAAAAGGAAGAAAGTTGCGTCCGCCAGAAGACAGCGCAGTGCCGTTAATCCCGACAATTACGGTTACACCATTGAAGATAATTCCGCTGCCAGTGGTAGCCCAGTGCCCCCGGCACCGACGGCTCCCAGTCGGCCCGCCGCGGAAGAACCCAACCTTAAACAGGGTCTGGGCCTAGGGGCCGCCCTATCCGAGCAGCCCAGCACTACCGCAGTGGCCGAGGCTAATGGCGCCGGCAGTAATGTGAGCGGTAGCGTGCCCCCCAATGAGCAATTGGCGCAAACGGGCACACCACCGGCCACCAGTCAGCCGGTGCCTACGCCCGTATTAAGTCAGGAAGCCGCCCTATCTGACAATGGCCAGCAGGGCACTAGCACGCCGGGTGATTTTCCGGAACAGCCGGTGGCAACTGCCCTTGGCCAACCGGGAGCGGGTGGCACACCAGACACCACTGGAGCAGCCGGCCAAATGCCGGGCCAATCGCCCATGCCGGGAACGCCCGGTGATACGGCCGCCGGCCAGCCTGGAGTAACGGGCGAAGCTGATGCCGGCCAACATGGCGTAACCGCTGGAACGGAGCAAACTCCTCCTCCTGCCGACCCAAGTCCCACGGTACAGTTAAGTCCGCCAGAGGAGGGTAAAGACAATATTACGGTGGTCGAGGAGCGGAATCCGGAAGAGGCGCAAAAACCGAACGAAACGCCAGCGGCTAATGTGGACCCCAATGCCAAGGCTACGGAAGCGCCCGCGGAGCCTAACGCTAAGCCCAGCGAAACGGCTGCTGAGCCCGGCGCAACCACAAAACCTGAGGAAGCCAACGCGGATGTGAAGCCCAGTGAAACGCCAGCGGACCTCAATAAGCCGGACGATGTGGCAGCCTCCACCCCAAGCGTTACGCCAGCCACAGAGCCCGATGCGACAGCCACCGCAGAAGCCAAGCCTGAAGAAAATAATGGCGAGCCCAAGCCCACTGACCCGAACGCGGATCCCAATAAGCCAGTGGTAGATGAGGCCGAAGCCACCAAGCAGGCCGAAGCCACTGCCGAGGCTAAGCCAGAAGATGCCAAAGTGGAAGCGACGGCAGAAGCTAGTCCTGAAGCGACTCCGGGGGAACCAACTGCCCAGCCGGTGGCGGAGCAGACCGAACAGCCAGTTGCTGACCAGCAGCAGGGTGCCGTTGATGCCAATGCCGGTGAACAGGGCAGCCTATTGGGTGAGGATTCACCGCTGTGGGTGCTAATTGCTATGGGCCTAGCCGCCTTTATCGTCATTGGCGCAATGATTTACTGGATTATTAACCGCCGCAAGGCCAAGGAATACCAGGAAGAACCCGTCGAAGAGATGAGTGCCAAGGAAATGGAACAAATCATGAGCCAGATTGATGCCGCTGAGGATAAGGGCGACCATGTTTCCCAGGTGCGCACGGTGGACAACGGGGATAAATCGGGAAAAGACCAGGGGCAAGGCGCTGAGGCTGATTTCTTCGCCGAAAATGCCCCCAAGCCCAAATCAGAGGCCCCGGGAAATAGTGCTGCCAGCGATGACGTTAATCTTGATGACTTCTTTAAAGACAGCAAGAACGGAGCTAAAGCAGAGCCTAATCCATTCCAGGACATGCCCCAGACGGCTCCCAGCCCGGAACGGGCGCCGGAGACCCTAGCGGACAAGGAACGGCAGGTTAATAACAGCGTGTTGGACGATTTCTTTAAGTCCAAGCCGGAAGCTGAAGTTAAGTCCACGGTTCGGGATTTCCCGGAATCGGAGACGCTAAAGGCGGAAGTTAAGGCAGAAACCAGGGCCAATGACCTTAATTCCATTGACTTCGGCGACCTGGACGAGCCGGCGAAGCCGGCAGCAAAACCAGCCACCAAATCTGACGCCATGTCCTTCGATAAGGTGGACTTTGGCGCCCTGGACGAACCAGCGAAGCCAGCGGCCGGAGTTAAGTCAGATGACAACTCCAGCGTGGACTTTACTCTGGACGACGCCGACAAGGCGGCACCGGCAGCTAGTGGCGCCGTGGACTACGAGGCCTTTGACATCAACTTGGATTTGGCCGGCGCGCTCATTGAGGGCGGCAGCGGTGAACAAATGCGTTCGGCGCTGGAGGAAGTCCTGGCCAAAGGTCTACCGGACCAGAAGGTCATCGCCCAGGACCTGTTAAACAAACTGGACGGCCGTGCCTAGGGAAGTCAGCCATGAAGCCACGCGCTTCATGGCCAGTCTGGAATACGACGGCACAAACTACGCAGGTTGGCAACGCCAACCTGTTTTTGCATCTACGGTGCAGGAACAGGTGGAGCGGGCCTTTTCCGCCGTTGCCGCCGAGGCCATCAGCGTTACCTGCTCCGGCCGCACCGACGCCGGCGTGCACGGTCTACGGCAAGTTATTCACTTCGACAGCCGGGCCCGCCGCAGCAATTTCGCCTGGCTGGCCGGCGTTAATCACCATTTGCCGCGGGACATACGCCTGAACTGGCTGAGCGAGACCAGCGGCGACTTTCACGCCCGCCATTCGGCCGTTGAACGCCATTACCGCTACCTGATTAAGACCGACGGCATTCACTCGGCCCTGTGGCGCGACCGGGCCTTAACCCACTACAAACCTTTAGACATGGAAAAGATGGAGCGGGCCTCCCGCTGCCTGCTGGGGGAACGGGACTTCAGCGCCTTCCGCAGCGCCGAATGCCAGGCGGCCAGCCCGGTGCGCTTTCTCCGCGCCGTTGAATTTCGCCGCAAGGACTGCTGGCTGGCGGTGGACTTCTACGGCAATGCCTTTCTGCACCACATGATTAGAAACCTCATCGGCTCGCTGCTGATGGTGGGCGACGGCCGCCGGCCGGTGGCATGGCTGGCGGAGGTGCTGGAGGGCCGCCAGCGCAAATTGGCTGGGCCGACGGCGCCGGCGCGGGGCCTGTATTTTTACGGCCCTTCCTATCCGAAACGCTTTCCCACCGTGCCGCCGGCGGTGGAATTTTTTTCCATCTGATTATGCGTGCCACCTATTTAATTGCCGACCTGCATTTGAGCGAACGGCGGCCGGACATCAGCGCCGCCCTAGAAAATTTTCTCGGCCGCATCGCCGCGGCTCGGGAGCTCTACATTCTCGGCGACCTCTTCGATTACTACCTGGGCGACGACCTGATGACGCCCTTTCAGGAGAAAATCCGCCAGCTGCTGGCCCGCCAGCCCTTTCCCGTCTACGTCATGAGTGGCAATCGGGATTTTCTCCTGGGGCCAGCCTTTGCCCGCGGCGCGATTCAGCTGATTGGCGACCGGCTCCAGCGGGGCCCAGTGCTGCTGGAACACGGCGACCTGCTGTGCACCGACGACCGGGGCTACCAGCGGCTGCGGCGGCTATTGCGCTGGCGCTGGCTGCAAGGACTGTACTTCGCTCTGCCGCGCCGCCTTAAGGAGTGGCTGGCGGCCAAGCTGCGCCGCCAGAGCCGGGGCAAGAGTGCGCGGCTGACCGATGTGAATGAGGGTGAAGCGGAACGGGTCATGGCCGCCCAGGGGGTAACGGTGCTAATTCACGGCCACACCCACCGGCCGGGCATGCACGAAAACCGGGCGGGGCGCCGCTGGGTGCTGGGCGACTGGCAACCTTACGGAATGGTAATGTCGTGCTATGATTGGCAGGATTTCCAACTGATTAACTCGGAGAGCTTATGAAAGATACTTGCGCCAGTGTCATGGGGCCGGTGCCGACGGTGCTACACCCGGAAACCACCCTGGACGAAGCCATTAAAAGCCTACGGAAGGAAAAGCTGCGCTATATGCCGGTGGTGGACAGCAACGGCGTGCTTGTGGGGGTATTTTCCGCCCTGCGCATCATGGCGAACCTACTGCCGGCGGTGATGCACATGCACATGGGCAAAATTCCCCAGGATTTGAACTTCATGCACAGTAGCCTGGAGGAGTTTCAGCAGCGCTACAGGGAAATGGCCCAGCGGCCCATCGGCGACTTCATCGTCATCAAGAACATCACCTACGTTTACCCGGACACTTCGCTGATGGAAGTGGTGAATCTAATCCACAAACATCAGTCGCGCATCTTCATCTGCGAACGGAACAGCAATAAGCTCATCGGTTTAATTTCCATCGACCATCTGCTGGGTCAAATCATCGGAGCACAATAATGGAATCTATCGAAGCCTCAAGTGGGGCCATGTGGCTGTCCGCCATCATTCTGGTGGTGGTTTACGGCTTTCTCATCAGTGAAAAGATTAACCGGGCCATAATCGCCATTCTCGGCGCCGGCCTAATGATTTTCTGCGGGCTGTTGAACCAGGAGCAGGCCTTCCGCACCGTGGATTTCAACACCCTGTGGCTGCTCATCGGCATGATGATGATGGTGTCGATTACGGCGAAGACCGGCGTCTTCCAGTATGTGGCCATTAAATCGGCGAAATGGGTGAAGGCCAGCCCCATCGGCATACTCATCATGCTGACGGTCATCACCGCCACCTTTTCGGCCCTGCTCGATAACGTAACCACAGTGCTGCTGATTACGCCGGTAACCCTGCTAATCACGGAACAGCTGGGCATTAAGGCCTTCCCCTACTTCTTCGCCACCATTTTTGCCTCGAACATCGGCGGCACGGCGACGCTCATCGGCGACCCGCCGAACATCATCATCGGCTCCAAGGCCGGCTTGAGCTTCCTCGCCTTCATTAATCACCTGACGCCCATTGCCATCATCATCTTGCTGGCGGTGCTGCTGGTGCTCTTCATCTGCTGCGGCCGGTCGCTGAAAACCACCCCCGAGGCGCGGGAGAAAATCATGCGCTTCAACGAGAACGAGGCCATCACCGACCGGGTTTTACTGAAGAAATGCCTAATCGTCTTCGCCCTGGTCATCGGTGGCTTTTTCATTGGCCACAGCTTGCACCTGGAACCGGGCACCGTGGCCCTGACCGGCGCCGCCCTGCTCATGCTGCTGGCCTACGGCAAGGATAATGCGGAGGGCCAGGCGGAGAAGGTGCACCACGCCTTCGGTGAGGTGGAATGGATTACCATCTTCTTCTTCATGGGCCTGTTCATCATCGTTGGCGCCGTGGAACACAGCGGTTTGCTGAAGGTGCTCGGCGATAAATTAATGGCCGCCACCGCCGGCGACGTGCAGAAAATGGCCTTCCTGGTGCTGTGGGTGTCCGCCATTCTCTCTTCCTTCCTGGACAATATTCCCTTCGTGGCGACCATGATTCCGCTGCTGCAAAGTGCGGAAAGCCAGATGGCCGGCGTGAACTTCCAGCCGGTGTGGTGGGCCCTGGCCCTGGGCGCCTGCTTGGGCGGTAACGGCACGCTGATTGGTGCCAGTGCGAACCTGACCGTGGCCGGCTTTGCGGAAAAGGCCAAGCAGCCCATTACCATCGTGCAGTACACCAAGTACGCCTTCCCGCTGATGCTGCTGACGGTGGCGCTGGCGCATTTATACCTGTCCTGGCGCTATTTCTAAACGGATTTAAACATACATAAGAAGCGCCCCGTTGTTTGTATAAACCTGATTTACAAGCAACGGGGCGCTTCCTCTGTATGTTTAAAAGCCTTATTAACATACAACCTAAGCGCCCGTATGTCGGTAAATGGCCGTTTAATTCGCTATCGCATACTTATCTCTTACTGGTAATTACAACAGCTAAAGCGTCGTCTCTGCTTTATAAAGGGTGATTCTTTGTCTGCGTCTTCTATGCGTAATTAAAGCTCTAAATACATACAAGGGAAGCGCCCATCTGCTTGTAAAGCAGATGGGCGCCTGAGCCGCAGGCGAAGAACCGCCCGTCTGCTTGTAAAGCCAGGGCGCCTGAGCCGCAGGCGAAGAACCGCCCGGCCGCAGTAAAAATTAAAAATCCCCGTAATCAAGCACCCAAATCCACCGCCTCAATCAGCTGTACCCAGTGGTCGGGGCCGCTGCTCTCCCGGTAGAAGTCCGCAATTACGTTGAAGACCTGGTCGGAAAAGCCGCCCACGTGCAGCACGTCCCGGTGCTCCCGGTTCTGCACCGTGCCGTAGGGTTGCAGGTCAATGCACACCAGCTTCGCCTGCGGGCAGCGTTTCTTCAGTATTTCCCACTGGCCCTGCAGGCTAGTCTTGCCGCCGCGGCCGAAGTCCGCCCAGCTCTCGTTGTCGGAAATCATGAGCAGCAAATCCACCGGCCGCTTCTCCCGGTTCAGCAGGGCCAGCGGCGCTGAACAGGCCGTGCCGCCGCCCTGAATGGCTGCCAGTTTGCCCGCGTTCTCCATGATGCTGGCGTTGGCGGCCAGCTTAACCGGCCGCACGTCGGTGTCGAAGGGCAGCACCTGAGCCCGGTGGTTGTGGCGCAGCACCGCCGCCGTCAGCAGCGCCGCCACGTCGATGCAGCGGGTGGAAGCAGTGGCACCGCGGCGGTGGCCAGTCAGCGGCCAGCTCATGGAACCGGACACGTCCGGGCACAGGTAAACCTTGCCCTCCAGGGCCGGCACGTTGGCCACGGCGATTTCCAGGGCCTGCTCAAGGGCGGCGCCGATGGCCCGCGGCAGTTCGCCGGTGGCCTGGAAGCTGGTCAGCAACTGATAGGGGAAGACCCGGGCGCGGCGAATTTCCTTCTCGTCCGCCAGCCGCTCGGCCACCCAGCGCACATTCTCCCAATCCTTAAAGACCCCGTGGCGGGCGAAGGTGTTCAGGCCCTGGCGCAGCTGCTGCCAGCTGCCGTTGCGGGCCAGCTCCGCCCACTGCTTCGTGTCCAACGGCAGATTGGTGAACATTTGGAAGGGCACGGCGGGCATGGGGCCACCGGCGCGGCGGTACCGTTCAAAGGCGCGGGTCAGCGGCGGTAACTGCTCCTCCTGATAGTCGCGGCCGATGAGCCAGCGGAACCACTGGGCCTGGGCCGGGTCCGCCGGCTTCGGGTGCATCATTTTCACCAGGTCGGCCAGGCTCGGCGTTTGGCCGATGGCGGCGTTCAGTAATTGCCGTTCGCTGGCGTTGGTGAGCCATTGCTGAATCAGTTTCTTCGGCTGGCTACCGAAGGACTTGCGGCCGGTTTGGCCCGAGCGAATCAGCTGGGCGAAATTGCGCAGCATCTTGCCGTTGTCAATGATTAAGGGGAATAGCCGGGGCAGCAGCGGCGACCGGCGCGCAGTCAAAAGGGCCAGCAGCAGCGCCGGCATGTCCTTCATATAGCCCTTTTGGCGGCAGAACACGGCGGTTTTCGCGATGAATTCATCGTCCAGCCCCTGGCAGAGGGCCTGCACCTGCTCCAGCTGCTCGCCGCCGCTGGCGTAGAAGGTGTCGTTGAGGCAGCCGGTGGCGGCCAGCTGGGCCAGCTGGGCCCGCGGATTGAGGGCGTAGGCGCGGCCGCCCGCCTCATTGGCCACGGTTTTATTTTTACGGGACGGGAAAAGGCTGAGATTGACCATAGAAACTCCTAAATAAAAAAGGGGGCCGTAGCCCCCGGTAACCCTGACCCTAACTAGATGGCGAAGATGGCGCATTTTTCCCATTTAAACTACCGCCCCCCTGATTGGAGCGGACGGGACTCGAACCCGCATCACGAGCGTGAAAGGCTGTATTCTTCGCCGCATTTAGGGCTGCGGTCGCCAACCTAAAACTAGAGTGCCGCAAGCGGCCCGCACTAGCATGTGGGAGATTCGCACTCCAGGCGCCCGAGGGCGCCCCACTTAGGGCCTAAGGTGCTGTACTTGCGACGGCATTTTTAGGGGTGCCTTGACTAAATGCCAGCGAGCGGGGAGTCGAACCCCAAGGCCATAAAGGCTACAACCAATGTATTCACTGGCGCATTCAAGGCGGTCTTCTGAGACTAAGGGGTGGGGATAGGACACCTGCTCTACCCAATTGAGCTACTGCCGTGTGGCAGGCGGGAGTCGAACCCGCAACCCGATGATTAACTGTAATCCCCGGTGCATTCTCGGAAGACACTGGCTCTAGCGCTTCAACTGTGCCAAGGGCGCAATTATTTGTTTAACCCTTTGATAATTAAGCAGTTATCCCCGAAAAACCGGTCGCCGCCGCCCCGCTTTTTGTCCTAAAATGGAGAAAATTTTCTCGGAACCTAGAATTATGGCTAGACAAAAAATCATCATCTCCTTCCTCGGCACCGTGCTCGACAAAATGTTCAACCGGCGCCGCTGGGAAAAGTGGCGGCCCAACGTGTCCCTGCTGCAACAGCCGGATTTCCCCGTGGCGCAGCTGGAGCTGTTCTACGACGAGAAATTCCGCGAATTGGCCGAGTTCGTAAAGAAAGACCAGCAGCAGCTCCAGCCGGACTGCCAGGTGCATCTTGTGCCCATGAATCTGGCCAATCCCTGGGACTTCGCCGAGGTTTACGAAAAGCTCTTCGACTGGGCCGTCGCCTACCCCTTTGACCCGGAGCAGGCGGATTACTACGTCCACATCACCACCGGCACCCACGTGGCGCAGATTTGCCTATTTCTAATGGTGCAGAGCCGGCAAATTCCCGCGGTGCTGCTGCAAACGGCGCCGCCGCGGGGGGAGGAAACCATCGGCCGCTGCGAATTCATTGATTTGGATTTGGCCAAATACGACGTGCTGGCCAAGCGGCTGGCGGACGTGCGCGCCGACGCGGTCAGCTATCTGAAAAGCGGCATCGCCACCCGCAACCCGGCCTTTAACCAGATGATTGCGGAAATTGAGGCGGTGGCGCTGAATTCCCCGGCGCCCATACTTTTGAACGGTCCCACCGGTGCCGGCAAGTCCCTGCTCGCCCGCCGCATCTACGAATTGAAGAAGGCCCGCCACCAAATTAAGGGCCGCTTCATCGACGTGAACTGCGCCACCTTGCGCGGCGACGGTGCTGCCTCCGCCCTCTTCGGCCACCGCCGCGGCGCCTTCACTGGGGCGGTGGAACAGCGGGACGGCTACCTGAAGAGCGCCGACCAGGGCCTGCTCTTCCTCGATGAAATCGGCGAACTGGGCTTGGACGAGCAGGCCATGCTGCTGAAGGCCCTGGAGGAAAAGCGCTTCTACGCCGTCGGCAGCGACCGGGAGGAGGAAAGTAATTTCCAGCTCATCGCCGGGACCAACCGGGATTTGCGCGCCGAGGTGCGCGGTGGCCGCTTCCGCGAGGACCTGTTCGCCCGCATTAACATTTGGACCTACCAGCTGCCGGCCCTGGCCCAGCGCCGCGAGGACATTGAACCGAACATGCGCCACCAGCTGGCCCTGCTATCCCAGGAGCTGGGCCGCACCACCCGCTTCAATCGGGAGGCGCAGCGGGATTATCTGAACTTCGCCCTGTCGCCGGCGGCGCCCTGGCCGGGCAATTTCCGCGATTTGTCCGCGTCGCTGCTGCGGCTGGCGACCCTGGCCCCGGGCGGGCGCATTGACCGGCCGCTGGTGGCGGCGGAAATTCAGCGGCTGCAATGGCTGTGGCGCGAGGCGGCCGGCGGGCCGGTCCACGATGCCCTAATTCCGGCAGACTTGGATTTGTTCGACCAGCTACAGCTGGCCCAGGTGCTAAAGCTGTGCCGCGAGCACCCGAGCCTGGCCAGCGCCGGCCGCGCCCTCTTTAATCAATCCCGCAGCGAGAAAACCAATGACAGCGACCGGCTGCGCAAGTATCTGAAGAAGTTTGGCCTAAGCTGGCAGGACATCAAGCCCTAAATTTCGCCCTATACAAACAGAGGGGCGCTTAGGCTGTATGTATTTAGGGCCCTAAATACATACAGCCTAAGCGCCCGTCCGTCGGTAAATGGCGCTGAAGAAACTTTAATGGGTCCGCGAAGGGCCCTAAACCTATACTGCAAGCTGCTTTTCTTATGGAGAAACCTATGAACAATCTCGCTACCCACACCCAACGGCTGGCCGCCGGTTCCCTGGCCGACCTGGTAAACAGCCCCGGCCATCAGGCCCAATGGACCTTCCACCTGGGCCCGCTGCTCGTGGATTTAAGTAAGAATTTCCTCGACGGCCAGACGCGGGAGCTGTGGCAGCAGTGGTTTAATTCTTTGAATTTAAAGGAAAAAATTGCCGCCATCGCCGCCGGTGAGCTGGTCAATGGCAGTGAGAAGCGGCCGGTCCTGCACCATCTATTGCGGCAGCCCACGCCCAAGCTGTTCACCGCAGAAATTCAGGCCATGCGCCAGCAGCTGCGCCAGGTGGCGGAAGAGCTGCGCGGGCAGCACATCACCGACCTGGTGCACATCGGCATCGGCGGCTCCGAGCTGGGCATGAAGCTGCTCTGCCACGGCCTCTACCGCCGGCGCAACGGCCAGGTGAAAGTGCATTTCCTCGCCGGCACCGACAGCGATTACATCGAAGAATTGCAGCGGCTGAACCCGCAGACCACCGCCCTCATCATCGCCAGCAAGACCTTTAGCACGGAAGAAACCCTGCTGAACGCCCGCCACATGCGCGATTGGCTGCTGGCCCACGATAAAAATGCCGGCCAGCGCATCGTCGCCATCAGCGCCAACGTGGCCGCGGCTAAGGATTTCGGCATTGACCCGGCGCGGGTGCTGCCCATGTGGGACTGGGTGGGGGGCCGCTTCTCCCTGTCGTCGGCCCTGGCCCTGCCGCTGATTCTGCAAAATTCCTACGGCGACTACGAGGAGCTGCTGGCCGGCATGCACCTGGTGGACGAGCATTTCTACGGCACTGATTTAATGGCGAATCTGCCGGTGCTGCTGGCGGCGCTGGACGCCAGCTATAACCGCTTTCTCCAGGTCAATGAGCGGGCGGTCATCACCTACAACCGGCCGCTGCGCGACTTCCCCGCCTTCCTGCAACAGCTGTTCATGGAAAGCCTCGGCAAGAACTGCGACAGCCAGGGTAAGCCGCTGAAGGAGCGTTCCGGCCTGGTCATCTTCGGCGGCAGCGGCACCGAGTGCCAGCACAGCTTCTTCCAGCTGCTCCATCAGGGTAACCATTTGATTCCCTTAGACTTTATTACCGTTAAAGCCCAGCAGCCCGCCTTCGCCGACGCCCAGGAGGTTATGCACGCCCACTGTGTGGCCCAGGCGGAAGCGCTGATGTTGGGCCGCAAAACCGACCGGCAGGAGCAGTTCTCCCCCGGCAACCGGCCGAGCAATTTCTTCATTCTGGAGGAGCTGACGCCGGCCAGCCTGGGTGCGCTCATTGCCCTCTACGAGCACAAGGCCAGCGTGGAGGCGCTGCTCTACGGCATTAACGCCTACGACCAGTGGGGAGTGGAATACGGCAAGATTCTCGCGAAGAACACGCGGGCGACCCTGGCCGGCCAGCGGGACGCCGCCGGCGACGCGTCTACGGTCTGGCTACTGCAGCAGCTGCGGCCCTAATTAGGATTTTTACAAACAGACGGGCGGTTGTTCGACCTAAAGGTCTCACGCGCCCTTACTGACGCTCGGGCGCTTCCCCTGTATGTATTTAGGCCTTAATTACATACAGGAGAAGCGCCCGTCTGTCCGTAAATTTAATTTGTCTTAAAACAGATGGGCGCGTGAGCGGCAGCAACCGGCTGGCCGGCGACCGTAGGGAGAACAACCGCCCGTCATTTGTAAACGGAGTAATTCCCCATGCTTGGCATCGACATAGTTTCCAAGGAGCGCATCGCCGGCCAGCTGGCCCGCTTCCCCGAGCGCTTTCCCGTGCGGGTGTTGCACCCCCGGGAGTTGGCCGAATTTGCCCACACCACGGATAAGGTGCGCTTCCTCGCCGGCCGCTGGGCCGCCAAGGAGGCCTTATCTAAGGCCCTCGGCACCGGCCTGCGCGCCCCGGTACATATGAAAAACATCTGGCTGGACCACGACGAGCTGGGCGCGCCGCAGCTGGGTTTCGCCCCGGAACTGGCGCCGTTGCTGGCCGGCCGCCGCTGCCAGCTGTCCCTCAGCGACGAGCGCGACCTGCTGGTGGCGGTGGTGCTAATTCTCTAGGGCCGGGCTGACCCACAGCCGACGCTGGCCGCCGGTCAGAGTGAATTCACAGTAAACGTCCGGTGGCGGCAGTAAATCGCCGCCCTTTTCCGGCCATTCAATGAAAACAAAGTCGGAGGCGGCGGCCAGTTCCAATAAATCCAAATAGAGCAGCTCCTCCGGCTCCGTCAGCCGGTAGAGGTCGCTGTGAATGACGGTTAATCCATTGAATTCATAGGAATTAATCAGACTGTAGCTGGGGCTGGGCACCGGGCCGCTAAAGCCCAGCTGGGCCAGGGCCAGCCGCACAAAGGTGCTCTTGCCCGTGCCCAAATCCCCGGCCAGGTAAAAGACCGCCCGGCGGCGGTTCAGCAGTTGGCCGCTTAGTTGCTCTAGCTGTTGCAGATGGTTGATTTCATGGCTACTGCCGGTGGCGTGATTCTTCATCAAATTTAAGTTGCTATAATTAACGAATTGCCAACGGGTTGAATTTAAAAGTATTTTTAACGCCCGTTTACGGTTAGAACCATATTTTAAAAGGATTTTTAATGGCGAAAATTAGCTTAGAGCCCCTGGCGGACATCGAAGGCTTCCGCGCCGCCGCCCTGGTGGATTCGGACAGTGGCCTGATGATGATGGGCGAGGGGGGCGACGGCGACCTGGAACTGGCCGCCGCCGGAAATTCCGAGGTACTCAAGGCCAAACGACGCATAAATAAAGCCCTGAACCTCAACGACCGCATCGAAGACATTCTGATTTCCATGGGTAAGCATTACCATCTAATCCGCCCGCTGGAACGCAACGACAAACTATTTCTCTATTTAATCCTTGACCGGGCCCACGCCAATTTGGCCCTGGCCCGCCACCGGCTGCGGGCCTTTGAAAAAGACCTGGATTTCTCCTAATTACGGAGTGGATATGTCAGACAGCTACTACATTTGCCTACTCGGCTTCGCTTCCGAATCGGAAAACCGCATTAAAAAACTACTGGAAGAGGAAAACATCATCTGGGTACCGCCCAACTTCCAGGGCCTTTCCGGCGTCATTGTTAATACGGTCTTCCTCGGCACCCCGCAAATTAAAAAGTATCTCGCCCGGATTACCGCGCAAATCGTCTGCGCCTACAACAACGACGATTCCAAGCGGCTGGCCCAGGAGGAGGGCTATTTGGGCATCGACCTGCGGGCGCCGGAGCTGGACTTTAAGCGCTGGTCAAATTACCTGTTTAAGCGGGAGGACAAGCCGCGCTCGCCCACCGTCGGCCTGCGGGAGGGACTGGAAGAAACCTTCGTGGACGCCGCCGGCGGCGGCACCAACCCGGCCGGTTCCCGCATTATCCGTCTGCTGGAGCACATCGCCGAGCAGCCGGGCAAGGTGTTAAGGCTGGAGTACCAGGAGAAAATCACCTGGATTCGCGCCACGGACAGCATGGCCTTCATCAACTATCCGCGGGAAACCATCGCCGGCGTGGAGAAGTGGAGTTGCCGCGAAGTGGCCGAGGGCGATATTTCCGAGCAGGCCCGGCCGCTGAAGCTGGAGGTGTGGCTCTTTGAAGCCATCTGGCAGTCGGACTTCCAGCCCCAGGAGATTGAGGACGACGTTTACTACTATCTGACCAGCTGGCCGCAGCCGCTGGGCCGCAAGGGCCGTTCCGAAGCGCTGCGGCTCGGTTCCCTGACCCGGGGCACGCCCACCACCGTGGAGGAATTGCAGGACAAGACCAATTACCCGGAAATGGTGATTAAGCGCTTTCTGTTCGCGGCGCTGAAATCCGGCCAGCTGGCCATCAGCCAGGACGCGCCGCCCAGTAAGAAAAAGGCTTACGACGACAGCGAGGAAGCCGAGGAAAAACGTGGCCTGCTGCGCCGGCTGCGCGATAAATTTGGCATGTGAGGTGATTTATGCAGGAATATAAAATTATTTTCGCCGGCTCCATGGGGGCGGGCAAAACCACCGCCGTTAAGGCCCTTTCCGACGTGGGCGTAATTTCCAGCGACGTGGCCAACACGGACGTTAACACCCACAGCAAGCTGCTAACCACCGTGGGCATCGACTACGGCCAGGTGATTCTGCCGCCGGACAGCAAGGTGGGCCTCTACGGCACGCCGGGCCAGGAGCGCTTTGAAATTGTCTGGCGCATCGTTACCAACGGTGCCCTGGGGGTGATTATCCTCATCGACAGCAGTAGTCCCAAGGCCAGCAGCGAGCTGCGCTATTACACCCAATACTTCCACCAGCACGAACTGCGGCACATCGTCATTGGCCTGACCCACAACGACCTGCCGAATCGGAAATTAAATCGGGAAAGTGCCATGAAGATAATTAACGGGGACCAGTTCACCTATCCGGTCTTTGAGATTGATGCCCGTCAGCGGGACGACCTATTGCTACTGGTAGAAACACTAATTGCGTCCATCGAAGCGGAGATTAATTAGGGCTATGGTTAAGTTAGACGATTATCGGGAAAGGGAATTCGTTAAGGTCTGTAATCTGGCCCTGGAGGACTTTGTTAATGACACCACCGGCGTGAAAAATGTCATGTTGGCCACCGTGGACGGCTTCACCGTGGCCCACTGCAATGTGAGCGAAAGCGGCGACCAGCTGGCGGCGGTGGGCAGTTCCATCTTTGCCCTAGGTGCCACCTTGGCGTCGGAATTCAAATTCGGCGCCTGCAAATCCATTACCCTCGAGAATGAGGAGGGGCGAGTTTATATATTGACCATTGTTCAGGACGATAAGCAATTAATATTATTGGTGCAGTCATTCCCCAATTCCACTTTGGCGATGATTTTACATGGGGCACAGAAGCTGTCAGACCATATTAAGGAGGCGCTGCAAAAGGTGGGACAGAAATAGTAAGACCATGATTTTTAAAGCAAAGCGCCAGTGATTTTAAAATTTTATATTGCTGGAATTATTCCTGGTTATTTACTTGGCCCATTTAATTATTTTAGAATTAATTGGCAATAATCTATTTAATAAACCCTTTACATAAAAAACTTTTTTACTATAATTGGAAACTCTTTTAGTTAAAAAAGAACTTATTGAGGTTTTATATGCAAGAACTATTTAATCGAGTTGATGCCCTCTCCAACGATGATTTTGAGGCATTAATTATTCACATCAATCGGCAGAAAAGAAGGCGGGCCCACAACATTATTAGCGAGGCCCAGCGTCAGGCCAGCCGCTTCCTCCAGGAAGATGGCGGCAGCTATACCAAGCCCAAGGCGCCGGCCAAATTTCGCAATCCGCAAAATCCCGAATTGACTTGGAGTGGCTTCGGTCGCAAGCCCAACTGGTACATTGAATATATCCAGAAGGGCGGCAATGAGAAGGACTTGATAATTTAGTTTTAGAATAAAGGCACGCTACGGCGTGCTTTTTTTATTTTTGGCGGCCGGCCCTGGTTCGCCCTTTTCTTTCTGGAGGTTTAATGACTATTTTCGCCAAAATCCTAAGCGGACAAATTCCCAGCGCCAAAATCTACGAGGACGAACTTATTTACAGCTTCATGGACGCCTTCCCCCAGAGCCTGGGCCACGCGCTGATTATTCCGAAGAAGGCGGCCCCGGACCTGCTCACCGTGGACCGCAAGGCGCTGCAGGCCATCGCCGCCTTCAGCCAGGATTTGGCCCGGGCCCAGCAGGAGGCGCTGCGGCCGGACGGCATTAAGGTGCTGCAATACAACGGCAGCGCCGCCGGGCAAACGGTCTTTCACTACCACATGCACCTGATTCCCGTCTGGAACAATATGCCCCTGGGCAGCCACGGCGCCGCCGTTAAACCGCTGGAAGAACTGGAAAAAACCGCCGCGCAAATTCGCAAATATCTGCCGGTGCAGCCGTGAGTGCGCAAATCATCGACGGCAAGGCCTTTGCCGCCCAGCTGCGCCAGCGGCTGGCCCGGGAAACCGCCGAACTGGTGAAGGAAACCGGCGTGCGCCCCGGTCTGGCGGTGATTCTCCTCGGCAACGACCCGGCCAGCGAAGTCTACGTGCGTAATAAGGGCATTCAGGCCCGGGAGGTGGGCTACCAGAGCTTTGAATTCAAACTGCCGGCGGACACCAGCCAGGGGGAGCTGCTGGCGCAGATTGACCAGCTTAATGGGGACCCAGCGGTGCACGGCATTCTCGTGCAGCTGCCCCTGCCGGCGCACATCGACAGCGACCGGGTGCTGAATCACATTGACCCGGCCAAGGACGTGGACGGCTTTCACCCACTGAACGTGGGCCGCCTGTGGACGGGCAACCCGGTCTCCGTGCCCTGCACGCCGCTGGGCTGTTCCCTACTGTTGGACGAATTTGTCGGCGATTTAGCCGGCAAGCAGGCGCTGGTCATCGGCCGCTCGAACATCGTTGGCAAGCCCATGGCAGCGCTGCTGCTGGCGAAGAACGCCACGGTTACGCTGGCCCATTCCAAAAGTCCGAACCTGCCGGAGCTGTGCGGCCAGGCGGACATTGTGGTGGCGGCCATCGGGCGGCCCGAGGCCATCAGGGGCGAGTGGCTGAAGGCCGGCGCCGTGGTGCTGGACGTGGGCATTAACCGCATCAGCGGGGCCGATGGAACCCGGCTGGTGGGCGATGTGGAATTTGCCACCGCCAACCAGCGGGCGGCGCTGATTACCCCGGTGCCCGGTGGCATTGGCCCCATGACCATCGCCTGTCTGCTGCAGAATACTTTGAACTGTGCCCGCCAGCTGCTGAACCATTAAACATACAGCCTAAGCGCCCCTATGTTTGTAATTAACGAATTTAAACCATGAAGCAAGCCTTCCCATGCGCAGCGT
Source organism: uncultured Cardiobacteriaceae bacterium (assembly GCA_963533935.1). Taxonomy (GTDB): domain Bacteria; phylum Pseudomonadota; class Gammaproteobacteria; order Cardiobacteriales; family Cardiobacteriaceae; genus CAUSKK01. Next base: position 24,741 of record CAUSQL010000011.1, read on the forward strand.
AATCTTCGACACCGAAACCACCGGCATGAACCGCTTCGGCCGCGACAAATCCGAGGGCCACCGCATCATTGAAATCGGCTGCGTGGAAATTATCGACCGCCAATTCACCGGCCGCGAATTCCACTGTTTTTTAAATCCGGAACAGCCCATCGACCCGGAGAGCTTCGCGGTGCACGGCATCAGCGACGAGCAGGTAAAGATGGCGCCCACCTTCCGCCAGATGGCCGACGAATTTTTAAACTTCCTTGCCGGCGCCGACGAGCTGGTGGCCCACAACATCGAGTTCGACCAGATGTTCATCAACCGGGAGCTGATGCTGATAAACGCCGGCTTCCGCCTGGAGGAGCGCTTCAAGCTGGTGGACAGTCTGAAGCTGGCGCGCCAGCTCTTCGGCGGCAGCCGCAACAATCTGGACGCTTTGTGTAAGCGCTACGGCATCGACACCTCCAGCCGCAGCTTGCACGGCGCCCTGGTAGACAGCCGGCTGCTGGGCCAGGTCTATCTGAAGATGACCGGCGGTCAGAATTCCCTGGATTTGACGGTACGCCAGCAACGTAAAGGCAGCGTAACCGTGGCCCGGGACGGCTGGCTAGCCATCGAGGTGCCGGCGGCGGACGCAGAACGTAATCGGGAAATTATCAATAAAATCAAGCAATAAGGACTGTGTTATGGCTCATCGTATCTTTAATTTCTGTGCCGGCCCCTGCACGCTGCCCCTGGCGGTGTTAGAGGAGGTGCAGGCGGAACTGCTGGATTTTCAGGGCTTGGGCATGTCGGTGATGGAAATTAGCCACCGTTCCCAACCCTTTGAACAGCTGCACTTTGAAACCCTGGCCCTGGCCCGGGAGCTCATCGGCGCACCGGCGGACTTCGACACGCTAATTCTGCCCGGCGGTGCCCACCAGCAATTCGTCATGACCGCCATGAACCTGCTGAGCGACGGCGGCCGGGCCGGCTTCATTAACAGTGGCGTCTGGGCGGAGAAGGCGCTGAAGGAGGCGGCGCGCATTGGCGCGGCGGAGGAGCTGTGGAGCGGCCGGGCCAGCGATTTCACCACCCTACCCACGGAAAAGCTGGCCGGCGCCGGCTTCACCTATGTGCACGTAACCAGCAACGAAACCATCGGCGGCGTGCAGTTCCGCGAACTGCCGGACTGTGGCGCGCCGCTGGTGGTCGATTGCTCCTCGGACTTCTACGCCCGGCCGCTGGACTGGAGTAAGTGCGCCCTGGTTTACGGCGGCGTGCAGAAGAATCTGGCGCCGGCGGGCATTGCCCTGGTCTTCATTCGCAAGGACTTACTGAAGGAGCGGCCGCAGCTGCCGCAGTTTCTCAGCTACCAGGCGCACAGCGCCGCCCGCAGCCTCTACAACACGCCGCCCACCTTCCAAATCTACGTGCTGTGGAAGATGCTGCACTGGATTAAGGCCCAGGGCGGGGTGGCCCACTTTGCGGCCCAGTCCATGGAAAAGTCCGCCCTGCTCTACGGCCACATCGACGGCAGCGACTTCTACCGCAATCCGATTCCGCCGCAGTTCCGCTCGCGCACCAACGTGATTTTCAATCTGCCCAGCGCGGAGCTGGATACGCAGTTCTGGCAGGAGGCGGCGGCTCAAGGCATGAACGGCTTGAAGGGCCACCGGATTCGCGGCGGCATTCGTGCGTCGCTCTACAACGCCATGGAGCGGGCCGGAGTGGAGGCGCTGCTGGCCTTTATGAAGGAATTTGAACGCCGCCACGGCTGATTTCTTCGCCTTTTACCGACGGAGGGGCGCTTCCCCTGTATGTATTTAAGGCTTAATTACATACAGGGGAAGCGCTCCTCCGTTTGTAATTAACCTAATTACCGACGCAAGGGCGCTTTAGTTGTATGTATTTTTAACCTTAATTACAGACAGCTAAAGCGCCCGGTTGTTTGTATAAATCCCACTACAACCGGCCAGCGGTAAGGCTACTTGGGCCAGTAGTAGGAATCCGGATAGGCCCGCGCGCCGAAGATGGCCTGGCCCACCCGCACCGTGGTGGCGCCCTCGGCGATGGCCATTTCAAAGTCGCCGGACATGCCCATGGACAGCTCGTCCAGGTGCATAGAATCCGGCAGATTCGGCCGCAGCTGTTCCGCCAGTTCCCGCATCAACACAAAGCAGCGGCGCACGTCCGCCTGGCTCTCCGACAGCAGGGCCAGGGTCATGAGGCCGCGCACCTGCAAATTTTCCAGCGGCGCCAGCTGCGCCAAAAAGCGGTCCGCCTGCTCCGGCGCCAGGCCGTATTTGCTTTCTTCGCCGGAGCTGTTGATTTGTACCAGCACCGGCAGCTTGCGGCCGTTGTCGCCGAGGCGCTGGTTCAGCTGTTCCGCAATGGCCAGGCTGTCCAGCGCTTGAAATTCCCCGGCGAAGCGGGCCACGTACTTCACCTTATTGCTCTGTAAATGGCCGATGACCGCCCAGTGGGCCTGCAAATCCGCCATGGCCTGGCTCTTCGCCAGCGCCTCCTGCACCTTGTTTTCGCCGAACTGGTGATAGCCCAGGTCATAGGCCCAGCGTATGACCTCCTCCGGCACGGTCTTGGACACCGGCAACAGGCGCACGGCCTCGCGAGGCCGGCCGGCGGCGGCGCAGGCCTGCTGAATACGTTCTTCAATAGCGGCAAAATTATGTTGCAGCTCTTCGCGGCTGGTTGCTTTGGGATACATGGAAAACCTCAATTAAATGAATGACTTACCAGCGCGAGGCTGGCCACCGGCAGCAGGCACAGCAGGGAAAAGAGGGCCAGGGCCGCCAGCAATGCATGATAGCCAGCAATGGCCAGGCCCAGCAATTGGTCATGGCTGGCCATGACGCCGAGAATGAACAGGGGAATTTCCAGCGGCAGGACGATGAGAAATTTCAGCAGGCTGCCCTGGCGCTGGCCCAAGGTTAAACAGGCGGCGAGCAGCGCCAGCAGCAGCAGGGTGAAGCTGGCCAGGGCCAGCAGGACCAGCAGCGCCGGCAAATGGCTTAAATCCACGTGCAGCAGCAGCAGCAGCAGCGGCAATAGCAGCAGCAGCGGCAGCACCAGCCGCAGCCAGGCCACCAGCATTTTCGTCAGCAGCAGCAGCCAGGGCGGCAGATAGATTAAATCCTGGCTCAGCTGGCCGGCGGCGAAGTCCCGTTCCAGCAGCTGGTCGCCGACGAGAATGGTGGCCAGCAGCAGGGGAATCCACAGGGCCGCCGGGGCGATTTTCGCCAGGCTGGCGCCGTCGGTGCCCAGGGCCAGGGGGAACAGGCAGACCATGAACAGGTAGAGCAGCAGGGGCTGGAGCAGGCCCTGGAAATTGCGCAGGGACGCCAGCATTTCCCGCCGTAGCAGAGTCCAAAACATCATTTCTCCTTGTTAATTACATACAAGTAAAGCGCCCGGCCGTTTGTAAAATGGCCGGGCGCGTGAGACCTTCAGGTCGGTCGGCTTTGCCAGCGACCGAAGGGAGAACAACCGCCCGACCGTTTGTAAACAGCCCGGCGCGTGGGATTTTTAACGAATTCGCCTAATCAATGAGGAAGGACTTCAGCAGCTCCGACCGGTTCGGGTGGCGCAGCTTGCGCAGGGCCTTAGCCTCAATCTGGCGAATGCGCTCGCGGGTTACGTCGAACTGGCGGCCCACCTCTTCCAGGGTGTGGTCGGTGTTCATGTCGATGCCGAAGCGCATGCGCAGCACCCGCTCTTCCCGCGGCGTCAGCGTCGCCAGCACCTCGTTGGTGGCCTCGGACAGGCCGCGAATGGTGGCCGCTTCCACCGGCGACAGAATATTTTCGTCCTGAATGAAATCGCCTAAATGTGAATCCTCGTCGTCGCCGATGGGGCTTTCCATGGAGACCGGTTCCTTGGCAATCTTCAGCACCTTGCGAATGCGGTCTTCGGGCATGTCCATTTCCTTCGCCAATTCCTCCGGCGTCGGCTCGCGGCCGTTGCGCTGCACCAGGATACGCGACACCCGATTCAACTTATTGATGGTCTCAATCATGTGCACGGGAATGCGAATGGTGCGGGCCTGGTCGGCGATGGAGCGGGTGATGGCCTGGCGAATCCACCAGGTGGCGTAGGTGGAGAACTTGAAGCCGCGGCGGTACTCGAACTTGTCCACCGCCTTCATCAGGCCGATGTTGCCCTCCTGGATTAAATCGAGGAATTGCAGGCCGCGGTTGGTGTACTTCTTGGCAATGGAGATGACCAGGCGCAGGTTGGCCTCGACCATTTCCTCCTTGGCCTTCTTGGTGGCGTTCTTGCCCTGATTAACGCGCTTGTAAATGTCCTTGATGGTGGCGATGGGCATGGCGTAGCGCTCTTCCACCTTGCTGAACTGCTCCTGGAGGGTCTGAATTTCCACCACCAGCGGCTTTAGCCGTTCTGCGAACTTGCGTCGCAGCTTGCTCTGCTTCAGGGCCCAATTCTGGTCCGTTTCGCTGCCGACAAAGCTGGCGACGAAATCCTTGCGCGGCATGCCGGCCTTCTCAATGGCCAAATCCATGATTTTCCGTTCAATGGTGCGAATTTCCTGTATGGGCATTTCCAGCTGCGCCTCCATCAGGTCGAAGCTCTTCTGGGGCAGGTTGAACTGCACGAACATTTCCTGCACCTGCTTGAGCAGCTTCTGGGTGGTTTTTTTGGTTAAATCCTTGGATTTCTTGAAATTGGTGTCGAATTTTTTAAAGAGGGCGGCCAGTTCTACCATTTTTTCCTGGGCTTCCTTTAAAGAATCCACGTTCACCGGCCCGGAGGTGTCGCCGCCGTCGCTGCTGTCCTCATCGTCCTCGCTAATGTCCTTCAGATTGTCCACCAGCTGGTCCTCATCGGCGTCGATGACCTGTTCCTCGTCGCCCTCGTCGCTGACGGAGGGGTCCGTGTAGGGGTTGCCGAAGCTGCTGACGATTTCGGCGATTTTCACCTCGCCCTTTTCGGAGCGGTGGAATTCCTCCATCAGCGCCCGCAGCGCGCTGGGGAATTCGGCCAGGGTCTCCTGCACCAGATTAATGCCCGCCTCGATGCGTTTGGCAATGGCGATTTCCCCCTCGCGGGTGAGCAAATCCACGGCGCCCATTTCCCGCATGTACATGCGCACCGGGTCGGTGGTGCGGCCCACCTCGTTGCCGTCGTCGTTGATGGAGGTATTAACGTCCTCGCTGTCCTCGCTGGACACCACGTCATCGCGGGCGTCGGGCCGGCTTTCCAGTACCTTAATGTCCAGTTCGTTGAAATAGCTGATGATTTCTTCCATGCGGTCGCCGTCGGTGCTGCCGTCCGGCAGCGCTTCGTTGATTTCGGCGAAGGTGAGAAAACCCTGCTCGCGGCCGCGCTCGCTTAGTTCTTTTAGTTCGTCAAGAAAATCGTCTTCCTGTTCCCGTGAAAATTGGGCCATTTTGTTTGTCCTGCTCTTGGCTTTTGAAGTTTAAATTCTGGGGTTAAAGGGCTATTTTTCAAGCAAAATCCATGCTGGACGGACGATTATTCGCCCGCCCAGGGAATTTTTCGGAAGAAATTTAGAAGTAGGACAACAGCCGTTCCACCATGTTTTTGGAACCGATGTAGAGGGGGGTGCGCTGGTGCAGCTGTTCCGGCTGAATGTCGAGGATATTCATGGCGCCGTTGGAGGCGATGCCGCCGGCCTGTTCGATGAGCCAGGCCATGGGGTTGGCCTCGTAGTTCAGCCGCAGCTTGCCGTTGGGGTAGGTGCTGCCGGAGGGATACATATAAATGCCGCCCTTCAGCAGGTTGCGGTGAAAGTCCGACACCAGCGAACCGATGTAGCGGGAAGTGTAGGGCCGGCCGCTGGCTTTATCGTCCTCCTGGCAATACTTGATGTATTTCTTCACCGCCTCGGGGAAGCGCAGGTACTGGCCCTCGTTTACCGAATAGATTTTGCCGTCCTCCGGAATGCGCATATTCTCGTGGGACAGGCAGAAGGTGCCCAGGGACGGGTCGTAGGTGAAGCCGTTCACCCCGTTGCCGGTGCTGTAGACCAGCATGGTGGAGGAACCGTAGACGATGTAGCCGGCGGCCACCTGGTTGCGGCCCTTCTGCAGGAAGTCGGCACGGGTTACCGGCGTGCCCACCGGCGAGATGCGGCGGTAGATGGAGAAGATGGTGCCCACGGCCACGTTCACGTCAATGTTGGAGGAACCGTCCAGCGGGTCGGTGAGAATCACGTACTTGGCGTTGAGATTTTTTTGGTCGCTGAAGGCGCAGAAATCGTCCTCCTCTTCGGAGGCGAAGCCGGCCACGTTGTCGCGGGCGAGGAAGGCGCTCTTGATGGTTTCATGGGCGAAGACGTCCAGCTTCTTTTGCTCTTCCCCCTGGATATTCTGCTGGCCCACGTCGCCGAGGATATTCTGCACCAGGCCGGCCTTATTGATGTCCCGGTGGAGAATTTTCGCCGCCAGCCGCAGGGCCGAGAGAATGCCGGACAGTTCGCCGGTGGCCTCGGCGTATTCGTTTTGCTTTTCGATGATGAATTCACCTAGAGATTTCATGGATTTTCCCCGTTCAAAAGAATTATTTTAAGCAATTAGCCCCAATGGGGCGCTAGGCAAGGAGCATTTATGGATAGGAAAAATAACGGAAACCCGCAGCTAAGCGGGGAGGAGCAGCGCAGACTGCTGGGCTGGCGCCAGCTCAACGGCGGCGTGAGCGGCGAACTGGCCATTGGCCTACAGCTGAACGGCCGCGGCTACAGCGAGGAGGAGGCGGCGATGGTCGCCGCCCTGTTCGGCCGCTAGTTCATTATTTACAAACGGACGGGCGCTTTACCTGTTTGTAAAAAGCGCTAATTTACAAACAGGTAAAGCGCCCGTCCGTTTGTATAAATGGTTTAGGCCTTGGTTTTAGCGGGCAGCAGATAAATCACTACCCCCAGCCACACCAGGCCGTAGCCCAGCAGCCGGCGTAAATCCAGGCTTTCCCCGAACATCAGGCCGAGGAACAGCTGAATGGTCGGCGCGAAGTATTGCAGCATGCCAAGCAGCGATAGGGGAATGCGCCGCGCCGCGCCGACGAAGGCCAGCAGCGGCACCACCGTTACCAGCCCCGCCGACAGCAGCAGGCCCTGCTGCAAGCCGTTCAAGGTGGCGAACACCAGTTGGCCCTGGCTCTGGCACCAGAGCAGGTAGACGGCGGCCAGGGGGAATAAATAGAGGGTTTCCAGGGTTAAACCGGTCAGGGCGCCCAGCGGCGTCAGCTTGCGCACCAGCGCGTAGAAGGCGAAGCTGAAGGCCAGGCCCAGGGAAATCCACGGCATTTGCCCCAGGCCCAGGCCGAGCCAGACGATACCGGCCAGGGCTAGGGCCAGGGCCAGCCATTGGCGGCCATGCAGCCGTTCGCCGAGGAAGATAAAGCCCAGCAGCACGTTCACCAGCGGATTGATGTAGTAGCCGAGGCTGGCCTCCAGCACCCGCTGGTTAAGAATGGCCCACAGGTAAATGAGCCAGTTGGCGGCGATGAGCAGGGACGACAGCAGCAGCGACCACAGCAGCCGGCGCCGGCCCAGGCTGTCCTTCAGTTCCCGCCCCTGGCCGAAGGCGTAGGTGAGGGCGAGGGTTAAAAGTAGCGACCAGACGATGCGATGGGCTAAAACCTGGGCCGCGGGCACGGCGCCGGCCTTCAGCGGGTGCCAGAAGAGGGGGAAGAGGCCCCAGATGCCGTAGCAGAGGAGGGCGAGCAGCACGCCGCGACGGTGCTCGGGGTTTGAGTCGGTATTCATAGGCAAAAAGCCGCTAGCCTACGCCTTTTTATCCGTTTTATTGAGGGGCAAATACATACAGGAGAAGCGCCCGTATGTTTGTATAAACGCCTTTACCGACGGACGGGCGCTTCCCCTGTATGTAATTAGGGCCTAAATACATACAGAAGAAGCGCCCGGTTGTATTTATAAATCCGCCATAGGGGCATCAGCCCTGCAGCAATGGCCGCCTTTAATGGCCCGGGCCGCTGCTAAAATGGCCCCTTCCCTCCACCCTCGCCAGCCGGCGAGCTAAGCCTAAAGGAATATCCATGCAAATCTACCGCTGGCCGCCGCCGGCCTTTTCCGCGCCGGTCAGCCTGGCCATTGGCAATTTCGACGGGGTCCACCGCGGCCACCAGCAGCTGCTGGCCCGGCTCAATGCCGACCGGGCGGCGGGCTATCAGCCGCTGCTGCTGAGCTTCTTCCCCCACCCGCGGGCGCTGATTACCGGTAAGAATCCGGGGCAAATCAGCGGCCTGCGCGACCGGGCCCGCTGGCTCCAGCACTACGGCCTGGAGCATTGGCTGCTGATTTCCTTCACCCATAAATTCCGCCAGCTGCCGCCGCAGCGGTTCATCGACGATTATCTGAAGCCCCTCGGCGTGCGCCGGCTCCATCTGGGCAGCGATTTCCGCTTCGGCCGCCACGGCCAGGGGGATTTGGCGCTGTTGCGAAGTCAGGATTTCTGCGAGGTCTGCGAACTGCCGCCGGTGCAGTGGCAGGGCCAGCGCATTTCCAGCTCGGCCATTCGCGCGGCCCTGGAGCGCAGCGACCTGGCCACGGCGGCGGCCCTGCTCGGCCACCCCTTCACCTACACCGGCCGGGTGGTGCCCGGCTTCCAGCGGGGCCGGCAAATGCAGGTGCCGACGGCCAATCTGGCGGTGCCGGCGGCCCTGGCCCTGGCCGACGGGGTCTACGTGGTGAAAATGGCCGACTGCTGGGCCGTGGCCAATCTGGGCTGGAACCCCACCTTTAACGGCCGCCAGCGCAAGCTGGAGGCGCACTTTTTCGCGGCCGTGGGCGATTTATATGGAAAAATCATCAGCCTGGAAATTAAGCATTTTCTGCGGCCGGAGCGCCGCTTCCCCGATGCTGCCGCCCTGAGGGCGCAAATTGTGCAAGACATTGATTTAGCAAAGAAATACATAGAGGAATTATGAGCGACTTTAAAGACAGCCTGAATCTGCCGGAAACCAAATTTCCCATGCGCGGCAATCTGCCGCAGCGGGAGCCGGAATTTCTCAAGTTCTGGCAGGAGCAGGACATCTACGGCCAGCAGCGCCGCGCCAGCGCCGGTAAAAAAACCTTCGTGCTCCACGACGGCCCGCCCTACGCCAACGGCCTCATTCACGTGGGCCACGCCCTGAACAAAATTCTCAAGGACATCATCGTTAAGAGCCACCAGCTGCTGGGCTACGATAGCGCCTACATTCCCGGCTGGGACTGCCACGGCCTGCCCATCGAACAGAAGGTGGAACAGAAACTGGGCAAGCCCGGCGCCAAGGTGAGCGCCAACGAATTCCGCCGCGCCTGCCGCGACTTCGCCCGGTCCCAGGTGGAATTGCAGAAGGCGGACTTCCAGCGGCTCGGCGTGCTCGGCGACTGGGCCAATCCCTACCTGACCATGAACTACGACATCGAGGCGGCCATCGTCCGTTCCCTGCGGAAAATCGTCGCCAACGGCCACGTGGTGCAGGGCTTTAAGCCGGTGAACTGGTGCCTGGACTGCGCCTCCACCCTGGCCGAAGCCGAGGTGGAGTATGAAGATAAGGTGTCCGAATCCATCTACGTGCGCTTCGCCGTAAAAGATTTGGCGGAATTGGCGCGGCGCTTCGGCCTGGCCAGCGTGCCGGCCACGGACGTGGTCATCTGGACCACCACCCCCTGGACGCTGCCGGCGAACCTGGCGGTGAGCCTGAACCCGGACTTCGACTACGGCCTATTTAAGGTGGGCGACCGCCATCTAATCGTGGCGCGGGAAATGCGCGAGGCTCTACAGAAGGAGTGGGGCGGCGAGGAAGACTGGCAGGAGCTGGCCAGCGTCAGGGGGCAAGAGCTGGAGCGGCTGGAGCTGCAACACCCCTTCCTGGATAAGACTTCCCTGCTGATTCTCGGCGACCACGTAACCCTGGAGGCGGGCACCGGCTGCGTGCACACGGCGCCGGCCCACGGGGTGGACGACTTTAACGTTTGTCAGCGCTATGGCATCGAGCCCTATAACCCGGTGCTGGGCAACGGCTGCTTCGCCCCGGACACGCCCATTTTCGCCGGCCAGAACGTGTTCAAGGCGAACCCGGAGGTGGTCAAGCTGCTGGAGGAGCGGGGCCGGCTGGTTAAGGCGAGCAAGATTAAGCACAGCTACCCGCACTGCTGGCGCCACCATTCACCCACCATCTTCCGCACGACGACCCAGTGGTTCATCAGCATGGACAAGGCGGGCCTGCGCCAAGAGGCCCTGAAGGCCCTGGACGGGGTGGAATTCATTCCCGCCTGGGGGCGGCCGCGGCTCACCAATATGATTGCCGAACGGCCGGACTGGGCCATCACCCGCCAGCGCTACTGGGGCGTGCCGCTGTGCTTCGTCGTGCACAGGGACAGCGGCGAGCTGCACCCGCAGATTCTCGACATCATGGAGCAGGCGGCGGCGGCCATCGAGAAAAATGGCATTGAGGCCTGGTTTGAACTGCCGCTGGAGCAGCTGATTCCCGACGCGGCCGATTACCGCAAATTGGACGACGTGCTCGACGTGTGGTTCGACTCCGGCACCACCCACGAAACGGTGCTGGCCCGGCGCCAGCGCAAGCCGGCGGATTTGTATCTGGAAGGTTCCGACCAGCACCGCGGCTGGTTCCATTCCTCCCTGCTCACCGGCTGTGCCATGGACGGCGCCGCCCCCTACCGGGCGTTATTGACCCACGGCTTCGTGGTGGACGCCCAGGGCGAGAAGATGTCTAAGTCCAAGGGCAATGTGGTGGAACCGCAGAAGGTGATTAACTCCCTCGGCGCGGACATACTGCGGCTCTGGGTGGCGTCGGTGGACTACGGCGGCGAGGTGCGCCTGTCCGACGACATTCTGAAGCAGCGGGCCGAGGGCTACCGGCGCATTCGCAACACCTGCCGCTTCCTGCTGGCCAATCTGCACGACTTCGACCCGAACCAACACCTGCTGGCCGGCGACCGGCTGCTGGCCCTGGACCGCTACGTCATCAACCACACGGCGGCGCTGCAACGGCGGCTGCTGGCCCACTATGAGCAGTACGAATTCCACCTGGTCTATCAGGAATTGACCAATTTCTGCTCCATCTTCCTCGGCAGCTTCTACCTGGACGTGATTAAGGACCGCCAGTACACGGTGGCCAAGGAGAGCCCGGTGCGGCGCAGTGCCCAGACCGCCCTGTTCCACATCTTGGAGGCGCTGGTGCGCTGGATTGCGCCCATTCTCTCTTTCACCGCCGAGGAGATTTGGGGCCACATGCCGGCGCGTCCGGTGCCGTCGGTGTTTTTAAGCGAGTTCTACCAACTGCCGCCGGTCAGTGAGCAATTCCCGGAATCCTTCTGGCCGGAACTGCTACAGCTGCGCACCAAGGTGAACGAGGCGCTGGAGACCCAGCGGGCCGCCGGCCTCATCGGTTCGTCCCTGGAGGCGGCGCTGCGCATTGTCAGTCCACGGGCGCCGGATTGGGCGGTGCTGGGTGACGAGCTGCGCTTCCTGCTGCTCACGTCGGCGGTGGAACTGGTGGAAGGGCCGGAGCTGCAAATCAGCGTTAGCAAGGCGCCGGGGGCCAAGTGTGAGCGCTGCTGGCATTACCACGAGCATTTGAACGACGACAAGCTGTGCCCGCGCTGCCTGGAGAATATGGCCGGCGGCGAGCAACGTTCCTTCATTTAGTCGATTTATACCGACGGACGGGCGGTTGTTCGGCTTACGCCTCACGCGCCCTTCGGGCGCTTTCCCTGTATGTTTAAAGGCTTAAATTACATACAGCTAAAGCGCCCTTCCGTTTGTAAAAGCCAATTTACAAACGGAGGGGCGCTTTATATGTATGTATTTACGGTGAATTTTCGGGTGAATAGCTGCGAGCGAAGCGTTAGCAACAGCAGTTGCGTCTAGCAACAGTAGCTGCGTTTAGCAGCAGAAGTTGCGTCTAGCAACAGTAGCTGCGTTTAGCGGCAGCAGCTGCGAGCGAAGCGTTAGCAGCAGTCCATCGTATACGCCACCCGCGAAAAATCCCGCCGCCGCAAATCCTCCGGGTGAATGAAGAAATTACCCACGCCCGCGTCGCCCCACATCAATTCAATTTCCTCGTTTTCGCCCCAATAGCTCGCCAGCTGGAACAGCAGCTCGTAGTTCTGCGGCATTCGCTCGTCCTCCGGGTAGCAGCGCGGGTCGTCCTGGGTGAAGAAGGGGTAACCGCCGACGCGGTGGCTTTCCTCCCGGTTGTACTGTTCGTAGTTTTCCGTGAACTGCCACTTGGCACCGTCGAGGAAGCGACTTAGATTCGGCAGCCAGTTGTTAAGGCGGTAGTCGGACAGGGTCAGGTAATGGTCGGCGGCCGGCAGAAACCGCATGCGGTACTCGCTGCCGAAGGGGAAGGGCAGGCCGTCGTCCGGCGGCGGGTTAAAGCCGTCCCATTGCGAGCGTAGCCGGTCGCGGCGGATTTCCCGGTGATAGACGACGCGGAAACGGCTCTGGTCGCAGAGATTGTCGTAGCTGACGCCCATTTCGCCGTCGTAGCCGTCGATGAAGAATTGCAGGATTCCAGAGCTGGGAAAGTCCGGCAGCGCCGGCATTTCCGTGAAGTTAATTTGCGCCAACAGGCACAGCGGCTGGCCCTCCGGATTGCTGGGGTAGGGCATTTCTTCCGGCCAGTAGGGCATTCCGCCCACCTTGCTGTTGCTGATGGTGCAGGGTTCAGTGGACATGGTGAAGGCCACGGAGGGCCGGGCGCTGGCGCGGATTTCCTCCAGAAACGGGGTAAGGGCGGGATTTAATGCGGTCATGGCTAACTCCAGTTAGTTGAGTGGATTATTTACCGACGGACGGGCGCTTTAGTTGTATGTATTTAAGCCTTTAATTACATACAGGAGAAGCGCCCGTCTGTATTTAAAGGCTGATTTTGTCGCTGGGCCTAACAGCAATCCCAGCTAAACATCACCTGCGAGAAATCCCGCTGCCGCAGGTCGTCCGGGCGAATGAAGAAATTGCCGACGCCCGCGTCGCCCCAGCAAATTTCCACGTCTTCAATATTTCCCCAGTCGCTGTTCAGCTGGAACAGCAGCTCGTAGCCGGAGTATTTCTCCTCCCCGCGCGGGTCGCACTGGGTGAAGTAGGGATAGCCGCCGATGCGGTGTTCACCGCTGCCGTTGGCCTCGCTGTAATTTTCGTGCAGTTCCCAGCCGTAATCGTCCGCTTCGGCCCGCCCGTCGAGGAGGGCGGCCAGCCGCGGCGCCAGCTGATTAAAGCGGTAATCCTCCAGCGTGGGCCACTGGGGCGCCGCCGGGGCGAAGTGCATGCGGTACTCCCGCCTTTCCCCCTCGAAGGGGCCGTAATCCTCCTCCAGCTCCAGGGGCGGCGGAGCCTGCAATAGGCCGGAACCGCGGATTTCCGAGTGATAAACGACGCGGAAGCGACGCTGGTCGGTCATGTCGTCGAAGTTCAGACCAATCAGGTCATTGGTCGAGTCGATGAAGAATTGCAAAATGCCGCTGCTGGGAAAGTCCGGCAGCGCCGGCATTTCCGCAAAATTAAGCTGCGCCAGCAGGCGCAGCGGCTGACCCTCCGGATTGCTCGGGTAGGGCATTTCTTCCGGCCAGTAGGGCATTCCGCCTACCTTGCTGTCGGTGATGGTGCAGGGCTCGGCGGTCAGGGTGAAGACCACGGAGGGTCGGGCGCTGGCGCGGATTTCCTCCAGAAACGGGGTGAGGGCAGGGTTTAATGCGGTCATGGCTAACTCCGGTTAGTGTTGAGTGGATTATTTACCGACGGTCGGGCGCTTTAGCTGTATGTTTAAAAGCCTTATTAAACATACAACCAAAGCGCCCGTCCGTTTGTAAATTAGCTTTTAACAAGGGACGGGGGCTGTTCTCCCTGCGGTCGCCGGCCAGCTGGTCGGCGCAGGCGCTTAGGGTATATGCCTAATTAAGCTCTTTGATTTCCCAGGGCAGGCCGTATTTACCCAGGTCGGCCAGGAACGGGTCCGGGTCGAACTGCTCCATATTCCAGACCCCCGGCCGGTGCCAGTGCTTCTCCAGCATCATCTTCGCGCCAATCATGGCCGGCACGCCGGTGGTGTAGGAAATGGCCTGGGAGCCCACCTCCCGGTAGCATTCCTGGTGGTCGCAAATCTGGTAGATGTAGTAGGTCTTGGGCTGGCCGTCCTTAATACCCTTGGCCACGCAGCCGATGCAGGTCTTGCCCTTGGTGCGCGGGCCGAGGCTGGCCGGGTCCGGCAGCAGCGCCTTGAGGAACTGAATGGGGATAATCTCGCGGCCCTCGAACTGCACCGGCTCGATGGAGGTCATGCCCACATTCTCCAGCACCTTCAGATGATTCAAATAGTTGTCGGAAAAGGTCATCCAGAAGCGCGCCACTTTGATTTCCGGGAAATGCTTCACCAGCGATTCCAGCTCCTCGTGGTACATCAGATAAATGTTCTTCTCGCCAATCTGCGGGAAGTCGAAAACCCGTTTGTGGCTCAGGGCCGGGCTGGTCTGCCAGCCGCCCTGCTCCCAGTGGCGCGCCTCAGCGGTAACCTCGCGGATATTAATTTCCGGATTGAAGTTGGTGGCGAAGGGGTAGCCGTGGTCGCCGGCGTTGGCGTCGATGATGTCCAGCTCGTGGATTTCGTCCAGGTAATGCTTCTTCAGGTAGGCGGTGAACACATTGGTAACGCCCGGGTCGAAGCCGCTGCCGAGCAGGGCCATGATGCCCTTATCCTTGAAGCGCTGGTCGTAGGCCCACTGCCATTTGTATTCAAACTTGGCCTCCTCCGGCGGCTCGTAGTTGGCCGTGTCCAGATAGTCCACGCCGGTGGCCAGGCAGGCGTCCATGATGGGCAAATCCTGGTAGGGCAGGGCGATGTTCAGCACCAGCTCCGGTTTAACCCGTTGAATTAATGCGATTAATTGCGGCACGTTGTCCGCGTCCACCTGGGCGGTCTCAACATCTACGCCGGTGCGGCTTTTAACCGCCGCCGCAATTTCCTCGCAGCGGGCCAGGGTGCGGCTGGCCAGGGTGATGTGGCTGAACACCTCCTGGGCCTGGGCGCATTTGTGCACCACCACGTTGGCGACGCCGCCGGCGCCGATGATTAGAACTCTTGCCATGAAAACTCCTTATTCTTCGTAATAGGTATAGCCGCGCAGCCCCGCCTCGAAGCTGTTCACCAGATGCTGGCGCTCGGCGGCGCTGATGATGCCGTTGCGCACGGCCCGTTCCGCGGTTTGGCGGAATTGGGCCAGCAGATTGTTCGGCTGGTACTCCACATAGCTGAGCACGTCGGCCACGCTGTCCCCCTCCACTTCGCCGACGAAGTCAAAGCTGCCGTCGCCGTTGATGTAGATGGAAACCACGTGGGTGTCGCCGAGCAGATTATGCAGATCGCCGAGGGTTTCCTGGTAGGCACCGACCAGGAAAACCGCCAAATAGTACTCCTCACCGGGGCGCAGCTCGTGGAAGGCCTGGGCCCGGGCGATTACCCCCTCCTCCGTGAACAGGTCAATCTTGCCGTCGCTGTCGCAGGTCATGTCGGCGATGATGCCGGTGCGGGTGGGCTTTTCATTGTGGCGGTGCAGCGGCACCACCGGGAAAATCTGGTCGATGGCCCAGGCGTCCGGCAGGGACTGGAAAACGCTGAAATTGCCGTAGTAGATGTCCGCCAGCATGGTTTTTAAAACCTCCGGCTCGGACAGGGCGTCCGGCTGCCGGTCGGCAATCTTTGCCACCTCGGTCATGATGACCATGAAAATCTGCTCCACCTGGGCGCGGATACGCAAATCCAAGTCGCCGCGCATGAAGCCCTCCCGGGCCTCGTCGCGGAAGTAGACCGCGTCGTTAAAGCATTCCTGGGCGGTCTTCTCCGACAGCATGCGGTAGCTCTCCATCAGCCCCTGCACCAGTCGGTTCTCCTCGTTAATCTCCGCCGGCAGGGTGCTGTTGGCAAAGCCGGTTACGTCGAGAATGTTAAACATCAAAATGGTGGAATAGGCCACGGTGGAACGGCCCGATTCGGTAACGATGGTGGGGTGGGGAATGT
>CAUSQL010000012.1:0-38403 GCA_963533935.1 uncultured Cardiobacteriaceae bacterium
TCGCCAAGCAGCGGCTGAAGGAAATCGACTCGTCGTTTTTCTCGTTCCTGTTCGATTAAGCGCCGATTTACCGACAGGAGAAGCGCTTCTATGTTTGTAAATTATCAATTCTAAGGACTCACCATGCATCGACCTGCAAACCACGAACTACTTTCACCCCTACCCTATGCTTCCTATTCGCCCCTGGGCCTGAAGCTGAAAATCGCCTTCGTCCTGCTCATGTTGGCCGCCGGCCTGGCTCTCTTTTATTACGGCCACACGGTGCTGCGGGAAACAGCGAGTAAATGGCTGCTCCTGATTTACCTGTCAGCCGCCGCCCTGCCGGCGTTGGCCCTGTTCGACCTGTGGCGCTACCGCTGGCGGTGGCTGGTTCTGCTACGGAAAACGGCTTCGCCGCTGGCCCACCAACTGCCCCCGCGCCGGCCGCCGCACCATTCCCTCCGTTGCACCGCAAATTTGACCAGGGGACAGTGGGCTAGCCTAATTTTCCTGCTCGCGGTGCTGGGAATTATCTTCTCTCCGGATTTACTGTTCCTCTCATTACTGCTTTTGTTGCTGGGGCTGATACTGCTACTACGCTGGCTGTGGGGGCCACGAATGGCGCGGTGTCCGTGGGTGCTACGGGTGCTGTTGTCGCTGCTACTGGTAGCGCTGGCTTGGGTTTCGCCGCTACTGATACCGGTGCCGCTGATGGTGCAGCTGATGCTGATGGACACCTATTTAATAATGTGGATCAAATTTTTATTTCTGTTTCCGACGCCGTTGGCAGCATTAATGTGGTCGTTGCTGTTGATATCGCTGCTATTGCTGTTGTCGAGATTATTCAATGCCAAGTTCTGGCAGCGCTGGCGCTACGATGCCGCCCGGGACACCTTCCACCGCGACGGGCGCAGCTGGCCCCAATGGCGGGAGGAGGGGAGCTGGCCGGCGGCCGAATGCTGCGGCCTCTATCTGGAGATGGTCGGCCGGCGTCCCCGGCTGTGGCTGGCGGGCCCGGCCGGCGGTGAAGACGTGCTGCTGGGAGATTTGGCTTACTTGTCCAGCGGTGGCAAGGAGGCGGGGCAGAATCTGCTGGCAAGATTAAGCGCCGCCAGCGGCCTGCCGGTGCTCTACCGCTGGCCGACGCCGCCCCGGAGCCTTAAGGACAGCACCGAATCCATGGCTTAACAAACATAGAAGCACTTTATCTGTATGTAATTAGGCATATAATACATACAGCTAAGCGCTTCTCCTGTTTGTAAAAGCCCTTAAAATAGGCCGTTCACCCACCTCCTAAGCGAGAAAATCCATGGTCCCCACCAGCGAAAACCGCCCCGCCGACCCCGCGCGGCTGTCCCCCATGCCCTTGCCCCAGCTGCGGACCCTGTCCCGCGACCAGCTGCTGCACGACCTGTTCAGTCCCCTGCTGATGCTGGCGCTGGCCGGGCTGTTCTTCTGGCTCAGCGGGCTCCTGCCGCCGGAACTGCCGAAAATTAACTTCCTGCATTACAGCTTTGGGCTGCTGGCGGTGGCCCTAGTGATTTCGGCCGTAGCGGAGCTGTGGGAAAACTTCCGTTTTCTGCCGCGGCTGCGGCGGAACGCCGGTGAAATCACGCTGGTGGCTCCGCCGTCCCGGGTCAGAATCATCTCCGTCGCCCTCGGCCACCTGCTGCAGCTGCTCTGGGCCATTCTGCTGATTGATTTGAAAGAACTGTGGTTTATCAGCTGGCCGCTGGCCCTGGGAATGGGGGCGGTGGCCCTGTCCGGATTAGTTGAAGTCTGGCGCCGCGGTCGGCAACAGCGACAGCAGCGGCAGGCCGCCCGCCCGGAAGCGCACCGGCTGCCGCCGCGCCAACCGGCCCGCCGTTCCTTCCGTTTCACCACCAATTCGCCGCAAAAACTGCTGATGCGGCTGCTGATACTGGGGGTGATGTGCTGGCTCGTGCTGCTGATGCCCTACGCCATCGTCCAAGACTTCGCCAACGGCAGACTACAGTTGGCTAGCCTGGGGCTGTGGCTGTTGATGCTGCTGGTGATTGTGAATAGCGCCCGCGCCCATATCTGGCGCTGGCAGCGCTGGGGCTACGATGCCAAGCGGGACACGTTCCACTGCGACCGGTACCGCTGGTTTTACTGGCAGGAGGAACGGAGCTGGCCGGCGGCGGACTTTTGCGGCCTCTATCTGGACAGGGCCGGCGACTATCCCCAGCTGTGGCTGGCGGGCCGGGCCGGCGGTACCGATGTGCCACTGCTGACCCTGACCTACTGGCTGCGCCCCAACGACCTGGACGCCCGCACCCTGGCGGAAAATTTAAGTGCGGCCAGTGGTTTGCCGCTGCTCTACCGCTGGCCGGCGCCGCCGCTGGAGCTTTTTAAGGGGTAATTACAAACAGAGGGGCGCTTATCATGTATGTATTTAAGGCTTAATTACGTACATACAAAGCGCCCGTCCGTCGGTAAAAATCCTAAAATGGACTAAGTTCTTCACCATTACCCTAAGCGAGAAAATCCAAGTGCCAACAAGTGAAAATCGCCCCGCCGACCCCGGCCGGCTATCCACCATCGCCCCGGAAAATCCGCCCGTCAATACCGGGGCCCGCATCGCCGACGGCCTGTTAAAGCTGAGCGCCGCCGCCCTAATTTTCGTCATTGCCGCCCAAGTGCCGGAGCCGGGCCCACTGACCACCTTAGGCCAACTCATTGCTGTAGCCCTAATGCTGGACGGGCTGCTGGTTCTGGGGCCTCCCTCCATCTACCGGCTGCTAAGTGCCGGCGCCCTGGCCCTGCTGCTTCTGCTCTTCGCCCTGGCCCTAGCTGAGCGCAGCCTTAATATCCCCTGGAGCCCTTATAGGGAACTGCTTAGGGTACTGCTGTTACCGCTGGCCCTAGCGCTGGCCGTCGGCGCCAGCGGCCATTTGCTGCACCTGCAACGCCGCTGGCGGCAGCGGCGGCCGGCCTGGCGGGGGATTCAGCAATCGCAGCGGCCAGCGCCGGTCAGGGCAGTCATTCCCGCGCGGCGGCCGGAACGGCGGTCGCTGGTTTACCGCCACAGTTCCTGGTTGAATCTGCTGCTGTGGCTGCTGCTGTGGCCGTTGGCCCTGCTGTCCCTGCTCCTAATCCTAGTCCCGCTGCTGGACTCGTCCTATTTCTTTGCCCCGGAAATGCGCAAACTAGCCCGAAACTGGCTGCTAATCTTTGGATTAATGCTATTAATGGTGCTGCCGGCGCTGGCGGCCGGCTGGCAGCGACGGGTCTGGCGCCGGCGCCACTGTGGCTACGACGCGGCCGGCGATTATTTTTATCTGACCGAGGGCGCCACCACCCTGGCCCGCTGGCCGGCGGCGAATTTCATCGGCATTTACTGGGAAGGAACCGGCGCGGGCATTTACCGCGTTGGGGCACAGCTGTGGCTAGCGGGGGCGCAGGGCCGGGACGACGTGGCCCTGGCGGAACTGAACTACTGGTACCGCAGCAACGAGGCGGCGGCGGCGCGGCTGGCGGCCCGCTTGAGTGCGGCCAGCGGGTTGCCTGTGCTGTACCGTTCTGCTGCGGGGACTTAAACCATAACTAGCACCGGCGCTGCTACCGTTGCTAAGGTGGGTTTTACTGACAGTGGAAGCGCTTCATTGTATGTATTTAGGTCTTAAGGCGGGCTAGTCCTAGGGTGGGCGGGGCCTACGCGGAACGGCCGTCCTTGGCAGCGCTAATATGCATGGGCTTTCCTTCGTCCTTAACGGTTAAAACCCCCCGCGCTTTATACGTGGGCAATAATTGCCCGCCCACAAGCCCACCCTACGCCAGCATCTGGCCCACCCTATTTATACAAATAGAGAAGCGCTTCAGATGGTTAATGGGGCTTTTACATGCAACCGAAGCGCTTCCCTGTATTTAAAAGCATAAAGAAGGCTCCCGCAGGAGCCTGGAATTTTTGCGTAGCTCTGGCGCTTAAACCAGCAGTTTGCCGTCCTTCAGCACCCCGTTCTGGGCGTTGAGGAGAATTTCCGCCGAGCGGGCCAGGCCGATGGTTTCGTCGTGGTCCAGCTGGGACATGAGCCGCGCCTGCACGCCGCCGGCGCCGATGACGCAGGGCAGGGACAGGCACACGTCGTCCACCAGGCTATTGGTGGCCACGGTGTAGACGCTGCGCCGGTCGTTAATAATCATTTCGACGATTTTCGCCACGCCCACGCCGATGCCGTAGTAGGTGGCCTTCTTGCCGGCAATGATGATGGCGGCGGCGCGGCGCACATTGTCTTCAATGGCGCTCTTATCCTTGGCGGTGAAGGTGAAGCCCCGCTCTTTCATATAGGTGTCGATGTGCAGGCCGCCGATGTAGGTGCTGGACCAGCAGCAGACCGAAGAATCGCCGTGCTCGCCGACCACGTAGGCGTTCACGTGCTTGGCATTAACCTGGGCCTTCTCGGCCACCAGCTGGCGGAAGCGGGCGCTGTCGAGAATGGTGCCGGAGCCAAGCACCAGTTCCGGGTGCGGGTGCAGGGCCTTGGTTACGGCGGTCATGATGTCCACCGGGTTGGAGGCGATTACCAGCACCGCCTTCGGCGCCACCGCCACCACCTGCGGCACGATGGCGGCAAAGATTTTGGCGTTGCGGGCCAGCAAATCCAGCCGGGATTCGCCGGGCTTCTGGTTGGAACCGGCGGCGATGACCACCACGCTGGCGCCCTTCAAATCGCTGTAACCGCCGGCGCGCACCCGGGTGCCGTAGGCCAGCGGCGTGCCGTGGGCGATGTCCGCCGCTTCGGCGGCGGCCCGCTGTTCGTCCATGTCCAGCAGAACGATTTCGCTACAGGTGCCCTGCAACATCATGGCGTAGGCGGAGGTGGAACCGACGAAGCCCGCACCGATAACAGCAACTTTTGACATAAATTTCACCTATTTACTTGGAAAGAAAGGTTTATTTTAAAGTGCCTAGACAGGTCAGCACCTGAACAATGCTTAATTTTTAACTCAGGAGAGATTTTATGAACGTATTCATCACCGGCGCCAGCGCCGGCTTCGGTCAAGCCCTCGCCCGCTGGTTCGTGCAGCGGGGCCACCGGGTCATCGGCACCGGCCGCCGCCAGGAACGTTTAACGGCGTTAAGAAACGAGCTGGGCGCCAACTTCCACGGCCTCGCCTTCGACCTCTGCGACGAGGCGGCCCTGAACCAGGCGCTGGCGGCGCTGCCGGCGGAATTTCAGCCCATCGACGTGCTGGTGAACAACGCGGGGCTGGCCCGGGGCCTGGAACCGGCGCAACGGGCGGACTGGGCCGACTGGCAGCAGATGATTGACACCAACATCAGCGCCCTCGCCCGCATCACCCACCGGCTGCTGCCGGCCATGGTGGAGCGCAACCGCGGCCACATCATTAATCTGGGCTCCATCGCCGGCAGCTACCCCTACCCGGGTAGCAACGTCTACGGCGCCACCAAAGCCTTCGTTAAACAGTTCTCCCTGAATCTGCGCGCGGATTTGCTCGGCACGCGGGTGCGGGTCAGCAATATTGAGCCGGGCCTCTGCGGCGGCACGGAATTTTCCCAGGTGCGCTTCCACGGCGACGCGGCCCGGGCGGCGGCGGTCTATGCGGGGGTGCAGGCGCTCAGCGCTGAGGACGTGGCAGCGGTCATCGGCTGGGTGGCGGAGCTGCCGGAGCACGTGAATATCAACCGGCTGGAGCTGATGCCGACGGCTCAAAGCTTCGCCGGCCTGGCGGTGGCGCGGGATAACTAGGGATTTACCGACGGACGGGCGGTTGTTCTCCCTACGGTCGCCGGCCAGCCGGTCGCCTCCTGCGTCGGCTCACGCCCCCTCGCTGACGCTCGGGCGCTTCTCCTGTCTGTAAATATCGCTATTTTTACAGACAGGGGAAGCGCCCCGTTGTATGTTTAAACCCTAAAACGGCTAATGGAGGATTATCTCCAGGGGCAGATGGTCCGAGGCCTGGAAGGGCAGCACGTGCGCTTCGCCGCTCAAGCCCCGCACCAGCCCATGGTCCAGGCAGTGGCGCGGCCGCCAGCTGGGAAAGCTATCCTCCCGACCGCCCAGCCGCTGGAAACCCTGGCGCTGGAGCCGTTGCAGCGGTTCCGCCCCCGGTTCACAATTAAAATCACCGGTCAGCAACACCCGCGGCCAGGGCCGCAGCATGGTGCCGATGAAATCCACCTGGCGCCGCTGGTCCCGCGGCCCCAGGCTCAAATGGGTATTGGCGACGACCAGGCCGCGCCAGCCCACCGCCAGCAGGCCGCGGCCGGGAATTTTCCCCGGCAACGGCAGCTTCAGCAGCGGCCGCAGCGGTTCCTTGGCCAGAATCAGGTTGCCGTGCTGGGACAGCTGGCCAACGCGGCGGTTTAGCTGGTAGCAGAGAAATTTAAAGTCCGTATGCGCCCGCAGCTGTTCCACCTGATTCTTAAAGCCGTTGCGCAGGCCGCCCAGTTCCACCTCCTGGAGGCACACCAGGTCGTAGCCATTGATAAAGGCGGCGATGCGGGCTAGGGTGGCCCGCTTGGCCGGCGTCGGCAGCAGCTGCCGCGGCCACTGCCAGAGATAGTGCACGTAGCCGCTGCTGTGAATGGCCGCCTGAATGTTGTAGCTGAGAATTTTCATAGGCCGCCACTTTAACGGAGTAAATATTGAACATCACCCTAATTCTGGTCATCGGCCACTTCTGCGGCAGCGTGGCCATGGCCATTAACATCATCTACAGCCGCCGTAGCACCAACGCGGCCACCGCCTGGCTGCTGCTGCTCTTCCTCTTCCCCTACTTCGGCCTGCTGCTCTATTTGCTCATCGGCCAGGCCAAGCTGGGCACACAGCGGGCGCGGCGCAAGGCGGAGCTGATGGCCTTCTACCATGACCTGCGCCGGCGCTTCGATTTGGACGGCGACGGCCAGGCGGTGCCCCTGGAACCGCGCTGGCGCTCCCTGGCCCGGCTGGCGGAGCGGGACGTGGGCTTTAATCTGGACAGCAGCAATCGGGTGCAGCTGCTCACGGACACCGACGCCATACTCGGCGCCATGATTAGCGACATTGAACGGGCGCAGAACAGCTGCCTGCTGATGTTCTACATCGTCGCCGGCGGCGGCCGGGTGGCGCAGCTGCTGGAGGCCCTGGCCGATGCGGCGCGCCGCGGCGTCCATTGCCAGCTGCTCATGGACAGCCTCGGCAGCAAGGATTTCTTCCGTTCCCCCTGGATTGAGTATTTGCAGGACGCCGGCGTGCAAATCACCGAATCCCTGCCCCTGGGCCTGTTCAAATGGCTGACGGTGCGGGCCGACCTGCGCAATCACCGCAAGCTGCTGGTGGTGGATTACCGGGTCGCCTACGCCGGCAGCTACAACCTCATCGGCCCGCGGGAATTCAAGCAGTCCAGCGGCGTGGGCCAGTGGGTGGACGTGATGATGCGGGTGGAAGGGCAGACGGCGCAGATGCTGGCGGTGGTCTTCCACGGCGATTGGGCTCTGGAAACGGACCCGAATCTGGCCAGCACCATTGGGCACATCGAGGACTACTTCCACGGCGAGAACCTCCAGCTGCCCACGTTCCGCGGCGCCACCCTGCAATTAATCCCCTCGGCGCCGGACGAGAGCAGCCACATCGCCTACGACACGCTGATTAGCGCCTTCTACAGCGCCCAGCAGTACATCACCATCACCACCCCCTACTTCGTGCCCGACGAGGGCCTATTGAAGGCGCTGCTGAACGCGGCGCGCCGCGGCGTGCGGGTGCGGCTGATGGTGCCGGAGCACAACGATTCCACCCTGGTGGCCTATGCCTCCCAGGCCTACTACCAGCCGCTGCTGGAGGCGGGGGTGGAACTGCTGGGCTTCCGCGGCGGCCTGCTGCACAGCAAGACCGTGCTCATCGACGGCAGCTATGCGCTGTTCGGCACGGTCAATATGGACATGCGCAGCTTCTACCTGAACATGGAGCTGTCCCTCGCCATCTACGACCGGGAAACCGTGGGAAAAATCGACAATTTGCAGCGCAGCTACCTGAGCCAGTGCCGGCCGGTAAGCCCGAAGCGCTGGCCGCGGCGCCCCTGGCTGCAACGGTTTCTCGAACGGATTGTGCGGCTGCTCAGCCCGCTGCTGTGATTTATACAAACGGACGGGCGCTTCTAGTGTATGTAATTAATGCTATAAATACATACACTAGAAGCGCCCGTCCGTCGGTAAAAGAATGATTGGGAACGTAATCAGCGCGCCCTAATCGGGTTGGCGCCCATAAATTACGCCTTTACCAGCCACTCTTTAGCTCTTTAAACCTTACGCGGGTAACACGCGCAGCATCGAGCCATCTGGCCACCGGCTTTGCCGGCAACCGGAGGGCGAAGAAAACTACCCACCCGGCGCCGACATTTCCCATTTAACTTTACAAAATTCCATTTATACAAACATAGGGGCGCTTTATCTGTATGTTTATTTAAGGTTTTAAACATACAACTAAAGCGCCCCTACGTCGGTAAATGACCGCCGCCGCTTAAATTGCCCGGCCGTCTATGCCACAATGCGGCTTTCTAAACAAACCTTAAGGATTAGCCATGAAAGCAGTGTTTCTCGACCGGGACACCTTCGCCCCGGATATGGATTTAGCTTGCCCGCCGGGCATTGACCAGTGGCAGTGCTTCGACCGCACCGAGCCGGAGCAGGTGGCCGAACGGATTCGCGACGCCGACATCGTCATCGTCAATAAGGTGCAGGTGAGGGGCGACGCCATCGCCGGCGCGCCACGGCTCAAGCTCATTCACCTCACCGCCACCGGCACCGACAACGTGGACGTGGCCTACTGCCAGCAGCACGGCATTACGGTAAAAAACGTGGCCGGCTATTCCACCAATTCCGTGGCCGAGCACACCTTCGCCTTCATGCTCGCCGGCCTGCGCGGTCTGCTGCCCTACCACCAGGCGGTGCTGGACGGCAGCTGGCAGAAGGACGGCCGCTTCTGCCTCAATGAAATTCCCATCGTCGATTTGTACGGTAAGACCTTAACCATCGTCGGTGCCGGCACCATCGGCCGGCGGGTGGCGGACATCGGCCGCGCCTTCGGCATGAATATCGTGCTGGCCGAACGCAAGGGCCGGCCGCCCCGCTCCAGCGAGTACCGCAGCTTAGAAGAGGCCTTCGCCGTGGCCGACGTCATCAGCCTGCATTGCCCGCTGAACGCCGACACCGCCGACCTGATTAACGACGACACCCTGAATTACTGTAAAAAATCGCCGCTGCTCATCAATCTGGGCCGCGGGCCGGTGGTGGTCAGTGGCGCCGTAGTGCGGGCTCTGGACAGTGGCCGCCTGGCCGGTTACTGCACCGATGTGTTCCGCCAGGAGCCGCCGCCGCTGAACGAGGAGCTGTTAACCCTGAAAAATCACCCGCGGGTGCTGTTCACGCCGCACAACGCCTGGGCCAGTGAACAGTCCCAGCGGCAGCTGTGGCAGATGCTCAGCGAGCAGGTGGCGGCCTTTCTCCGCCCATGACCCCGCACATTAACGCCCCGGCCGGCGCCTTCGCCGCCACGGCGCTCATCGTCGGCGACCCGCTGCGGGCGAAGTTCATGGCCGAAAGCTATCTGGAAGAGGGCCGCCAGGTCTGCGACGTGCGCAATATGCTCGGCTTCAGCGGTTTCTACCGGGGCAAGCCGCTGTCCATCATGTCCCACGGCATGGGCATTCCCTCCTGTTCCATCTACTGCCGCGAACTCATCGTTGATTACGGGGTGAAGAATTTAATCCGCGTCGGCACCTGCGGCGGCCTCGGCGAGGGCCAGAAACTTGGCGATTTGGTCATCGGCCTCAGCGCTTCGACGGACAGCAATGTGAACCGCACCCGCCTTCTAGGCTATGATTTTGCCGCCACGGCGGATTTCCACCTGGTCAGCGCGCTGGTGCGCAGCGCCGGCGCCCGGCAGATTTCCGTCAGCGTGGGCCGCCTCTTCTCCACCGACCTGTTCTACAGCCCCGACGACCGGCTGAAAGAGCAGCTGCGCCGTTACCGCTTTCTGGGGGTGGAAATGGAGGCGGCCGGACTCTACGGCGTGGCCGCCGAGCTGGGGGCGCGGGCCGTGTGCCTGTGCACCGTGTCCGACCATCTGTTCGCCAGCTTCAGCGCCAGCCCGGAGCAGCGCCAGCGGGGCTTTCGTGCCATGATGGAAGTGGCCCTGGACGGCGCCCTACTTTTAGACGAATCAACTAGTGAGGTTATATGAAACGCCTATTTCTCTTACTTTTTATGACGGCCACCGCCCTGGGCCAGCAGTACCAGCAGGGCCAGTATCAACCGGCCCAGGGGAGCCAGCTGAATCCGCTGATGCAGATGCTCGGCAACCCGCAGACCACCGGCGCCCTGGCCCAGCTCCTCGGGGTGGAGAACAATTCCCAGACCAAGCAGGTCATCGACACCCTGGGGCAGATTGGTGCGACCTGGGCGCAACAGCAGCAACAGCAGCAGCAACAACAATACGGCCAGCAGTACCAGCAGTACGGACAGGCCTACCCGCAGCAGTCCTACCTGCCGCCGGCGGTCAATCAGACGCTGAACCAGAGCGGCTACAACTGGAATAACCAGGTGGTGGCCCAGCCCACCTATGTGGTCAATCCCCGCAATAACATTCAGTACGTGGACCCGAACCAGAGCGTGCGCAGCCGTAAAACCACCCGCGCCACGGCGACGGCCACGGCCAAGCGCGGCGGTTTTCAGGCCGACGACACCCCGCAGCAGCTGCAAAGTTCCAACGCCAGCAAGGCGTTAATCCGCACCACCGTGCGCAAGGCCAAGCTGCTGCCGGATAACCAGCGGGTGGCCATCGTCGGCTATCTGAAGGGGTCAGCCAACACCAGCAATCCCAACGAATACACCTTCACCGACAACGCCGACACCATTAAGGTGGAAATTGAAGATGACATCTGGCGCGGGCAAATCGTGAAGCCGAGCACGAAGATTCAGATTCAGGGCAAGATTGACGTGAATCCGGTCAATCGCACCTCGGAAATTGAGGTTTACCGGCTGGACATCGTGAAATAGCAGGAGTTCTCCCCTGTAAGGCCGCTGCGGCGGCCTTTTTTATGGTTTTTGGATTTATACAAACGGACGGGCGCTTCCCCTGTATGTTTATTTACGGTTTTAAACATACAGGAGAAGCACCCGAAGGGTGCGTGAGGCTTCAGCCGAACAACCGCCCGTCCGTCGGTAAATGCTTAAATTATTAACGGAATGTGTCAGCAATTATGGCGAGCTCATCTGAAAGTATCGGCAATGATAGCGAACCCCGCAGGGGTGTGAGCACGCCAGGGCGAACAACCACCCGGAGCGAGCCTAACGAAAGGTATCCGCAATAATGGCGAGCCAATCTTTATGGTCCGGCGGAATCGACTGAATCAGTTCGCTGGGGCTGTGCAGCAGCTTGTTCATTAATTTCAGGCTCAGCTGTTCCATCACCTTGGCCGGGTCTTCGCCGTGTTGCAGCCGCCGCTGGCTTTCCCGCAGCAGCTGCTGGCGCACGTCTTCGGCCTTTTCCCGCATCTTCCGCACAATCTGCTGCTGCGGCTTGGACAGGAACCAGCCGAGGAAGTCATCGCTGTGCAGATTCACCATAATTTCCGCCTTGCTGGCCTCGCTGCGCCGCGCCTGCCGGTTGTCCTCAATAATTTGCTCCAAATCGTCCACGGTGAAGAGGAAGGCCTCC
Organism: uncultured Cardiobacteriaceae bacterium; assembly: GCA_963533935.1. Taxonomy (GTDB): domain Bacteria; phylum Pseudomonadota; class Gammaproteobacteria; order Cardiobacteriales; family Cardiobacteriaceae; genus CAUSKK01. Next base: position 11,658 of record CAUSQL010000012.1, read on the forward strand.
TCCTGGCCGTCGATGTGGCCGTCGAAATTGCGCGGCACGGCCAAATCCACGTAGATTTGCAGGTAGCGGCGCCGGGCGAGGGCGGCGGCCACCTGCCCCTCATTAATCAGAAAATCCTCGGCGCGGGCGGTGCCGAAAACCATGTCCGCGCTGGCCAGGTGCTCGTCGATGGCATTTAAAGGAATGGCCAAATCGCCGGGCCGGGCCAGGGCCTGCGCCTTCTCTAGAGTGCGGTTGGCGATGATGAGGCGGCCAATGTTCAGTTGCGTTAGATATTTAGCGGTCAGCTTGGCCGTCTCGCCGGCGCCGACGATGAGGGCGGTGCGCTTGGGGTGGTCGTTGAAGAAGCGCTGGGTCAGTTTTACCGCCCCGTAGGCCACGGAAATGGGATTGCGGCCGATGGCCGTGCTGTGGCGCACCAGCTTGGCAATGGAAAAGGCCTGTTGAAAGAGGCGGTCCAGGGAGGAATGCAGGGTGCCGGCGCCCTTGGCCAGGTGGTAGGCCTGCTTCATCTGTCCGAGAATCTGCGGTTCGCCGAGCACCAACGAATCCAGGCCGCAGGCGACGCGGAAGATGTGGCGCACCGCCTGGCGGCCGTCCATTTCAAAGCAGGCGGCGGATAGCTGTTCGGAACTTAATTTTTTCCGCTCCGCCAGCCAGTGCAGCAGGTCCGGGCGACCGCTGCCAATGCCGTAAAATTCCGTGCGATTACAGGTGGATAATAGGGAAAGTTCAGAAATAGCCAACTCTTGGCTGCAATCTTGTAAAATCTGTCCGGTCTCTTCGGGGCGGAAGGCCATCTTTTCTCTGGTGGCCACCGAGGCCGTTTGATGATTAATGCCAAAGGCGTAGATGAATTTGTTGGGTGCCTCGTGTATATTCAACATGATTTATTTTTATGCCAAAAATTCCCCTAATTCTAATTTATTTAAATGAAGTTTCCCGTAATTTTCCTGCTGGCCAGCGCCGTCGCCCACGGGCAGGAATGGTCCGAATCATCGCGCTGGCTCTACGAAACCTTGAACGCGCGCTTCGAAGACCAGGCCGGGGATTGGAAGGGGGCGGCCCATAAGGTTAATAAAATCGCCAGCGAATCCAAGCAGTACGACGTTTATAGCTATGCCTTTGATTTAGCTATCAATAATGCCAATTACGACGAGGCGGAAAAACTGGCCACCGAATGGCTCGGCAGCTATCCCGCCGACGAGGAGGCGGAGCTGGCGCTGCTGCGGGTGCTGTTCTTTCAAAAGGAAGACCGCTGGGAGAAAATTCTCGAACACAGCCGGGCACTCATTAAGCGGCAGCCGGAGCCGCAAATCATCGCGCAAATCAGCCGGCTGGCCGGCAACTACGGCAAGCGCCTCGAATTATTCCAAGAATTACTCAAGGAATTTCCGGAAAATTCCTACCTTTACTATTATTTAGGTCTAATCGCCAAGGAGCAGGGCCAGGTGGCCATCGCCCTGGACGCCTTCGACCGGGCCCTGGCCCTGGACGGCAACTGGAAGGAACTGGAGCTCATGCGCATCGAAACCCTCTCCAGCGTTGGCCAGCTGAAGCGGGCGCTGGCGGCGTTGGACAAGCTGCGCAGCCGGGCCCCCAACGACCCGGAACTGCTTTCCTTAAACATCGACATTCTCGCCGACCATTACCAGTGGGAGCGGGCCATCGCCATCGGCGAAAAATGGCTACAGAGCCAGCCCAAGGAGCCGCTGATTACCAAACTGCTGGCCTGGCTCTACGGCCAGGCGGGCCAGCTGGACAAGGCGCGCCATTACTACGATTTACTGCTGAAGCAACGGGAGCTGGAGCCGGAGGAATACAATTTCCAACTGGCCATGGTCTTTTTCCGCGCTGGCAAAATTGAGGAGGGGAAAAAATATCTGGCCAAGCTCGAGGAGACGGACCCCAACGCCGAGCGGGGCCGGGAGGAAATGGCCCTGGCCCTGTTCCGCAGGGGCAAGTTCAAGGAGGGCCGCGAGGTGTTTCGCCAGCTGCGCGAGGATTACCCCCAGGATGGTTCCAACCTGTACAAATTGGAAGTTCAGCAGCTAATTCAAAATAATCAGGAAATTGCCCCGGAAGATTTGGAACAGGCGCTGAGTCTCTACGGCCAAAGCCTGCCCTGGATAATTTTTCAGGGGGAAAAACTGGCCCGCGAGGGTAAATTCGCCGAAGCCGAGCAGCTGTACCTGAAAAAGCTGGAACAGGAGGAGGTGCCGAACATGGCCCTGCTGAACAGCTACGGCACCCTGCTCTTTAATAATGAGAAACGGCGGGCGGAGGGCGCCGACCTGATTAAAACCGCCGTTAGCGCCTACCCCAACGAGCCGGCCATCGCCGACAGCTACGCCCAGGTGCTGGCCCAGGAGGGCAAGCTGGCGGAAGCCCTGCGCTGGCAGACCCGCGCCTACGCGGCGCTGAAGGACGGGGAAATTAGCGCCAATTACATTGATTTGCTCGCCCGCAACCGCAAGGAGGAGCTGGCCAAGGAGGTCTTTTCCTATGAAATCAAGGCCCTGCCCAAGGACCGGCACCTGCTGAAGGTGGGCGAAAAATACCGCTGGATTAAGCCATGAAACCATTAATCTTCCCCCAGCCCCTCCGGGAGGGGCGCCTCATTAACCGGAAAAATCGCTTCATCATGAACGTGGAACTGGACGGGCAAATCATCGAAGCCCACTGCGCCAGCACCGGCCGCATCGGCAATCTGGTGCTGGAGAACATGCCCTGCCTGCTGTCCGCCAGCGATAATCCCAAGCGCAAAACCGCCTACACCGTGGAGGCCCTGTCCCTCGACCCGCTGCGCAAGAAGCGGAAGCGCTGGTTCGGCATTAATCAGAACGCGGCGAACCACTACGTGGGCCATTTCCTCACCACCAACGGCTTTAGCAAAATGCTGCCGGCCGGCACCGTGCGCCGGGAGGTGAAGCTGGGGGATTCGCGGCTGGATTTCCTCGTGGATGACACCTTTCTGGAGGTGAAAATGCCGCTGCAGAAGCTGAATATGGCCATTCCGCCGCACATAAAAATGTATCCGGAACAGCCGGTTTCCGTAACCGACCGGCTCACCAAACACATGGACAGCCTGGGCCAGTCGCTCCAGGAGCACCAGCGGGCAATCATGTTGATTTGCTTTGTCTATGACGCGCCCGTCTTTCAACCGCGCCCGCTGCCGCATTTGCCGGAGGGTGGCGCGCGGGTTTTTGAGGTGGCGGCGCGCAATCGGAGCCTGGGCCTGGAGTTTTGGCAGGTTAATTTTGCCATCGACCCGCTGGGCGTTTCTTTACTTGACTACTTCCCCCTAAAAAATCTATGAAAAAACTATTATTTATCAGTGCATTAGCCCTATTGCTCACCGCCTGCGCCCCGAAACAGAAGCCGGTGGCCAGCGGAGGAGAACCGAGTACCGTTACCACCGCCGGCGCCTTCGACAAAACCAACTGGACGGCCATGGGTAAAATCGCCCTCGCCTATCCCAGCTGCGGCCAGGGCACCGAATGCAGCCGCCGCAGCATGTCCGGCACCCTACGCTGGGAGCACAAGCCCGGCAGCGAGCTAATTCAGGTCTTCGACCCCATGGGCAAGGAGCATCTGGGCCTGACCTACCAGCCCGGCGGCCTGGTGGAAATGCGCGAGGCCAATAAGGCGCCGCGGCAGATGACCCTGCCGGAATTGAGCGCCTACCTGACCATTCCGCTGCCGTTGGACAAGCTGCCGCAGCTGCTGGTGGACCAGCGCAACGAGGAGAAATTTGAATTTGACGGCTGGCAGGTGGAGAACACCGAATGGCAGGGCTACTTCTACCGCTCGGTCAAGCTGCGCCAGAAGGACTACTTCATCAAGATTATTGTTAATGAGATGAAGGCGAACTAGCCCAATCCATTTTTACCGACGGCCGGGCGCTTTTCCTGTATGTAATTTAAGCGCTAAATACATACAGGAGAAGCGCCCGTATGTTTGTAAATTATTAATTCCTGGCCAAACCCAAGGTCTCTACCCCATTACCGTTTTAATCGGCGAATTGGGAGCCGGCGCGATTTTCACAGTAAAAAATCTGCGGTCGGGGCAGGGAAATAAACGTGCAACCGCCAGGATTAACTGCTCGCAACTACTCCACACCAAATAATTAGCCCCTCCGACTTTTACCGACGGACGGGCGGTTGTTCGACCTAAAGGTCTCACTGCGCCCGATTTTACAAACAGACGGGCGCTTAGGCTGTATGTAATTAACGCTCTAAATACAATACATACAGGAGAAGCGCCCGAGCGTCAGCGAAGGGTGCGTGAGGCGCAAGCCGAACAACCGCCCGTCCGTCGGTAAATATCCAGACCAAATAAAAAACGCCGGTTCACACAGAACCGGCGCAGTTTATGGGCCTAATCGTCGCTGTCCAGCGGGTCGTAGCTGGGGAAAGATGGCGGGTCGGGGATAAATCCGCCACCACCGCCGCCGTCAAAGCCGCCCCCATCGCGGGACGGTGGCGGAGGCGCCGGTTCACAGCGTTTGCCGTAGTGCTGCGGTTCGCTGCCGGCGATGAAGGGCGTCCGGGCGCCACCGCCGCAGTTCATGCCCGGCAGCAGGCCGGCGCTGTTCACATTCTTAAAGACAATGTCATCGGGCACCTGCAAATCCAGCGGTTCATTGGGCAAGATGGCCATGATTTTTTCCCACACCTTCATGGCGCCCTTGGCACCGGTCAGGCCGATGGGCTTGTTCTTATCGTTGCCGACCCAGACCACGCTCAAATAGTTGCCGGTGAAGCCGGCAAACCAGCTGTCATTGCTGTTGTTGGTGGTACCGGTCTTCGCTGCCACGTTAAAGCGCTTCAGATTCGCGCTCATGGACTTGGCCGTGCCGCGTCTGGGAATTTCCTGCATGGTGGACACCAGCAGATAGTGCGGCGCCGGCAGTATGGCCTGCTTATTGTCCAGCTCAAAGCGCTTCATGGGCACGCCCTCCTTGGTGGTGATTTCACGAATGGAGCGCAGCGGCGTGTAGTAGCCGTCGTTGGCGATGGTTTCATACATCTGTGCCATCTCCCAGGGCGAGGTGGCAATGGCCCCCAGCGCCACCGACGGATAGGCGGCGATGTCCGACCACATGCCGAGCCGCTTCATGGTGCTAATCACGTCCTCGATGCCAATGCCGATTTCCTTGTCCACCACGATGCGGGCGGTAATCACGTTGCAGGAATTAATCAGCGCCTCCTTCAACGTCAGAGTGCCGTTACAAATCTTACTGGCGTTCTTCGGCCGCCAACCCTTGTAGTTCAGGCCGGAACCGTTAATGCGCTTGGCCAGGGAAAAGATTTGCGGATACTCCAGAGCGCTCAGATAAACCGCCGGCTTCACGATGGAACCGGCCTGGCGCTTGGTGTGAATGGCCCGGTTGTAGCTGCTCAACTCGTTGGCGGTGCGGCCGCCGATGACCGCCGGCACCTCACCGGTGTTCACGTCCACGATGATGGCGGCGCTCTGCAGGAAGTAGTTTTTATCCTCGTCCTTCACGTCCTTCAGCTTCTTGCCCTTGGGTACACTGACCCGCTTGCCGCCGGGCAGGGACGCCACGGCACTGGCCAGGGCCGCCTGGGCCTTCTGCTGCAGCTGCGGGTCCAAGGTAGAGAACACGTTCAGCCCCTCCTTGGTCAGGTCCTCCTTGGAGTAGTACTGGCTCAGCTGCTTAAACACCAAATCCATGAATTCCGGGAACAGCATGCGGCTGCGCACCGCCTCCTTCTCCACCACGTCCAGCGGCATGGCCTGGGCCTTCTGGCTGTCCTGCTCGCTGATGAGATTGTGCTTTACCATCTGCTCCAGAATGAAATTGCGCCGCCGCAGCGCCGCCTCCGGGTGCTTGCGCGGGTCGGAGGTGCCCGGCTCCCGCACCAGCGCCAGCAAGGTGGCAATTTCGTGCAGGTTCAGGTCGATGAGCTTCTTATTAAAGAAGTACTCGGCGGCCAGGCCAAAGCCGTGAATGGCGCGGCTGCCGTCCTGGCCCAGGTAGATTTCATTCATGTAACCCTCAAGGATTTTATCCTTGCTGGCGTACTGCTCCAGCACTACCGCCATGAGCATTTCCTTCAATTTGCGGGAAATGGTGCGCTCGTTGGTCAGGTAGTGGTTTTTAATGAACTGCTGGGTGATGGTGGAAGCGCCCTGGCGGCGGCCGCCGGCCACGAAGGCAATGTAGAGGGAGCGGCCGAGGCCGTGTAAATCCACGCCGAAGTGGCTGTAGAAGCGCTTATCCTCCAGGGCCACCAGCGCGTCCACTAGCAGCGGCGGTGCGTCGCCCTTGCGGATTAGAATGCGGTCCTCGCCGGTGCTGGGATAAATGTTCGCAATGTGCAGCGGATTAAGCCGTTCTAGAGCCACCTCTTCCAGGGTGGTGAGATTCTCCACATGGGCCACCGTGTTGCCGTTAAAGGTAACAGCAATGCGCCGCGGCTGCGCCGCCTCGTCCCAGAAGTTAAAGGCCGGCGCGTAGTAAATGATTTCCCCGGCCGAGGTCTTGGCATACTGCATTTCCTTGGACGGCTGCACGGCGCGGCCCCGCTCGTCCCGGGCCAGCTCGAAGCGCAGCAGCTTCAGCTCGTTTTCCAAATCCGCCGCACTGACCGGCGCCCCCTGGTACAGCTCCAGCGGCCGCGCATACACCCGGGCCGGCATGGACCAGATGGCACCGTCCAGGGTCTCGGAGCTTAATTTGTATTCCTTTTCCAAGTCCTTGGCGTAAAAAAAGAGGCCAACGAACAGCAGAACCGTAGCCGCCAGGCAAAGATAAAAGAGATTACGGAAAATCTTTAACATGGCTACACCGCCACCGGGGCTTTAATCAATGGGTGATGTTGATAGTTCTGCAATTGAAAATCCTCATAAACATAGTCGTCGATGGAGCGGGCCCGGCTTAGTTGCATGGTGGGCAGCGGGAAGGGCTCCCGCTGCAGCTGCTCGCGGGCCTGGTCCCGGTGATTGTTGTACAAATGCACGTCGCCGCCGCTCCAAATGAATTCGCCCGGTGCCAAATCACACTGCTGGGCAATCATCAGTGTTAATAGGGCGTAGCTGGCAATATTAAAGGGTAGGCCCAGAAATACGTCCGCCGACCGCTGGTAGAGCTGGCAGGACAGGCGGCCGTCGGCCACGTAGAACTGAAAGAGCACGTGGCAGGGGGCTAGGGCTATGGCCGGCAAATCGGCCCCATTCCAGGCGGACCCCAGCAGCCGCCGACTGTCCGGATTGCGGCGAATCTCCGCCAATAGGCTCCTAATCTGGTCAATGGGACCATGCGGCCCGGGCCAGCTGCGCCATTGTTTCCCGTAAATGGGCCCCAGCTCGCCCCGGCCGTCGGCCCACTCGTCCCAGATGGATACGCCATGTTCCTTCAGATAGGCGATGTTACTGTCGCCGCGCAGAAACCAGAGCAATTCATAAATCACCGATTTCAGATGAATTTTCTTGGTGGTAACCAGGGGGAAGCCCCGGGCCAGGTCAAAGCGCAGCTGGTAACCGAAGACCGACAGAGTGCCGGTGCCGGTGCGGTCGTCCTTGGCCGTGCCTTCCGCAAGAATGTGGCGCAGCAGCTCCTGATAGTTCTTCATGGGCTCGGCCACACCCGCCGGCCATACGGTTCTTCGTTCATGCTAGGGGAAAAATTTCTCGTCCAGCAGCTGATTAAGACTCCACAGGGGCTTGTCGCCAAAGGAGCCGCCCCCCAGTTCTTCGCTGGCCAGGGCGGCGCCGTAGCGCCAGGTGCTGCCGAGGAATTCCGGCGTCAGCTGCTCGCGAATGGAAGGGGAGCGCTTGATGATGCGCTGCACGTTGCGGCGCAGGGTGGTAATGGCTGAACGCAAATCCTTTTTGGCCTGCTGCTGCATTAAAAAATAGTGGAACAGCTGTTCAAAGGACTGTTCCAACTCCAACACTTCGCCGATGGCGAGATTCTTAATTTCATCAACTAGGGTGAATAAATCCAGCTGGTCAAACTGGCCCTGGCTCAGCAGCGTTGCCTGCTCGTTGGCCCAGCCGTAGTAATCGTCTTCTTGTTCAATCATATTAACTCTCCTGTGGCGCTTCCGGCCGCTGATATACATAGGAAGGGCGGCGCAGGAAGTAAATGCCAAAAATTATCATGGGTAGGGACAGAATCTGCCCCATGGAGAACCAGGAATACAGGCCCAATTGGGCGTCCGGTTCGCGGAAAAACTCAATGGCACTGCGAAAAATGCCGTAGAGCAGTAAAAATAGGCCGCTGGCCCGTCCCAACGGTTTAGGGCGCGCGGTATAACACCACATAACTATAAATAGCACCAGCCCTTCAAAGAAGCCTTCATAGAGCTGGCTGGGGTGGCGGGGCACGTCGCCGCCGCCGGGGAAAACTATGGCCCAGGGCACGTCCGTTTGCCGGCCCCACAGTTCGCCGTTGATGAAATTGCCCATGCGGCCGAAGAATAGGCCGGTGGCACAGGACATGGCGACGAAGTCGGACACGGCAAAGAAGGGCCGGCGGGTTTTACGTGCGAACAGCGCCGATACCAGCACCACACCCAGCAGGCCGCCGTGGAAGGACATGCCCCCCTCCCAGATGCGGAAAATATAGGTCCAGTCCTGGGACCAGTAGGCCCAGCCGTAGGGAAAGACACAATAGCCAATGCGACCGCCCAATACCACCCCCAGCATGATATAGGTCAGGTAATCACTGACTTCCTTTTCCGTCCAGCCGTAGCGGCGGCGGCGGGCCATGGATAGCCAGTAGAAGGCACCAAAGGCACAAACATACATAAAGCCATACCAGGTGGGCCTAATGGAAAAATTTGTAAAAGGAATGGTTAATTCAAAAATATAGGGGCTAATATTGGGGAAAATCATTTTAATTATGTAGGAATCGTAAAGGACAAATCATAGCCCAATGTGCTAAATTTGTCCGCAATTTAAACCATATCCAAAAGGAAAATTAACTATGCAACAACAAACCGTAACCGTAACTAATCCCTCGGGGTTGCACGCCCGGCCCGGTAAGGATTTTGTCCAATTAGCCAAGACCTTTGCTAGTGAAATTACCGTTGGCAAAGGTGAGAATAAATATCCCGGTAAATCTCTATTGAAATTAATGCAAGCCGGCATTAGTCAAAATGACCAAATTACTATTTTTGCCGAAGGCGCCGATGAGGAAAAAGCTCTGGCGGCCATGGTGGATTACCTTAAGAATTTAGACGATTAATTAGCTTTCGCCGACGCCGCCCCCGGGTGGCGTTTTTTATTGCTTAAACCAGGATAAACGAATGAAAGAATACAAAGGCCTAGGTGCTTCCACCGGCATTGCCACCGGCCAGGCGTGGATTTTCTCCCCCCAGACCCCCAACATTGACAACCGCCGCATTGGCGCCGACGAGGGCGAAGGGGAAATTGCCGCCTTCAGGGCGGCGCGGGCCAAGGTGGACGAGCATTTGGCGGCCCTCTACCAGCGGGTTTTGGAGAAGCAGGGCGAACATGAGGCGGCCATTTTCGAGAGCCACCGGGAACTGCTCGGCGACGACGAGCTGGAAAAGGACGTGCTGGCCCTAATCCGCGACGAACACAAGACGGCCACGGCGGCGGTTAAGGAATATTTAGACACGGTGGCGGAAACCATGCGCCAGCTGGAGGACGAATACATGCGCGAGCGCGCCGCCGAATTCCTGGATTTGCAGAACAACCTGCTGCTGGCCCTGAACGGCCTGCCCTTCGCCTCCCTGGCCAGCGCGCCGGTGGACAGCGTGATTTTCGCCCAGGACTTGACCCCTTCGGAAACGGCCCAGCTGGACCCAGAGAAGGTGCGCGGCTTCGTGCTGGAGCAGGGCGGCCTGACCAGCCACGTGGCCATTCTTGCCCGCAACCTGGGCATGCCGGCGGTCATGGGCCTGTCCGGCGCCCTGGGCCTGGTGAAGAGCGGGGAAAAGGTCATCATCGACGGCGACAGCGGCAAGCTGGTGGTTAATCCCAGCGCGGCCGAGGCGGAAAAATACCGGCAGAAGCACGAGCAGAAACTGGCGGAGAAGGCCGAGTACGCCAAGCTCTACGGTAAGCCGGCCGAGACCACCGACGGCCGTCGCTTTGGCATGTACACCAACATCGGTTCGCCCAACGACCTGCACCTGGTGGAGGAGAACGGCAGCGACGGCGTCGGCCTGTTCCGCAGCGAATTCCTCTTCATGGAAGCCAGCCAGGCGCCCAGCGAGGACGCCCAGTACAAAATCTATCGCCAGGTGGCCGAACAGCTGAAGGGCAAAACCGCCATTCTGCGGTTGCTGGACATCGGCGGCGACAAGCCCCTGCCCTACATTAAGTTTCCCAAGGAGGAGAACCCCTTCCTGGGCTGGCGGGGCATACGCATGTACCAAGAAACCTACGATATTTTCACCGCGCAAATCCGCGCCGCCATTCGCGCCGCCGCCTACGGCGACCTGTGGGTCATGATTCCCATGATTATCAACGTGGAGGAGCTGCTATGGGTGAAGGAGGAAATTCGCAAGCAGGCCAAGAAGCTGGACGAGGAGGGGCGCAACCACAATCCGCACCTGAAGCTGGGCATCATGATTGAAACGCCGGCGGCGGCGCTCATCGCCGACCAGCTGGCCCAGGTGGCGGATTTCTTCTCCATCGGCACCAACGATTTAACCCAGTACACCCTGGCCTGCGACCGCGGCAATACGAAGATTAGCCAGCTCTACGATGGTCTACATCCGGCGGTGCTGCGGCTGATGAAGATGACCTGCGACGCGGCCCACGCGGCGAAAATCGACGTGGGCATCTGCGGCGAGATGAGCGGCCAGCTGGAGGCGGTGAAACTGCTGGTGGGCCTGGGCTTCGATGAGATTTCCATCAGCGGCAAGCAGCTGCCGGCGGTGAAGTACCACATCAGCAAGCTGAACTACGGAGAATGCCGCGCCCTGCTGGAAAAGGCCATTACCCTGAATGACGGCCAGGCGGTGCGGGCGCTGCTGCAGGATAATTAGAAATATACCGACGGACGGGCGCTTAGGCTGTATGTATTTAAAGTTAAAAATACATACAACCTAAGCGCCCGTCCGTTTGTAAATTATTAATCAGCGAACGTTTTCCGCGGGCATATTGGGCTGTCTGCATAGCGTCGTTACCCCGCAGATTACGGCGCTAATTTAGTCCTCGGCTGCTTTGCCTGAAGAATAAGCCTTTCCGAGCTTGCACCCGCACAGAAAATCACGCCTTACAGCACCTTAAAGTTATTTATACAAACAGACGGGCGGTTCTTCGCTGGCGCTCAGAGCTCCGGTTCTTCGCTGCGCTCAGGCACCCTTCGGGCGCTTTATATTTATGTATTTAAGGCTTTAATTACATACATAGGAAGCGCCCGGCCGTTTGTAAATTCCGTTTAGTGCAGAAATTCTTCCCGAACGATGCCCTTCAACTCGGACAGGGGAATGACCAGTTCCACATAACCCGCACTGTAGCCGGCAATTGCATAGGGTGGATATAAAAAGACCAGACCCCGTTGGTCAAAGTAGAAGACGTTTTCAATGAGATGGCTTTGGCGCAGTTTCTTTAACTCCTTTTTCCCGGGTAGTTTGAACTCCGCTAGAACTTTCTTCTTCGCCGCATCGCTCAGTTCAGGAAAATCATCGCCCTGCATTACTGCTGCGTCCTGTTCGTACTTGGCCCAATACAGTCTCTCGTACTGCAGCAGTTTTTCCAGCAATTTTTCGCGGCCGCCCGGCTCCAGTAAGTCCGCCAGCTTGATTTCTTTATCGCCGCGGAATAGATAGTGGTTGGTTGTTTCCATCGGATGTATCCAGCCCATATCCTCATAGCGCCACAGGGAAAACATCTCTAGCGGCCCATGCCGGCCCAGATAGCTAACCTCAACCTTATAGGCGCTATAGCAGCCGGGAATATGGTCCTCGTCCATGTTGGCGAGAAAGTCATTACGGATTATGCGCCGGTATATTTGGCTAATTTTGTCTAGCGGGCCAATGGCTTTGAGCAGGGCCGCATTAATCTTGGGCCGGTCGGTTTTAATGGTTTGAATGCTAATGCCGCTGTCCTTGGTTGCTATCTCGCGCTTTTTGCAGGCCCGCATCAGCTGCTCATATTCACGGCTATGGTGAAATTTGCTGAGGTCCAATTTCACCTCTTTAACTTGCAAATCCTTAGCCCACAGCGGTAGAGCCAGTAGCAATATCAAACCTAGTAATTTACGCATGGAATTATGATTTTTACAGGCTGGTTAAATCCCAGCGGGCGCGCACATTGATGTTTAAGTCTGGTGGTGGCAGCGTTTTGCCGTAGCGTAGGGCTGCCGCGTGGGCAATCATCAACGCGTTATCGCCGCAGAGATGCAATGGGGGGAAGAAGACCCGCCGCTGGCTTTTCGCCGCCTCCCGGGCCAGGGCGTCGCGCAGGGCCAAGTTCGCAGAAACGCCGCCGGCCACCACCAAATCACGGAAGCCGGTGGCCTGCCAGGCGCGGCGGCACTTAATTACTAAAGTGTCCACCACCGCCGCCTGGAAGGAGGCGGCGATGTCCGGCCAGTCTTCCTTCGGCCGCTCCTCAATGAGCAGGCGCACCTGGGTTTTCAGGCCGCTGAAACTTAAATCCAGACCGGCCCGGTTGGTCATGGGCCGCGGCAGGGGAAAGCGCTGCGGGTCGCCGTGGGCCGCCAGCGCCGCCAGTTCCGGCCCGCCCGGGTAGGGCAGACCCAGCAATTTCGCGGTTTTATCGAAGGCTTCACCCACCGCATCGTCCATGGTCTGGCCGAGCAATTCGTACTGGCCCAGGCCGCGCACGGCCACCAGCAGGCTATGGCCGCCGGAAACCAGCAGGGCCACAAAGGGAAATTCGGGTTTTTCTTCGGCGAGGAAGGGGGAAAGTAAATGGCCCTCCAGATGATGGACGGGCAGCGAGGGAATGTCTAATCCGTAGGCCAGGGCCTTGCCGTAGCAGGCGCCGGTTAGCAGCGCCCCCAGTAGGCCCGGGCCGGCGGTGTAGGCCACCGCCTGCAGTTGATTTAGTTTTAATTGGGCCTGGCGCAGCGCCTCCGTCAGGAGACTGGGCAGCCGGGCCAGATGGTCCCGGGCCGCCAGCTCCGGCACCACACCGCCGTAGAGGCGGTGCAGTTCGATTTGACTATGAATCAGATTGGCCAGCACCTGGCCGCTGTCCGCTTCATAGATGGCCATGGCGCACTCATCACAGGAGGTTTCCACGGCCAACAGAGGCAGCGCCGGCGCCATTAGTAGCGGCGGTAGCTGCTGTTTGGATTGTAGTAGCTGCCGGTATTTACCGCTGGCCGGTAGGGCTGGCTGTAGCCGCCGCCGTAGCTGTTGTAGCCGCTGTTATAGCTATTGTTGTACTGGGGATAGGCGGGGGCCTGCGGGTAGGCAGGCGCGCTGCCGCCCAGACCCCAGTTGCCGGTTTGCATTTGGCTGCCGAGGATACCGCCGATGGCCGCGCCGGTGGCGGTGGCCTCACTATCCTTACCCACCAGGTTACCGATGCCGGCGCCGACGGCGGCACCGAGGGCCGCGTTTTGCGCGGTGGTGGTCATGTTCTGGTTAGGCGGGGTACAGCCGGCGGCCACGAAGGCGACGGCGGCCAATAACAAAATTTTTTTCATGTCTTAATTCTCCATTTGGTTTTAAAAGACGGGCATTTTTTACCATAAATTTTTAGTGGTTGATTATATTTATTACGCTCTCGCCCTGCATGAGGCGGAAGGCGTCATCGCCCATGAATAGGCCGCTGCCGATGCCGGCGCCGGTCCAGGTGCTGGCGCTGTTATGACCGACCGCCTGGCCGATGCCGGCGCCGATGCCGGCGCCGATGGCGGCCCCGAGTAGGGCTTCCTGGTCGTAGCGGCTGCAGCCGGCGCAGCAGAGCAGTAAAGCCAATGAAATTTTGCGCATGGTAAATCCTTAAATTGTTTAGGCCATCTTAGGCCAGGAATGACCCTAATCCGAGAAATAAACATACGGATGGGCGCTTCTCCTGTATGTAATTAAAACCTTAAATACATACAGGATAAGCGCCCGTCCGTCGGTAAATCACTGCAACTGCACGCCCACCAGCCGCGACACGCCCGGTTCACTCATGGTTACGCCGATGAGGCGCCGGCAGCTCTCCATGGTCCGCTTGTGGTGGGTGATGACCACCAGCTGGGTGTGCTGGCTCATGTCCTCCAGCAGGGTGCAGAGCCGGCCCACGTTGGCCTCGTCCAGCGGCGCGTCCACCTCGTCCAGCAGGCAGAAGGGGGCCGGATTCAGGCGGAACAGGGCGAAGACCAGCGACAGCGCCGCCAGCGCCTTTTCCCCGCCGGACAGAGCCGACAGATTGCGCATTTTCTTGCCGGCCAGGGCCACGTTAATCTGCACGCCGGCGGTGAGAATGTCGCCGTCCGTCCAGCGCAGGGAACCCTGACCGCCCTGGAACAGCTGCGCCAGGTGCAGGGCGAAGTGCTCATTGACCACGGCCATGGTGCGGGTGAGCCGCTCCTTGGTCTCCGTGTCTAACTCCTGAATGGCCTGCTGCAACATGGCCAGACTGTCGCGAATGTCTTTTACCTGGCCGGCCAGCTCTTCATATTCCTTATTAATTTCCTCATAGTGGCCGATGGCGCTGAGGTTTACGGCGCCCAGCCCCTGAATCTGCTGGCGCAGCTGGCGGATTTGCCCCTGCAGCTGGTTTAAATCCGGCTCCTCGGCGGCGCTGAAACTGAGGGCCTCGCGGCCCTCGGCGGCCATTTCCTGCACCAGATTGTCCGCCTGGCCGGCCAGCTGCTGCCGCTGCTGTTCGTGCAGCTGCTGCCGTTCCTGGAGAATCTGCTGCTGCTGGCGCTCGTTCTGTAGCAGCTTCTCGTGCTCGGCCAGCTGCCGCTTCACCTCGTCCAGGGTCCGCTGCCGTTCCTCCAGTATTTGCCGCTGTTCCAGCAGCTGGGCCGCGTTCTCCTCCTTGGCCATATTCAGGGCCAGCAGCTCCTCGCCGAGATTTTCCCGGTGATTTTCCTGCTCGGCCAGCTGGCGCCTCTGCTCGATGATGGCCAGATTCTGCCGATCCACCTGGTCATGCAGGGCCTGCAGCTGGGTTTGTAGACGCACGCTCTGCTGCTGCCGCTCCCGCTGCTGGCCTTCCGCCTGCTGGTAGGCCAGCTGCGCCTGCTCCAGGCTGGCGTCCTCGAGGAAGCTGCCTTCACTTTGATTCAGCAGAATATTTTCTTCCACCGTCAGTAATTCCTCCTGCAACAGCTCCCGCTGCTCGGCGGCCCCCTGCAAATCCTGGCGCAGATTGTCCATTTGCCGGCTCTGCTCGTTCTTCAATAGTTTCTGGTGCTCCAGCTGCTGCCGCTGCAGCTGCTGCTGGTGCTTCAGCTGGTTCACGGTCTGTTCCAGCTGCTGCTGGCGCTTGGCCAGGGTGGCCAACAGTTCCCGCTGGGCCTGCAAATTGGTCTGCGCCTGACGCTGCTGGGCCCGCGCCTGATTTAGCTCCTGTTCTAAGGTCGGCCTCTGGGCTTCCAATTCCTCCCGCAGCCGCCGCTGGGCGAGCAGGCCCCCGCCGCCGGCGGCCGGATTCAGGCTATTTGTATTAATTAGGGTGCCGTCCAGACTTAAGTAATTAACGCCCGGGGTTAAATCGGCGGCGCTGATGGCCGCGTCGTGCTTCTCCAGCGGCTGGAGGCCGGCCAGCTCGAAGTCCAGATCCACCGCTCCCTGGACGATGGCCGCCCACTGGGGAGGAATCTGCCCGGGGCCGACCAGGGCCACCTTCGCCTGTAGCGCCGCGGCCCAGTGCTCCGGCTGCTCCGAATAGGCCTCCGTCAGCCGGGCGGCCAGGTGATTTTCCAGGGCCGGCTGCCAGCGGTCGGCCACGGTAATCTGCTTCAGCAGCGGTTCCAGGCCGGGAAAATGCGGCTTTTTCACCTCCTGCAGCTGGCCCAGGGCCTGGAGCTGGCCGGTGATGTGGTTGAACTGCCGTTCCCGCTCCTCCAGCTGGCGCCGGGCGGCGGCCTCCTGGGCCTGCATTTCTTCGCCCTTGGCCCGCTCCTCCTGCTGCTGCTCCTCCAACAGCAGCCGCTCCTCTTCTAGGGCCAGCAGCTGCTCTTCGTCGAAGTCCAGGGTGGGCAATGGCTCGGCCCGTTGCAGTTCCAATAGTTTCAGCCGCTCCTGCCAGCCCTGCTCCTGGCGCTGCAGCTGCTGGAATTCCTGCTTAATGCGCCGCTGGCGTTGTTGCAGCTGTTCTAGCCGCTGGCCGCGCTCCTGCTGCTGGGCCCGCTGGCGCTCCCGCCGCTGCAGCGCCTCCTGGTAAAGCTGCTGCAACTGCACCAGCTGTGGCCCGTGGCCGTGAATGGCCGCCTCCAGCTGGCGCAGCTGGCTCCGCAGCTGTTCCGCCTGCTCCTGCTGCTGGCTAATTTCCTTTTCCAAACGGTGAATGGTCTGCTGCTGCTCCTGGCTCTTCTCCTGGCTGAACTGACTCTTCATGCGCAGGCCCTCCTCCTGCCGCTGCAGCTGGGCCAGCTGCCCCTGCAAATTATCCAGTTCGCCTTTGCTCTGCTGGAATTCGCCCATGCGCCGGCGCAGGGCCTCCTCCAGCTCCCGGTTCTGGCCGCGGCTGAGGCTTAGCTCTAATTTTTCCAGCTGGGCGGCGGTGTCCCGCATTTGCCCGTCGATGGCGGCCAGGCCCTGGCGCAGCTGGTGCAGCTGGAAACTCTGCAGCCGGTGGCTGTGGCCCTCCAGCTGGCCCTGCAATTCCTGGTAATGGCGCGCCGTGTTGGCCTCGCCGGCCAGCCGTTCCCGCTGGTTCGCTAGGTTATCCAGCCGGTCGCCGTGGCGCTGCAGATGGCCTTCCACTTCCCCCATGCGCTCTTCGGTCTCCCGGCGGCGACTCTTATAAATGGCAATGCCGGCGCTCTCCTCGATGAAGCCGCGGATTTCCTCGGGCTTGGCTTCGATGATGCGGCCAATCATGCCCTGCTCGATGACCGCGTAGCTGCGGGCGCTGACGCCGACGGATTGCAGCAATTCCACCACGTCGCGGCGGCGGACGATTTTCTGGTTAATTTGGTACAGGGAGGCGCCGTTATTGGTCAGTTTTCTACTGACGTTAATTTCGTCAAAGGCGGCGAAGGGGCCGCTGATTTTCTGCGCGCTATTGTCGAAGACCAGTTCCACCTGGGCCCAGGTGGCCGGCTTGCGGTCGCCAGTGCCGGCGAAGATGACGTCGCTGGCGCTGTGACCGCGCAGCTGTTTGTGGGCGTTTTCCCCCAGCACCCAGCGCACGGCGTCGATGATGTTGCTCTTGCCGCAGCCGTTAGGGCCGATGATGGCGGTCAGCGCCTCTTCCACAGGGAAGACCGTGGCGGTGGCGAAGGACTTAAAGCCCTGCAATTTGATGGCGGTTAATTTCATGGAAATGGCCTATTTTAGCGGGCTCAATGGCGGTGGTCGTGGCGGTGGCTGTACAGCCCCACCTCGGCGCCAAAGAAGGTGCTCAGCTCCGCATTTCTGCTCACCTCCTCGGGGGTGCCCAGGCAGCAGATGTGTTGGTTCAGGCAGATGACCCGGTGGCTGGCCTTCAGCACCAAATAGATGTCGTGGCTGACCAGGAGAATGGAGCAGCGGCTGGCCCGCTGGTAGTCGCGTATGGCCTGGTAGTAACTGTCGCGGCTCTGCAGGTCGATGGCCGCCGCCGGCTCGTCGAGGACGATTAAATCCGGCCGGCGCAGAAAGGCCCGGGCCAGCAGCAGCCGCTGGCATTCTCCCCCCGACAGATTTTGCAGCGGTGTGGCCAGCAATTTACCAATGCTCAGGCGCTCCAGCCAGTAATCGCGGCCTTCCGCCGGCAGGTCGGCGAGGAAGCGGCCGGCGGTCATGGGTAAATCCGGCGGCAGATTGAACTTCTGCGGCACGAAGCTGATGCGCAGATTCTTCCGCCGCCTAATCACGCCGCCGCTGGGCCGCTTTAGACCCAGTATTAGGGCGATGAGGGTGGATTTGCCGGCGCCGTTGGGGCCGATGATGGTGAGAATGTGGTTTTCCGGCAGGTCGAAGGTGATGTTCCGTAGAATGTCCCGGCCGTGGCGGCGGAAGCTCAGCTGTTCCAAGGATAGAAGCATAGTTAGCCCAAAGGGCCAGAATTATTGAGGAATCAACCCGTGAAAGCAATGGAATTGGCCGTGTTGCGGCCGCTATTTTCGTTTTTCGACTACCTGGTGCCGGCCACCGGCCGCCGCGGCGCCCGGGCCCGGGTTCAATTTGGTAACAGCGAGGAGCTGGCGCTCATCTGGCGCGAATCCGGCAGCGGCAGCGCCCCGGACAAATTAAAGGCAATCCTTGAACTCTGGGACGCGGAACCGCTGCTGCCGGAGGATTTGCTGGAACTGCTGGCCTTCGCCGGCCGCTATTACCACTACCCGCTGGGGGCGGTGCTGGAGAACGCCCTGCCGCCCTACGTCCGCCGCCATAAAGAACTGCCGCCGCCGCCGAAAATCACGGTGCCAGAGATAGAAGAAGTACAGCTAACGGCCGCCCAAGGGGAAGCCCTGGCCGCCCTGCGCCCGCATCTGGCCGGCTTTCAGGTAACGCTGCTGGAGGGGCTCACCGGCTCCGGCAAGTCCGAGCTCTACGCCCAGGCCTTTAAAGAACTGCGCCGGGGCGACGGCCAGCTGCTGCTGCTGGTGCCGGAAATCGGCCTCACCAATCTGCTGCTGGCCATCGTCGAGAAGCGGCTGGGGCTGCGCGGCGCCGTTTACCATTCCCAGCTGCCGCCCAAGCGCCGCGGCCAGGTGTGGAACGGCTGCCGGCTGGGCGCAATTGATTTCATCGTCGGCACCCGCTCGGCGGTCTTTCTCCCCTTTAAAAATCTCCAGTTAATCGTCGTCGATGAGGAGCACGACCTGTCCTTTAAACAGCAGGAACAGCTGCGCTACCACTGCCGCGACCTGGCCATCTGGCGCGGCCAGCGGCTGAATCTGCCGGTAATCCTCGGCAGCGCCACCCCCAGCCTGGAAGCGCTGCACAAGGTGAAGGAGGGCCGCTGGCACTGCGTGCGTTTGCTTAGCCGCGCTCGCAGCCAGCAGCCGCCGCAGCTGGTGCTGGACGACCTGCGCGAAGGCAAGGTGGGCCACCTCAGCCTGGCCCTAATCCGTGCCATGCGCCAGACCCTCGACCGGGGCCAGCAGGTGCTGCTGTTCCTCAACCGCCGCGGCTACGGCCGTTCCCTCGCCTGCAAGGACTGCGACTACGAGGGGGAATGCCCCAACTGCTCCGCCCTGCTGGTGGTGCACCGGCGCCGCAACCTGCTGCGCTGCCACCACTGCGGCCACTGTGAAGCGCTGCCGCCGCGCTGCCCCCGCTGCCAGGGGGTGAATCTCATCTTTAAAGGTCTAGGCACCGAACGGCTGGAGGAGGAACTGGCCCAGCAGTTTCCCCGGGCCCGCCTGCTGCGCATCGACAGCGATAGCTTTAGCACCGCGAAGCAATTCCAGGCAGCGCTGGAGCTGGTGCGCAATCACCAGGTGGACATACTCATCGGCACCCAGTGGCTGGCCAAGGGCCACCACTTCCCACATTTGCAAATGGTGGCGGTGGTGGACGCGGACAGCGCCTTCTTCGGCAGCGATTACCGCAGCGAGGAGCGCCTGGCCCAGCTGCTGCTCCAGGTGGGGGGCCGGGCCGGCCGCGAGCAAAACCAGGGGTTAATCTGGGTACAAACCCGCCAGCCGCGCCACCCCATCTTTGCCATCTTCCAGCGGGACTACCGGGACACGGCCTGGCGCCTCTATGAGAACCGCCGCCTGGCCCAGCTGCCGCCCTTCAGCCATCAGGTGCTGCTGACCGTGCAACATAGAGATGAGAATGAGGCCCTGGCCGTGCTCCAGGATTTAAAGGAACGGAATCTGGCGCCGCAGCTGCAATGGCTGGGGCCGGTGCCGGCGGGGCTGGCGCGGCGGGCCGGCTATTACCGGGCCCAGCTGCTGCTGCAAAGTAGCGACCGGCTCACCCTACAGCGGGTGCTGCCGGCCATTCGCAGCACTTTGCAGGAACTGGCCAAGCAGCGGCGGGCCCTGGCCCAGCTGGACGTGGACCCGCTGGTGATTGACTAATGCTCATCGGCCGCTTTGCTCCGACGCCCAGCGGGCCGCTGCATCTGGGTTCCCTCTATTGCGCCGTCGCCAGCTATCTGGACGTGAAGAGCCGCGGCGGCCGCTGGCTGCTGCGCATCGAGGACGTGGACCGGCAGCGCAGCCGCGCCGCGCACATGGACCAGATTAAGCGCACCTTTACCGCCCTGGGCCTGCACTGGGACGGGGAGGTGCGCCGCCAGAGCGAGCATCTGGAAGATTACGCGGCGGCCCTGGCCCGGCTGCGCGGCCATTGCTATTGCTGCGATTGCAGCCGGCGGGACTGGCAGCCCGCCGCCGCCCTGGGCCCGCTGGGACCGGTCTATCCCGGTTGCTGCCGTGGCCGGGACAAAAGCACCGGCGCCCGGCGGCTGGCCCTGGCCGACCGCACCGTTAGCTTCACCGACCGGCTGCTGGGCCCCAGTGCCTTTGCCCTGTCGGCCCTGGGCGACCCGATTTTGCAGCGCCGCGACGGTGATTACGCCTATGTGCTCGCGGTGGTGGTGGACGACCAGCTTCAGGGGGTGAATACGGTGCTGCGCGGCCAGGACCTGTATCCGGCCACGGCCCTACAAATCTATCTCCAGGAACTGCTGGGCTACTACCGCCCCGAGTACCTGCACCTGCCGCTGCTGCTGGACGGCCGCGGGCAGAAATTGAGTAAGAGCAAGGCGGCGCCGCCGTTGGACGCAGCCGCTCTGACCCGGCAGCTGGCGGAATGCCTGCGCTTGCTGGGCCAGCCGGTGGCGCTGGCGCCGCCGCCGCTGATGTTGCAGGAGGCGCTGGCGCATTGGAATCCGGCCAATTTGCCGCGCCAGCCCCTGGTCATTTCTTGATTTACACAAACGGCCGGGCAGCTATGAACGGCCTTATACAAACAATGGGGCGCTTCCCTTGTATGTAATTAAGGCCTTAATTACGTACAGCTAAAGCGCCCGTCTGTTTGTATAAATGCTTTTAGGGCGTTTTGAGCTGTGGTTTTCCGCGGGGCTTTGAGCTTTCCCACGGCAAGTCGCCAGGCTGAGACGGCCTTCTAACGTATATAAAGCGCATGGCTTTTGCCCCCCATTGCCGGAGAATTACAAACGGACGGGCGGGCGGTTCTTCGCTAGCGCTCAGAGCTCCGGTTCTTCGCTGGCGCTCAGGCTGCGCCTCCCCTGTATGTATTTAAGGCTGTTTATACAAACAGCTAAAGCGCCCGTCTGTTTGTATAAATAGCTTTAGTAGGATTAAAACGTGGTTTTATGCGGGACGCCGAGCTTTACTACGGCAAAGCGCTGGGCTGAGACGGCCTTCTGACAGATATAGAGCACATGCTGCATTCTTAGCGTTAAAGGCGAGTCACAAATGGACGGGCGGTTCTTCGCTAGCGCTCAGGCTGCGCCTCCCCCGTATGTATTTAAGGCTGTTTATACAAACAGGGGAAGTGCCCATATGTTTGTAAAACAGCGCCTGAGACCTGCAGGTCAAAGAACCGCCCCGTTGTCGGTAAAGGCATTTATACAAACATAAGGGCGCTTAGGATGTATGTTTAAAGCACCCAATAAACATACATAGGAAGCGCCCGGCTGTTTGTAATTACAGATTAATGCTCTGGCTAATGCGCTCCTTAAGGCTGTCGATGTGGGAAATGACACCAATCAGCTTGCCGCCGGCCTCCAGCCGCTCCAGCGCTTCCAGCACCAAATCCAGGTTTTCGCTGTCCAGGGTGCCGAAGCCCTCGTCAAGGAAGAGGCAGTCCAGCGTCGCCTGCTCGCTGCTCAGCTGCGACAGGCCCAGGGCCAGGGCCAGCGACACCAGAAATTTCTCGCCGCCGGACAAATTCTTACAGCTGCGCAGCTGGCCGCCCTGCTGCCAGTCGATGATTTCCAAATCCAGCGCCGCCGGCCGCCGCCGCAGCTGGTAGCGGGGCGCCATGCGCCGCAGCTGGCCGTTGGCCTGGAATAGCAGCTGGTCAAAGGTAATGCCCTGGACGAATTTCACTAGTTCGTCGCCCTTGGCCGAACCGATGAGGCCGTTCAGCCGCTGCCAGCGCTGGCTCTCCCGCCGCTGCGCCTCCAGCTGCTGTAGCCGTTCCCCCAGGCGGCGGCGCTGCTGTTCCTGCCGCTCCAGCAGCACCTTAATCCGGCCGAGCCGCTCAACCCGTAAATTTTCCGCCTCCTCCAGCTGGGCCAGTTCCTCCCGGCATTGCTCTTCGTCCGGCAAATTGCGGCCGTAGCTAAGCTCCAGCTGGGCCTGCAAATCCGCCGCGCGCCGCGCCAGCTGCCGCTGTTCCTCTTCCAATTGTTGCCGCTGCCGTTGAATGGCCGCCCATTGGCCCTCCGGCAGCAGATATTGCTGGAATTCCGCCGCGCACCAGCCCTCTTCCCGGAGAAAATCCCGCCAGTGCTGCGCCTGTTCGTCCCGTTCCCGGTTAAGTTCTGCCCGCTGCTCCCGCAGCTGCTGCCGCTGGCCCGCCAGCCGCTGGCCCTGGCCCTCTAGTTCCCGCTGTCGCCGTTCCCACTCGGCCCACTGCCGTTCCAGCTCCCGGCAGTGCCGTTCCCGCTCGGCACCCGTGGCCCCGTCGTCGTTGGCCAATTCCGCCCGGAGCGGCGCCAGCGCCGCGGCGATTTCCCGGTGCTGCCAGGCCAAATACCGCTGCCGCAATGCCCAACAGCGGGGCCAGAGCGTCTCAATGTCCGCCGGCGCCGGCGGGAATTCTCTGTTTAATTGCGCCAGCTGTTCCCGCTGCTGCCGTTGCCGTTCCTCCAGCGTCGCCAGCTGGCGCTGGGCCCGGTGCAGCTGGTTCGTTAAATCCGTCAGCGGCAGGCCCGCGGCCTGTTCCAGCGGGTGCTCCCGGGAACCGCAGAGCGGGCAGGGCTCGCCCGGCCGCAGCTGCCGGCGCAGTTCGCCCAAATCGGCCCGCTGCCATTGGCCGTGGCGCCATTGTGCTTCACAGGCGGCCAGCTGCTGGGTCGCCGCCGCCAGCTGGGCTTCCGTCTCCGCCAGCCGTTGGGCCTGCAGCCACTGGTGCCATTGGCCTTCCCGCTGCTCCAGGGAACTGCCCGCCAATAGCCGTTCCAGCTCGGCGCCGGCCTGGCCGTCCGGAAAGGCGTCGGCCGCCGCTTGGGGGAGAAGTCGCTGCCGCTCTTCCAGCAGCTGCCGTTGCTGGTTCAGCTGTTCCCGCCGCCGCTGCCGCTCCTGCCACGCCGCCAGCCCATGGCGCTCCTCTTCCAACCGCGCCCGCAGCGGTTCCCGCTCCTCTTCCAGTTCGGCCAGCTGGGCCTGCTGCTGCCGTTCCTGCTCCGCCAGCTGCCAATCCTGCTGTTCCAGCCGTTCCAGCTTTAATTGGGAATTTTGCTGGGCGAGAAAGAGCGGCCGCCCCGCCTCGCTCCGCTGCCAGCGGTCGATGGGTTGGGCGAAGAACTGGGCCGTCTGGGCCGCCAGCCGTTCCCGTTCATCAGTCAGCTGGGCCTGACGCTGTTCCAGCTCGCGGCGCTGGCGCCAGTGGTAGAGCTGCTGCCGCCGCTGTTCCGCTGCTTCCCGTTGGGATTGCTGGATTAATTGCTGCCGTTCCGCCTCCATCGCCGCCTGTTCCCCGTCGCTAAGCAGGTCGATGCTGTCCCGCTGAATTTCCAGCCGTTGCAGCTGTTCCTGCTCCTGGCGCTGGCGCTCAAAGGCGCGGCGCGACAGCTCCCGGTACAGGGAAACCTGGGAAATGCGCTCGAAAATGCGGCCGCGCTCGGCCTCGCTGGCGTCCAGAAAGCGGTCGAATTGCCCCTGGGCCAGCAGCACCGTCTGGCAGAACTGCGGAAAGTCCAGGGCCAGCAGCTCGCGAATGGCCTTTTCCGTGTCGGATTTCTTCTCGCTGATGATTTCCCCGGCGCCGGTGGCCAGCTTGTGCACCGGGTTAGCAAAGGGTTGCTTACCGCTGGAACGCTTCTGCTGCCAGCTGGCCAAATAGCTGCGGCCGGCCAGGGTGAATTCCACCGCCGCGCGGCAGTGGCTTTCCCCCAGGCTCATCAGTTCGTTCTGGGTCGCGCTGATGGTTTTCAGCCGCGGCGTCTGGCCGAAGAGCGCCAGGCAAATGGCATCGAGAATGGTGCTCTTGCCGGCGCCGGTGGGGCCGGTAATGGCGAAGAGACCGCGGAATTTACTCAAGTCGAAGCAGTGGCGGCCGCGCAGGCCGTTGATGTTTTCAATGAAGATTTTCTTAATGTGCATGGGAAATTACATACAGGGGAAGCGCCCGTCCGTTTGTAAATGGCATTAATCCTTCTCCGCCAGCCAGCCCTGGAATTGCAGCGCGCGGAAGTAATTGTGAATTTTGCGAAAACCCGCCCGCCGTAGCCGCTCCTCCAGCACCGCCTCGCTGTCCAGCTTCATCACGTTCTCCAGGGCGCTGCGCTTCTGGGCAATGGCCAGGCGGGAATAGCCCTGCAGCTCCTTAAAGTCCTCGTGCCAGCTGACCCATTCGGGCCGGTCGGTTTTCCCCGCCAGCAGCAGCGCACCGCCGGGTTCTAAATGGTCGAAGATGGTCTTCAGCAGCCCGTCCCGTTCCCTCTTATCAATGAATTGCAGGGTGAAGTTCAAAATCATCAGCTGGGCCGGCCGAAATGACCAGTGCAGCAGGTCGCCCTGCTCGGCGGTCAGATTCGTCCAGCCGTGGCCCTCGATTAAATTGTTCAGCCGTTCCACCATGGGCGCCGATAAATCCACCGCAATCAGCCGCGCGCCGGGCGGTAAATATGGCCGCAGGGCCAGGGCCGCCCCGCCGGTGGCACAGCCCAAATCGTAGGCCAGACCGTTCTCCCGCAGGTAGCCGCGGCCCAGGCTGGCAATGAGTTGCAGCAGCCCCTGGTAGGCGGGGATAGAACGGTTAATCATGTCCGGAAACACCGATGCCACCCGGCCATCAAAGCGAAATTCCTCCGGCGGCCGCGACTGGTCGTAAATATCGTCTTTCATTTAATTTCCTTGATTGAACCCCCTCCAGCGAGAGAGGATAATTTGCCCGGTGAAGGCAAGACCTTCCAAATCAGAGTAACCCGGTACCCTCAGGGCAGCCGGCGTTAAAACTTAATCCACTTAATTTAAGCTTTTGGGAGTAATGGCGTGGCTATTGTTTATGTGAATGGGGCCTATGTGCCCGAAAATGAAGCAAAAATTTCCATTTTTGACCGGGGTTTTCTCATGGGCGATAGCATCTATGAGGTAAGCGCAGTTATTGATGGGAGATTAATTGATAATAAACGCCATCTGGTCCGCCTAGAGCGGTCGTTAGGCGAAATTCACATGAAAAATCCATTAAGTCAGACGGAATGGACGGCCATCGCTGAAAATTTAATCCAAAAAAACCAGTTAAAAACTGGCCTGGTCTACTGGCAAATCAGCCGCGGCGTGGGCCCGCGTGATTTCATTATTCATGAAGATATGCGACCAACGGTTATTGCCTTTACCCAAGCGAAGGAAATTGAAGCACCCAAAGGCTGGAAAATTACCATCTGCCCCGACCAACGCTGGCGGCGGCGGGACATAAAAACCACCCAGCTGTTGTATCAATCTCTCGCCAAGACCAATGCGAAACGGCGCGGCTTTGATGATTGCTGGTTTGAAGAAGATGGCTTTATCACTGAAGGTTCTTCCTGTAACGCTTGGATTATTAAAGATAATCGGGCCATAACTAGACCCGCCAGCCACGCAATTCTCAATGGCATAACTAAAACCAGCCAAAGCGAGCTGCTGGGCGAAGTGGGCCTGGAGTTTGAAGAGCGGCCCTTCCGGCTGGAAGAAGCATTGGGGGCCGATGAGGCATTCATTACCTCTGCCACCACCTTCGCCCAGCCGGTAATCTCCATAGACAGCCATAGCATTGGCGATGGGCAAATGGGTAAAAAAACTTTAGCCCTACGACAGTTGTATATTGACCGAGCCCGCGCCGGTGCGTTTTAATACACTCAGTAAATCATCATGAGTTTTTCTTTTTATTTTTTCAATTGAGGATTCTATGACCACATTTCACAACGACCCCATTCAGGTTAACGGCGTCTTACCTGGCGTTGGTAGCACTGCCCCAGATTTTAAATTGGTAGCAAAGGATTTAAGCGAAAAGCAATTAGCTGACTTCGCCGGCAAAAGAAAGGTTTTAAATATTTTTCCTTCTGTAGATACCGGCGTTTGCGCCACTTCGGTCCGTCGCTTTAATCAGGAGGCCAGTAATTTAAAAAATACCGTAGTTCTTTGCATTTCTATGGATTTACCCTTTGCGCAACAGCGCTTTTGTGCCGCCGAAGGTTTAGAAAATGTAATTAATTTATCCTGCTTCCGCTCACCGGAATTTAAGAAAAATTACGGTGTTGATATCGCCAGTGGCCCAGTAGCAGGTTTATGTGCACGTGCGGTGGTTATTCTTGACGAACAAAATAAAGTTATTTACAGCGAAATTACAGAAGAAGTAACAGACCACGTTAATTATGAAGCGGCCCTAAAAGCATTAAATTAAAACCAAACCTATCTAACTATAGAAAATATAAAACGGCTCCTAAATAGGAGCCGTAATTTTATATATATAAGGGGAAAAAATTTAGATAATAAAAAGGCCCTAGTAATACTAGGGCCGTTGGTAAAACCCTGATAGTGTCC
>CAUSQL010000013.1:0-35850 GCA_963533935.1 uncultured Cardiobacteriaceae bacterium
GGCAGGACATGGACATCCTGGCGCCCTGCCGGACCCCCAGGCCGCAGGTGCCGGGAAGCGGTTATTCGCCATAAATGCCTCACGCGCTTCTCTGTTTTACAAACATAGAAGCGGTTGTTCTCCCTGCGGTCGCTGGCTTCGCCAGTCGCCTCCTGCGTCGGCTCACGCGCCTCCCTGTCTTACAGACAGGGAAGCGCTTCTACTGTATGTAATTATCCCTAATACATACGGTGGAAGCGAAGCACTGAGCGCTAGCGACTGGCTTTGCCAGCGACCGCAGGGAGAAGAACCAGTTCTACGTTTGTTAATTCCTAGTCCTCGGAAATTACCTCCTCATCGCCGGCCGCCGCCGGCGCTGCTCTACCACGGCACGGCGCGGCACTTTCTTCCCTCAATCCGCGCCGAGGGGCTAACGCCGCAGGGCCGGCACCTGGTGCATCTGTCCAGCGACGTGGCCACGGCTATGAAGGTGGGCCAGCGCCACGGCAAGCCGGTGGTGCTGACGGTGCGGGCGGCGGCCATGGCTTGCCCCTTCTACCGGGCTGACAACGGGGTCTGGCTGGTGGCGGCGGTGCCGCCGCAGTTTCTTGAGTTTCCCGACTAGCTTTACGTACATACAAAGCGCCCGTCCGTCGGTAAATGGGGCAAAAATTGGTAATTGGTGCCGGGCCTTTTAAGATAGGTCGGCATTTTTGTTAAACACAAGGAGAGCAATATGAAAAAAATCTGGATTCTTGCCCTATGGGCTGGCCTGGCGAAGGCCCAGCAGCCCGCGGCCAGCCCGACGGCCCCCAGCAATGTGGACGTGGCCCTGGATAAAATCGGCACTGCCCTTACGGCCACCAAGGAGGCGGCCGGCGCCGTTGGCACCGTGGTTAAGGAACAGACCGGCGCCCTTAAGGATAAGGCGGTAACGGCGGGGAAAAGCGCCCTGCACAGTGGCGCCAAGGCAATTATGGAATGGACGGCGCCAGCCAGCCCGACGCCAACGGAGCTGGTGGCCGCGCCGACCGCGACCGTGCAAGCCACCGCCCCCGCCCAAACCCAGTCGGCCCCCGCGCCAGTGCAGGCGGTAGCCACCCAGGCAACGCCGGTTCAGGCAACGCCTGTGCAGGCAACGGCCGCTCAGGCAACGGCTGCACAGCCGGTGGCCGGTGGTTTGGAAAAGGTGGAAGCCCAGGCCACGCCGGTGCTTAACCAGGTGCAGGGCGCCGTCGCCACCGGCCTCGGCCAGGCCCAGCAGGGTTTGGAACAGGCCAAAGCCGCGGTGCAGCCGGCCCTAGACCAGGCGAAAACCGCAGCAGCGGCGGGCATGGCCCAGGCCCAGGACGCCGCCAAACAGGGGCTGGCCCAGGCCCAGACGGCGGCCCAACAGGGTTTAGAACAGGCTAAAGCCGCAGTGCAGCCGGCTCTAAACCAGGCGAAGGACGCGGCGGCGGCCGGTGTGGCCCAGGCCCAGCAGGCCCTCGCCAGCGTTACGGCCACCCCAACGGCAACGGCCAGTCCCACCGCCCAATAGGATTACTAGGCCGGTAAACCGGAGCCCATTCATGCGCCCGCTGTATAAATACAGACGGGCGCTTTTGCTGTATGTAATTCAGGGATTAAACATATAAGAGGAGCCGAAGGCCTGAGCTCCGAAGGAGCGAAGAACAGCGCAGCGCTGAGACCGTCAGATCGAAGAACCGCCCCCATGTTTGTTTAAGGCCATAAACAAACAGAAGGGCGCTTCCCCTGTATTTATAAATTGCTTAAGGGCGGCCCTTTATAGGGGCATTTTGTAAATGACCCAGTAGGTGATGGGCGCCGCGCTCAGCCAGACCAGCAGAAAGAAAATGCGCCCCAGCCAGTTCATGCGCGATTCCCGCACCGTGAGCACCATTTCCTTCGCCAATTCCGCCTGGCCCAGCGCATTGCCACCCATGCGCGGGTAGGTTTCCCGCACGATGTTCAGCGCCTGGTGGAAATCCTTCATGGCGTTGCTGTCCGGCTCTTCCCGCCAGCGGGCCAGGCAGACGCTCTGCATCCACAGCCGCCCCAGCATTATCACCAGGCCCACGGGGATAATGGCCAGGCCGTAGAAGTTGTATTTCCTGATGTACCAGAACAGCAGCGCCAGGGAGATTAGGCAGAACAGCATGGCCAGGCCCAGGGACTGGCGCGGGAACAGGTGGCGCAGCAGCTGGCCCCCGTCCAGCGGCAGCATGGGAAACAGATTCAGCACATTGACGATGAGCAGCAGGCGCACAAAGTTGTAGAAGAATTTGCCGTCCATGCCCAGGCTGTGAATGAATTTATTGGTGTCCGGGGCCGCCGCCGCCGCGAGAAATAGGCCGATGCCCAGGGCCAGACTCACCAGCGGCGCCAGCAGCGCCGTCCAGGCCATGTCCGCCGCCGACGGATTTTCCTCGCGGCTGATGGTAATGCCCCCCACCAGCGGCGCAAAAACCACATTGATTTTCCGGTGCCCTAGCAGGCGCAGGGTGAGCCAGTGGGTGCCCTCGTGGATAAGAATGACCAGCAGCAGCGGCAGGGCGTAGTCCAGATTGAGGAAATAGCTGCTGAGCAACATGATGCCGGCCAGGCAGGTGATGAAGAATAGCCATTCCTGGTACTGGGGCAGGTAGAAATAGAGCCGCCGCTGCTTCTCCTGAATGAGGTGGAAGAGCACCAGCCGCGCCGTCGGCACGTTGTCGTAGTTCACGTTTTTAAGTTTCTCGCCGAAGAAGGTGCTGTAGGCGCCCTTCACCGTCAGACCCAGGGCGCCGTTCTGCTTATCCGTCAGCAGCCCCTTCTTAATGTTCTCCAGAATTAGATTCTCCTGGAACTCGCCGATGAGCCACAGTATCTGCCGGTTATCCTCGGGCCAGGGCACCCCTTCCATTTCCTCCAGAAACCGCTGGTGGCTCTCGTAGAGGCGGCGGGTGTCATCGCTATTAATAATCTGAATATAAGGGCGGCGCTCCAGAAAGCTGTCGGCGCTGGCGCGGCAGGTTTTCAGCAGGGGGCCCCCAGCGGGCTGGCGACTGTAGAAATCAATCTGCGCCGATTGGCTGTGGTCGAGGCGGTAGATGATTTGCACCTTGGCCACCGTGCGCCGGTCAAGATTAATGTAGAAGCGGCATTCGCTGGCCACGCTCTCAATGGGGGGCTCCAATTCCACCTGGGCCGGGCACAGCGGCTTAAAGCCCAGGCTCAGCAGGGTTAATCCCCGCTCGGCAAACATTTCCTCCAGCAGCGGGCTGATTTCCTCCCGCTCCTTTTCCCAGTAGGTAATGTGCCGCGGCGCAGAGAACTCCAGCAGCCCCCGCAGCTTGGCAACGATAAATACAAATAAAACGATAAAAACAGCAATAAGTAGACTAATCATCAACCTTTTTCCAACTAAAAACCAAATGGACAGCGAACTGTCCATTGGTTCTTACAAAATTTTTGGGTAATTGGCATTAGGAAATAATGCGCCGGACGCGACCGCCTATTCTAATGACAAATAGGGCGGCGGGGGATTAAAGGTAGCGAATGTCAAGAATGTCGAGGGTGCGCGTGCCGCTGGGCGTAATTACGCTGACGGTCTCGCCCACCTCTTTGCCCATGAGGGCGCGGGCAATGGGGGATGTGTTGGAAATTAAACCATTGCTCACGTCCGCCTCGTCCTCGCCGACGATTTTATAGGTCATCTCTTCGCCGCTATCCCCATCTTCCAAGTCCACGGTGGTGCCGAAGATAACTCGCCCGTTGCGGGGAATGTCGTCCAGATTAATGATGTTGGCGTTGGCCAATTTATATTCGATGTCCTGAATGCGCCCTTCAATGAAGCTCTGGCGCTCGCGGGCCGCGTGGTATTCGGCATTTTCCTTCAGGTCGCCGTGGGCCCGCGCCTCGGCAATGGCCTCAATGACCTGCGGCCGGTCCTGGGTCTTTAGTTTTTCCAGCTCACTGCGCAGTTTCTGCGCACCTTGGCTGGTCATGGGGAACTGTACGCTCATGTTATCCTCTTGAATTAAATATAAAAAAATGACCAAACCCTCAGGTTTGGCCGTCGCAAAGATTGTTTAAAAATTATAAATCACTCATCATCTTTGGCCAATTGTACACTGGAAAAAATGTTGTAGCCCGCGTCCACGTAGCTGATTTCTCCAGTAATGCCCGAGGCCAGGTCCGAGCAGAGGAAGGAGGCCAGATTGCCCACCTCTTCGGTGGTTACGCAGCGGCGCAGCGGCGCCGTCTGTTCAAAGCCCTTCAGCATGGTGCGGAAATCCTTAATGCCCGACGCCGCCAGCGTGCGGATTGGCCCGGCGGAAATGCCATTAACGCGAATGCCATCGACGCCCAAATCCGCCGCCAGATAGCGAATGGCCGCCTCCAAACTGGCCTTAGCCAGGCCCATGGTGTTGTAGTTGGGAATGGCCTTAACCGCGCCCAGATAGGTGAGGGCCAGGGCGGCGCTGTTGTGGCCCTTCATCAGCGGATAGGCTTCCCGCATCAGGGCCACGAAGCTGTAGGCGCTGATGTCGTGGGCGGTGTGGAAGTTCTCCCGGGTGCAGCCGTCCAGGAAGCGGCCCTCGATGGCCTCCCGCGGCGCAAAGGCAATGCAGTGAATCAGCCCATCCAGCTGGCCCCATTCCTCCCCTAGCACCTGGAAGACGCTATGGATTTCCTGGTCGTTGCCCACGTCGCAGGGCAGGAAGATTTCGCCGCCCAATTCCGCGCCCATTTTTTCCACCCGCGGCTTGAGCTTTTCATTTTGATAGGTGAAGGCCAGCTGCGCCCCCTCCCGGTGCATGGCCTGGGCAATGCCGTAGGCGATGGATAGGTTGCTGGCCAGGCCAGTGATGAGAATTTTTTTGCCGGATAGATAGGCCATAGTTTTTCCTGTGGTTAAAAGTTAAGAAATGGCGCCGCGGACCCCTTATTCAAGCAAGGGGGCCTTCCGTGGAAGGCCCCAGCTCTCAATAGCGGCGACCGACGCTAATGGAGTCAATGCGGAACATGGTCAGCAGCGAAGTGCGCACGGACACAGCCAGTTCAATGAGCGTAACCGCGGTCATGGCCCCTAGGAACCAGCTGGTCAGGTTGTAGTGGGGTTGGGTGCGCAGGTCCAGCCAGTGCATGCGTGGGGCGAGCAGCCACAGCACCAGGGCGCCGAAGGTCCAGGTGTAGGCGCAGATGTCACCCATGAGGTCAGCGAAGCATTCGTTGGGGCCGCTGTAGGTGTTGGGCCGGTTGGCGCTGAACAGGGCCCAGAGCAGGTACACAGCCACCAGGCCGAGCAGAATCACCGTCATGGTCATTTTCGGTAAGGTCTTCATCTGCATGCTCACTACGATGCCGGCCACCATGCACAGGATACCGAGGCGGAAAATACTACGAAATATGGTTGTCATAATCGAAAACTCCTTTTAAAACAAACCGCTAATCTTGCCATCTTTATCAATGTCAATGCGTTCTGCCGATGGCAGGGAAGGCAGACCGGGCATGCGCATCATGGCGCCACAGATGGCGACAATGAAGCCGGCCCCATTGACCACGGTCAGCGCCCGCACGGTTAGGGTGAAACCGCTGGGCCGACCGAGTAACTGCGGATTATCGCTGAGGGAATATTGGGTTTTCGCCATGCACACCGGCTGCCGGTCCAGGCCAAGGCGGGCCAGATTGGCCATTTCCTGGCGGGCCTCCTCGCTGAACTGCACCGCCGCCGCGCCATAAACTTCCCGAGCAATGGCGTTAATTTTTACCTCCAGGGAAGCGCCCGTGTCGTAGGTAAATTTGAAATGATTGGGCTCTGCCAGGGCTTCCAACACCCGCTGGCCCAACTCTAGGGACCCGGCGCCACCCTCAGCCCACACCCGGCAGCGGGCCACCTTCACCCCCAGCGCTGCGCAGGCCTCTTCCACCATCTGCATTTCTTCGTCCGAGTCGCCGACGAACTCGTTGATGGCCACCACCACCGGCAGGCCAAACACATCTTTCATATTTTCCACGTGCTTGAGCAGATTGGGCAGGCCGGCCCGGAGCGCGTCCCCGTTGGGATTCATCACCGCCTCCTTGGCCACGCCGCCGTTATATTTCAGCGCCCGCAGCGTCGCGACGATGACGGCGCAGTCCGGCCGCAGCTGGCCCAGGCGGCATTTGATATTGCAGAATTTTTCCGCCCCCAGGTCCGCGCCGAAGCCCGCTTCGGTTACGGCGATTTCCCCCAGATGTAGGGCCAATTTGGTGGCCAGCAGGGAATTGCAGCCGTGGGCAATGTTGGCGAAGGGCCCAGCGTGCACCAGCGCCGGATTACCCTCCAAGGTTTGCACCAGATTGGGCTTCATGGCTTCCTTTAATAGGGCGGCCATGGCGCCGGCGGCCTTCAGCTGTTCCGCCCGCACCACATTGCCCTGGCGGTCGTAGCCAACGATGATGCGGCCGAGCCGCTGCTTCAGGTCGGCCAAATCCTCGGCCAGGCCAACGATGGCCATGACTTCCGAAGCGGAGGTGATGTCGAAGCCGTCCGGCCGCAGTACCCCGTCGCTGGCTTTGCCCAGGCCGCCGATGATGTTACGCAGCTGCCGGTCGTTCATGTCCATGACCCGGCGCCAGAGAATTCGCTTCGGGTCCAGATTTAATTTATTGCCCTGGTAAATGTGGTTGTCGATTAGGGCAGCGAGCAGGTTGTTCGCGCTGGTGATGGCGTGAAAATCGCCGGTGAAGTGCAAATTAATGTCTTCCATGGGCACCACCTGGGCATGACCGCCGCCGGCGGCGCCGCCCTTAATGCCAAAGACCGGCCCCAGGGACGGCTCCCGCAGGGCGATGACGGTTCTTTTCCCCAATCTATTCAGACCGTCGCCCAGGCCGATGGTTACGGTGGTTTTGCCCTCGCCGGCCGGCGTCGGATTAATGGCCGTAACCAGCACCAACTTGCCGCGCCGGTCGGGCAGGCGGAAGGCGGCGGCCGGGTCAATCTTGGCCTTGAAATGGCCGTAGGGTTCAAAGTCCCGCAGGCCTAATTTTTCGGCAATTTGGCCAATGGGTGCCAATTGGGCCCGCTGGGCAATTTCCGCGTCCTGATTCATTAC
The DNA here is from genome assembly GCA_963533935.1 of uncultured Cardiobacteriaceae bacterium. Lineage (GTDB taxonomy): Bacteria > Pseudomonadota > Gammaproteobacteria > Cardiobacteriales > Cardiobacteriaceae > CAUSKK01. Next base: position 7,065 of record CAUSQL010000013.1, read on the forward strand.
ATCTCCACCAATTATGAAAGTCCGGCTAATTATAAAGGCCGGGCGGCCATAGTTTAGAATGGGCCTCTTTTAATGCTTTGAGGAAGATCCATGAGTACCCATTTAATTGTGGCCATGTTTTTTGTGGCGCTGGTTTTAATATTTTTAGTGCTAATGGCCATGCGCGGCGCCACCGTGGGCGACGGCCCCATTTCCATGAATTCCGCCCAGGCCTATCATTCCCTTTTACAGGTGCTAAAGCAGGCGCCGGCAAAACAATCCCTCAGCCTGCGCAGCTACCTCCAGCTGCTGGGGGAAAATTACGCCCGGGATTTTCCCAGTGAATTCAATGAATTACAGCTGAGCGAAGACCTGGCCGCCCTGGCCGACGCGCCCAAGGGCCAGGATTCCATCGAAGACCGCATGCACACCCTGCTGGTGCTGGAAAAATCCGGCGTTATTACCGCCAGCGAAGTGGCCGAGGTGAGAAAGCGCATTCTGGACAGCATGTAGGCGCAGGAGCAACATGATTTTTGTTGATGAGGCCAGCATTTACGTGCAGGCGGGCAAGGGCGGCAACGGCATTGTCAGCTTCCGCCGGGAAAAATACATTCCCTTCGGCGGCCCCGACGGCGGCGATGGCGGCGACGGCGGCAGCGTCTATCTGGTGGCCAGCGCCGGCATTAACACCCTGGCCGACTTCCGCTTCCAGCGCAGCTTCCGCGCGGAGAACGGCCAGCCCGGCGAGGGGCGCAACCGCCGCGGCCTGAGCGGCGCCGACCTGTTTATCAACGTGCCCATCGGCACCCAGGTATTTGCCGAAGAAACGGAAGAGCTGCTCGGCGACCTGGTGGAAGAGGGCCAGCGCTTACTGGTGGCCCAGGGCGGCTTCCACGGCCTCGGCAATACCCGCTATAAGAGTTCCACCAACCGGGCGCCGCGCCAGTGCAAGCCGGGCACCGCGGGCGAAGAGCGCCATCTGCGGCTGGAATTGAAGGTGCTGGCCGACGTGGGCCTGCTGGGGCTGCCGAACGCGGGCAAATCCACCCTGATTAGTCAGGTGTCCCAGGCGCGGCCGAAAATCGCCAGCTACCCCTTCACCACCCTGCACCCGAATTTAGGCGTGGTCTACGTGGGCCAGCTGCAGAGCTTTGTCATGGCCGACATTCCCGGCCTGGTGGAAGGTGCTGCCGAGGGCGTCGGCCTGGGCCACCAATTCCTGCGCCACCTGGCGCGCACCCGCATACTTCTGCATCTGCTGGACTGCTCGCCGCTCAGCGACAGCCAGAACCCCATCGCGGACTTCCGGCAGGTGGAGGAGGAATTGGGGAAATACAGCGCCGAGCTGCGCGATAAGCCGCGCTGGCTGGTGTTAAACAAGATGGACCTGCTAAGCCCGGAGGAGCAGGAGGAGAAGCGGGCGGAAATTGACCGCGCCTGGGGTTGGAGCGGGCCAGTCTGTGCCATTTCCGGGGTCAGCGGCCAGGGCTGTACGGAGCTGTGCCAGCGGCTGATGCAGGCCTTAGAAGAGATGAACCGCCAGGAAGAATGGCAGCGGGCCGGGGCGCAGCTGCCGGAGAGGGAGTAGTTTTACAAACGGACGGGCGCTTAGGGTGTATGTATTTAGAGCTTTAAATACATACACCCTAAGCGCCCGTCCGTAGGTAAGGGTGCGTGAGCGCAAGCAAACAACCGCCCGTTCGTTTGTATAAGGCTAGGGATAGGTTAGGAATTAGCTGCATGCCAAGTATCAACTTCCCAATGTATGGCAGAGCTTAGGTGCAATGCTAGGCCATATGCCGTCCAATGGCTTTCTATCGCTTTAATCATCGCTCCACAGGTCAATTAAATACAACGGGGCGCTTCCCCTGTATGTATTTAAAGCTCTAGATACATACAGGGGAAGCGCCCCGTTGTCGGTAATTAATCGCCTAGGGGCCAGCAATCGCTGGGGCTAAAGTCTTGAGCCCGCTGCGCCAGCGGCCGCGGGTCGTCGGGCAGAATTAAGGTAGGAGCAATTTCCGCCCAGGGGACGATAACAAAGGCCCGCTGGCCCAGCCGCGGGTGGGGCAGCATTAAATCGCTGGTGCAGCTGCTTTGTCCCTCGTAGTGCAGCAAATCCAGGTCGAGGCTGCGGGGGCCGTTGACGATGGTGCGTTGGCGGCCCTGGCGGCTTTCCTGGGCCAGCAGGAATGCAAGTATGGCCTGGGGCGACTCTTCGCCGTCGTAGCCGATGACCGTGTTAAGGAAGTTGGGCTGGTGCACATAGCCCCAGGGCCGGCTTTCGTAGAGTGAAGCGGCGGCCAATTCGTGGAAGCGGGCCGCTAAGGCGTGGCGGGCTTCTTCCAGCTGGTGGCGCGGATTGGCCAGATTACTGCCCAGCCCCACCCAGAAGCGGGCCATTAACTATCTTCCAGCTGGCGATATTTCAGCCGTTGTCGGGCAGCCTGCTGCATGATTTCCGCATTTTCCTGAATATTCGTCCAAATTTCCGTTAAATCCTGGAGATTTTCCCCGGCCACCTGGCGTAGCAATAGGAAGTCGTAGGCGGCGCGGAAGCGCGGGTGGGCCAAGATGGAAATCATCTTTTTCTGCTGGCCGGCGGCGAATTCAATGCGCGCCTGCAGCGTCCAAATTTCACGAATCATGGCCCGCAGGCGCATGGGCACGGAAACCCGCTCATTGGCGGCAATCAGCACCAGGTCCACCGCCTCGTGCATCACCTCATGCCAGCTGCGTTGGCCGTCCTTGAGCATGCCCGCATACTGCAGCTGGAACACCGGCCAGAGGAAGGCGGCAAAAATAAAGGCGATGGTTACTTTTTTTCCTTCTTTCAGGCGAGAATCGGAATTTTGTAGGGCTGCCTGGGCCAGTTTCAGGGAATATTGGGCGAAGGCTTCGTTGGGGTGAAAATAGATGCGGTCCACGTCGGGAAATAGCATGGTGAAGAGCTTGTATTCCCGCAGATTATTAAAGCAATCCAGACCGTAGCCGCCGAGGAATAATTTTTGGCATTCGTCGGCTAGGCGGGCGGCGGGAATGGTGGCCAACTTTTTTCGATTTTTCGGAATGGCGTCGGCGGTTTCCGCCTCCAGCTGCATATTTAATTTGGAAATGAAGCGCACCGCCCGCAACATGCGCACCGGGTCTTCCAGATAGCGGGTTTTGGGGTCGCCAATGACTCGGATTAGGCCCTGGCGCAAATCTTCCAGGCCGTTAATGGTGTCAATGATTTTCTTATTTTTCACATCGTAGTAGAGGCCGTTAACGGTGAAATCCCGGCGCATTACGTCCTCTTCCATGGTGCCGTAGCAGTTATCGCCCTTCACCTCCTCGCGCTGCTCGGCCTCGCGACGGAAGGTGGCCACCTCAATGATGTCGTGGCTGAAGTAAATATGTGCCAGGCGGAAGCGTTTGCCAATCAGGCGACAGTTGGGAAAGAGCCGATGCACCTACTCCGGGTGAGCGCTGGTGGCCACGTCGAAATCCTTAGGCGTTTGCCCCAGCAGCAAATCGCGAATGCAGCCGCCCACCAGATAGGCCTGATGGCCAGCCCGGTTGATGGTGTGAACTATTTCCAGCGCATGGGGGTCAATGAGGGCTTCATCAATAGTTGTTGTTCTTATCATGGTTAATATAAAAAAGCCCCGAAACGGGGCAATAGGGAGGTAAATTTGCTGGCCTAGGGGTCAGATTGCTTATTTGCAATTCTGACTTTGAAGCCAGATTGCTTACTACTGCAATTCTGACCTAAAGGCCAGATTGCTTACTGTTGCAATTGTTCTGGAGCCGGCCCGCCCTCAACCGGTGCGCCCTGAGGAGCGCCCTGTGGCATTGGTGCAGCACCGGCGGGAGCTACTACCTGCTGTTGTTTTTCCAGGTAACCTTTAACGGAAACTTCTACACGGCGGTTCTGCTGACGGCCTTCGGGGGTTTTGTTGGTGGCAACCGGATTGCGTTCACCTTCACCGTGGCTTTGAATGATGCTGGGCGGTACGCCAGCGCCAGTAAGGAATTTAACCACGCTGTTGGCACGGCGTTCGGACAGTTTCTGGTTGTAGCGGTCGGTACCGATGGAGTCGGTGTGGCCAACCACATTAATGCCTTCCACGTGGGCGCCCGGCTGATTCAAATCCTGCACCAGGTTGCCAAGGATTTCCTTGCCCCGTGGTTTCAAGTTGTATTTGTCGAAGTCAAATAGGGCTTCGGCGCCAAGTTCAACGGTCTCATTAACCACTTGAATCGGTGGTGGAGGTGTAACTGTTGGTGGTGGCTCTGGCGCCTTATTAGTACAATTACGGTAACCGCGGTTGGCTTTCACCAATACGCAGTTGCCGGACGAGTTTTTCACAAAAATATCACTGCCATCGGAAGCCTTGGAAGTTAAATCCTCCATTTCCTGCTGCGCCTGCGCAGTGCCAATCATTGCTAAGGCCATTAAAGCCCATAGTGTTTTTTTCATTAAATGTCTCCGAATAAACAAATCTTGCAAGTTTGTTTGGGGAATTTCCCAAGATGTTGTCGGGATAAATAAACAACAATCCCAGCCATAATAAACTGTCCAAGAACGCATTGCAAAGGTATTTGTTGCAAATTCACAACAAAAGGCGAGGGAGCCAGTAACCAAGCCATTTGTGCTAAAATTTAAGGCCAATTTGAATGAATATTCTGGAGTAATTCCATGGCTAAATTTGCCCAAGAAATTCTGCCCGTAACCCTAGTCGATGAAATGAAAAATTCCTATCGGGATTACGCAATGAGTGTTATTGCCGGGCGGGCCTTACCCGACGCGCGAGATGGCCTAAAGCCGGTGCACCGGCGCATATTATTTTCCATGCATAAACAGGGAAATAGCTGGAATAAGAAGTATGTGAAGAGTGCCACCATCGTTGGCGACGTGATGGGCAAATATCACCCCCACGGCGACAGTGCCATTTACAGCTCCCTCGTGCGGCTGGCCCAGGATTTCTCCCTACGCTATCCGCTGGTGGACGGCCAGGGCAACTTTGGTTCCATCGACGGCGACGGCGCTGCAGCCCACCGCTACACCGAGGCGCGCATGAGCCGCATCGCCCATAGCCTGCTGGAGGACATCGAGCGGGACACGGTGGATTTCGTCGCCAACTACGACGGTTCCCAGCAGGAACCGGCGGTGCTGCCCACCCGCCTGCCCCATTTGTTGTTAAACGGCACCTCCGGCATTGCTGTGGGCCTGGCCACCAATATCCCCCCCCACCATCTGGGCGAGCTGCTGGACGGCTGCCTGCATCTGCTGGATAACCCCAACGCCTCGGTGGACGAACTCATGGTTTACGTGAAGGGGCCGGACTTCCCCACCGGCGGCATTATCAACGGTGCCAAGGGCATTCGCGACGCCTACGCCAGCGGCGCCGGCCGCATCTATCTGCGCGCCAAAACCCACTTTGAGGAGGACGAGGGCCGCAAGTCCATCGTCGTTGATGAAATTCCCTACCAGGTGCTGAAGAGTAACCTGATGATTAAGATTGCCGAACTGGTGAAGAACAAGCGGCTGGAGGGCATCAGCGCCCTGCGCGACGAGAGCGACAAAGACGGCATTCGTCTGGTCATTGAGCTGAAGCGCGGCGAAAATCCCGACGTGGTGCTGAACAACCTCTTCCGCATGACGCCGCTGGAGGACAGCTTCAGCATCAATATGACGGCGCTGGTGGGCGGCCGGCCCCGGCAATTAACTCTACACGAGGCGCTTCGGGTGTATTTAAATCACCGGCGCGAGGTAATCACCCGGCGCAGCATCTTTGAGCTGGCCAAGGCGCGGGAACGGGCCCACATTCTCGAGGGGCTCTCGGTAGCCCTACACAACGTGGACCAGGTCATTGAAGAAATCCGCCGGACCCGCTCCAGCGCCGAAGCCCGCGAGGTTTTACAACAAATCAGCTGGCCGACCAGCGATTTGCAGCAGCTGTTGGGCGACCTGAGCGCCGAACAGTTGCGGCCGGACGACGTGGGGGCGGAATTTGGTCTCCAGGCGGCCGGTTACCGCCTGTCGCCGGCCCAGGTCAATGCCATTCTGGAGCTAAGGCTGCACCGGCTCACCGGCCTGGAACAGGAAAAAATCGCCGACGATTTCAGCGAGCAGCTGGCCTTAATTCGCGAACTGCTGGCCATTCTCGCCAGCGACCAGCGGCTGGTGGAAGTGTTAAAGACGGAATTGCAGGAAATTCGTGAGCAGTTCAACGACCAGCGGCGCACGGAAATTGCCGTCAATTACAGTGAACTGCGGGCGGAAGACTTCATCGCCGACGAGGACTGCGTCATCACCCTGTCCCACGAGGGCTACATTAAATCCCAGCCGCTGACGGACTACGAGGCCCAGCAGCGCGGCGGCGTCGGCAAGAGTGCCACCTCCGTCAAGGACGAGGACTTTATTAAGCACCTCATCGTCGCCAAGGCCCACGACACCCTGCAATGCTTTACTTCTAAGGGTAAGGTTTACCAGCTGCGCGCCTTTGAGGTGCCCATGGCCGGCCGCGGAGCCAAGGGCCGTCCGGTGGTAAATATGCTGAACTTGGAAGAGGGCGAGCGGCTCACCAATATTTTGCCGGTGCGGAACTTTTCCCCTGACCAGTTCCTCATTGCCGTAACCGCCCGGGGCATGATTAAGAAAACGCCGCTGACCGAATACGCCAGCAACAACATTCGCGGTAAGAGGGCCATCTTGCTCCAGGAGGACGACCAGCTGGTGGACGTGGCCATCGGCCGCCCCGGCGAGGAAATCATGTTGTTCGCCAGCAACGGCCGCGCCATTCGTTTTCTTTTGGACGACCTGCGCACTCTGAGCCGCACCAGCAGGGGAGTGAAGGGCATGCGGCTGGAAGAGCAGGAAAAGGTCATTGCCCTAACGCTGGTGTCCAAGGACCAGGGCGGGGAAATTCTCACGGTTACGGAAAACGGCTTCGGCAAGCGCAGCCTGCTCAGCGACTACCCCATTAAGGGCCGCCACGGCAAGGGGGTCATTGACATTAAATGCTCCGAACGCAACGGCGCGGCGGTGGCCTCGCTGCTTGTCAGCGCCGAAGACGACGTGATGCTAATCACCGATAACGGCATGCTGATTCGCACGCCGGCGGCGGACATCAGCGTTATCGGCCGCAACAGCCAGGGGGTGCGTTTGATTAAGCCGCGGGCCGGGGAAAAGGTAATCGCCGTGGCCAAGGTGCTGGGCGAGGAGAACTGATTAATGACCCTAACGGCGGCGCTGGTGCGGGAAATTCTGGAGATGATGCGCTTTGACCGTCGCCAGCGGGAACTGATTTTTAACGGGGACGGCAGCTTTAATCTGGAGCCGCTCTTTTTAAACATCTGTGAATATTTCTCGCTGGAAATCCCGCAGCGGGAGGAATTCACCCGCCAGTCCATGGAGGAGGCGGTTATTTATTGCTACCAGTACCTGCTGGCCCAGAATCGCCTCTTCGACATCATTGATTTGGGCGGAGAAGCCAATCGGCTGGTGCACATTGACAATGGCCGCTTCCGCCCCAATTTTGCCAATCGACTAATTAACATTGACGCGCTCCCGGTAAGCGCAGAGCAGACAGATGAGCAGTAATAAATTAGAAAAAATTGAATATGGCCGGCCGGCCAACCATTATCTGCGGGATAGCTTTCGCTCGCCGGAGCCCAAGCAGAATAAGGGTCTCGTTCGGAAATTCTCCCTGCAACACCTGGAACGGCAGGAGCTGAGTAAGGGTGAATTGCCCGCCATGACCGGTGAAAAAATCCAGGATTTGTTCAATATGCTGCAAATTGAGGCGCGGCAGTTTAACAGCCGCGAGCCGGTGGACTTCCGCAATGTGGACATCAGCCACATACACCTGCTGCCGGTCTATCTGGTGATTCGCGCCGCCATTAATGACCGCTATCAGCTGAACCGCTCCTGGCCGGAAGACAGCTTTAACTATGCCCTACAGCTTATTTTCCGCGTGCCGCCAAAGAACATTAATGAGGAGAACGTTAAGGACCATCTGGCGCTGATTTATGAGATTTTCACGCAACGCCAGGCTTAACCCTACAAGACTTTCACCGCGGGTCGCTTGACGGCGCCCGTTGCCCCTTTGGCGCGGAGGCAGCGACTTTTCTAGCCACGGCGCCACAGGTGCACGGTAACCTCTTCCCGGTCGTGGTACAGCTGCTTGGCTTCCCAGGCCAGGTCGGGCGCCGCAAAGAGTTCCAGACAGCGCTGCAATTCCCGGTAGCGCTGCCTCATCGGCAGCTTCAGATTAAAAATGGCCTCGTCGCACCAGCCATTTTCGAACCACTGATGCAGCCGCTGGCTGACGGCCAGGGGCTTTTCCACCATATCGCAGACCAGCAAATCCACCTTGTCCCGCCGCTCCGGCGCGTACTTAAAACCGTCCTCGCGGCGGTGTTCCACCCGCCCCGTAGCCAGCAGCCGTTTATCCATGGGCCCGTTGTCGATGGCCTGCACGGCGCAGCCGCGACGCACCAGCTGGTAGGTCCAACCGCCGGGGCTGGCGCCCAGGTCCACGCAGCGGCTGCAATCGTTCAATTCCCGCTGTAGAGAAAAGGTGAGCAGCGCCTCCTCCAGCTTCAGGGTGGCCCGGCTCGGCGCCTCCTGCGGCAGCTTCAGGCGGCGAATGCCCATGTACTGGTCCGAGGAATTATTAATCAGGCTGTAGCCCAGCAGGCAGTGGTCGCTGGCGAGAAAGAATAGATGTAGCCGCTGTGACGCCTCAGCCTTGAGAAAATTAATGCGCTTCAGCTTCGGTTGCAGGGCCTTGCCGAACTGCCGGCAGAAATGCAGTAGCTCCTTGCCTGCCTCGCTGTCGGCGGCTTCCACGAAGAACTCCCGGCAGCGGGCCACCGGCCGCAGGGCCGCAAGAATGGGACTAATGCGGTCGTCCCGCGGCAGTGCCCGCAGTTCATTTACCACCAGAATCAGCTGGCGGGCGAAGATGAGCCGGCGAAAGTCCAGCCGCTGCAGCAGCGTTTCGCTGGCGTCGCTCTGAAAGAGCACGTGGCCGCTGGCCGGTGTGCTGCGGCAGCTGCCGGTAAAACCGAGGGCTTCCGCCTGGGCGGTGATTTCCGCGGCCATTTCCGCTTCAAAGCCCGGCCGACAGTAGAGGAGTAATTGCTTCATGGGGCAATTATACGAGTGGACGGGCGGTGTTCTCCCTTCGGTCGCCGGCAAGCCGGCCGCTTTGGCTCCGGCCGCCGGCTTTTCCTAGATATTTAAGCAAGATTTAAATACATCAGAAGCGCCCCGTTGTATGTTTAAACCGTCTTAACATACAGTAGGGCGCTTCCCCTGTATGTTTAAAAGCCTGATTAAACATACAGGGGAAGCCGCAGGCCTGAGCGTCAGCGACCGGCTTGCCGGCGACCGAAGGGAGAACACCGCCCGTCCGTCGGTAAATAGCCGGCAAAGGCTAAAGCGCCCCATTGGTCTAAACTAATGGCTTAATTGTAATTAATGAGAACCGTGAAAATTTTCCTCCTGTCCCTGCCATTTCTTTCCCTGGCCTGGGCCCAGCAGTGCCCCGTGGACCCGCTGGCCCAGACCCTCAGCCAGAGCCGCTTCGCCGACCGGCTGCGGCCGGCCACCGACGGGCGCATTTACGCTGAAGCCGACAGTTCCGAAGGCGATTACCACCGGGCCCAGCTGGCCGGCAACGTCATCGTTAATCAGGGCGAAAAGCAGTTCCGCGCGGACCAGGTGATTTACAGTGCCAGCGGTGAGCGGGGGCAAATCCCCGGCACCGGCCTGTTCAGCGATACGCAGATGGCGGTGCAGGGTCAAAATATTAACTTTGACCTGGGCCAACGCACCGCGGACGTGGCCGCCGGCGACTATTACCTGACCCGCCAGGGGGCCTCCGGCCGGGCGGAAAATCTGCACTTCGACGACGAGCACCGGCAGGACACCATGGAAAACGCCACCTGGAGCACCTGCGGCCGCCTTAATCCGGACTGGCATTTGCAGGCGGAAAAATTAACCCTCGACCGGGTGCAGAACCGGGCCATCGCTAGGAATATGACCTTCCACGTCGGTTCCCTGCCCCTGGCCTATCTGCCCTACTTCTCCTACCCCATCGGCAAGGGCCGCCAGAGCGGCTTTCTCATTCCCCGGCTGCGCACCAGCGACAGCAACGGCCTGGAACTGGCAGTGCCCTATTACTGGAACATCGCGCCCAACCGGGACGCCACCGTAACCCTGCGGCCCATGACCAAGCAGGGCCTCATGGTGGAGGGAGAATTCCGCTATCTGGAGCCGAACTATTCCGGTCAGCTGGCCGGCAGCTACCTAATTAGCAACAAACCGCGCCAGCGCTGGAGCGGCCTCTGGGAACATAAATACGAGAAGGACGACTGGCGCAGCGACCTGCGCTTCCAGCAGGTGTCCGACCGCAACTATCTGGAGGACTTCAGCAACGATTTGGAAGAGACCAACGACTGGTTCCTGGAACGGCACTGGCGCACCAACTACGGTAAGAACTGGCAGCTGGAATGGCAGGATTTCCAAATTTCCGACCCGACGGTGCTGAATAAGCCCTACAGCAAGCTGCCAGAGCTCAGTTACCAGAACCAGTGGGAGGAGGGCAATTTAACCCTATCCGCCGCCGCCTCCGCTGCCCACTTTCATAAGCGGCGCACGGTCAGCGGCAACCGCTACAACGGCCAGCTGAGCGCCAGCTATGATCTGGCCAGCCCCGGCGCCTTCAGCCGCCCCAAGCTAATCCTCAACGGCAGCCACTACGACCTGAACAACGGCCGCCGCTTCAACCGGCTGCTGCCCACCTTCAGCTGGGATAACGGCCTAATCTTTGAGCGCCAGAGTCAGAATTTCACCCAGACCCTGGAGCCGCGGCTGTTCTACGTCTACACCCCCTACCGCAACCAGGAAACCTTTCCCTCCTTCGACACCACTAACCTGAGCTTCCGCTGGGACAATCTGTTCCGGGAGAACTGGTTCATCGGCGGTGACCGGGTAGCCGACAACAACGAGCTGCGCTACGGCCTCACCAGCCGCTTCCTCAAGGATGAGGACGGCCAGGAGAAGGCGCGCCTATCCGTGGGTTCCATTGAATATTTCACCCGGCCGCGGGTGCGCCGCTTCGACGATTTCGGCACGGAACAGCGCAAGCGGCTCATCGCCAGCGAATTGGAATACCAAATTAACGACCAGTGGCAGCTGGCCGCGGTCAATTTGCACAATGGCACGGATAATCGCAGCCAATACAGCATGCTGGACCTGCGCTACAAGCTGGCGCCGGAACAGTTCATTTCCCTGGCCCACCGCTTCCGCCGCGACCGCTTTAATCAGCTGTCCCTGCAGGGCCAGTGGCGCATCAACGACCGCTGGAAAACCTTTTTCCGGCAGGATTATTCACTCAATGAAAACCGTCTGTTCCACGACATGCTGGGGGTGGAATACGACGATTGCTGCTGGTCGCTGCGGCTGGCCGGCAAGCGCCACCGCCGTTCCCCCAGCGATGGGCGCATGAACAATACGTTATACTTCGAGTTCATGTTTAAGGGGCTGGGTTCCCTGGGCCGCAGTGCCAAGCCCCTGTTGGAAAATGATATTAAGGAGTTCTAATGCGCAGCCGATTATTAATGGCCCTGCTACTGGCCCTGTCCCCCCTGGCCAGCCCGAAAACCAATCCCCCCCAAGAAAAACCCGCCAAGGCCGCGGCGAAAAGTCCCAAAGCGACCGCCACCAAAGAAGTAAAGAAAAAATCCCCGCCAAGTGGCGCCGGCCGGGCCAGTGCCAGAACTAATCCGGGCCGCAGCGCCGCCAGCGACCGGCGCCGGGCCGTGGCGCAGAAATTAAATTGGAAAAGTGGCGGTAAGGCGGCCGCCGGCCTGGCGGCCAGTGCTGCTGCTGCCGATGCCGCCGCCGACCGCTACAACCGCAGCTATAGCAACGGCGACGACGTGGGTCTTATCGTTAATAACACGGCCATCAGCAAGAACGAGCTGCTGCGGGAAATTGCCATCGAGCGGCGGAGCGCGCCCAAGGACATTCCCGACCAGGTGCTAACCCAGCAAATCATTGAGGAAACTATCCGCCGGGAACTGCTGCGCGAGCTGGCCCAGCGCACGGAAATGAGCGCCGATGACCGGGAAATCGCCGGGGCCGTTAAGCAGATTGCCGCCCAGAACAAGGTGTCCGAGGCAGATTTGCTGCAGCAGGTGCAGCGGGATACGGGCATGAACGCGGAACAGTACAAGCGGCGGCTGGCGGAAAGTGTGCTGGAGGAGAAGATGAAAATGGAGGCCATCGGCCCGGAAATTTCCGTCAGCGAGGACGAGGTGGACGACCAGATTGCCCAGCTGGCCTATAAACAGGGTTCCAGCCTGGAGGTGGAAGACCTGCTGCTGCCGCTGCCGCCGGGCACCCCCGAGCAGCGGGCGCCGAAGATTAGGCAGGTATTAAAGATGGTATCCGACGCTCTAGCCAAGTCCGGCAATAGCATGCAGCGGGCGGCGGCGCTCATTCCCCAGGCCCGCTTTAACAATTTGGGCGCCGTGGACCTGCAGCAGGCGCCGCCGCGCTTTGCCCGGGTGCTGGCGAATTTGCCGGTGGGTGAGGTGAGTTCGACGCCGGTCATTGACTCGGACGGCATGCACTTTCTCCGCGTCGCCCGCCGGGACACCGGCGCCGGTGGGGCGCAGATGACCGAAGCGGCGGTGCAACACATCATGGTGCGCGGCGACGACCAGCGGGCCAAGGAGAAGGTGGATTCCATCTACCGGGCCCTGCAGGGCGGTGAATCCTTTGCGGCCCTGGCCCAGCGCTATTCCGACGACAGCAGTTCGGCGGTGAAGGGCGGCGACATGGGCTACGTCAATGGCAGCGAGGTGGGCGAGGAGTTCAGCAAGGTCATGGAACAGGCGCCATTAAATCAGCTGGTGCCGCCCTTTAAGAGCAGTAGCGGCTGGCACATCATTGTGGTGAAGGACCGGCGCCAGGTGGACGGCAGCGAGGCCATGCTGCGGCAACGCATTAAATTGGCCCTCATGTCCCAGCGCTTGGAGAGTCGCTGGCAGCAGTATCTGCAGCAGCTGCGCCAGAACGCCTTCGTGAAGATAAACCTTTAATTAATCAGGAAAAACTATGAGCATTAAGAATTTGCAAATGGCAGTGGTTGGCATGCACTGCCCGAACTGTGTGGCCAAGGTAACGGCGGCCCTGGAGCATATCCGTGGGGTGCTGAAGGCGGAGGTAAGCCTGGAGGAACAGCGGGCCGACGTGCAGTACGACGACGAGCAGGCCAACGAGGAGATGATTTTGACCCGGCTAATCTACGGCTTCGGCGCCAAATTCGACATTTACCCGCTTCCGCAATAAACCCCGGCGCCATTCGGCGCCTTTTTTGTGCCTTTACCGACGGAGGGGCGCTTTAGCTGTATGTAATTTAGGTTAAAATACATACAACTAAAGCGCCCCGTTGTTTGTAAATAGGGCTTTTACAAACGGAGGGGCGCTTTACCTGTCTGTAAATAATGGTTGGGGCGGGCCGCGATTAGCCCACTGGAATGGCGCCAATTAGTCTAAATCGATGGTAAAGCCGCTAGCCCTGTAGCTTTAGCTCAGTTCCGGGCAATTACCGCATTAAAGATACAATGGGGCGCTTCCCCTGTATGTAATTAAGGCTTTTAAAGATGGCCGGGCGGTTGTCCTCCTGCATCGGCTCCTGCGCCCTTACCAACTTACCGACGGCCGGGCGGTTGTTCTTCCTCCGGTCGCCGGCTTTGCTGGTCGGCTAGCGCTCAGGCCTGCGGGTTCAGCCGCGCGTTTGCCCTAGGAGTAATCCTCGTGGGCACCGAGTGGCGGTGTACTCGGCGGAACAGTTATTCCCAAAGCCCCAACCTCAGCTGAATCCTCGACAGCTTTGTAGCTGAACTTTAGGATTTAGCTAATTCAGTGCCGACGGTGTAGATGCCCCGCATTAGCTGCCAAATACATACAGGAGAAGTGCCCGAGCGTCAGCGAGGGTGCGTGCGCCGACGCAGGAGGTAAACAACCGCCCGTCCGTCGGTAAGGACGCGTGCGCCAATGCGAACGGCAAAGCCGGCGACCAGAGGAAGAACAACCACCCGTCCGTCGGTAAAAGCTCTATTTACAAACAACGGGGCGCTTTACCTGTCTGTAAATAATGGTTGGATGGGGCGCGCCCACTGGAACTGCGCCAATTGGTCTAAATTGGTGGGAAAGCCGGTGGCTGCGCGGCCTTAGGCCCGGTTCCCAAGCAATTACCGTATTAAAGATACAATGGGGCGCTTCCCCTGTATGTATTTAAGGCTTTTAAAGATGGCCGGGCGGTTGTTCTCCTACGTCATTTCCCGCACCCGGCCATAACCTTTCCTTATGGCCCCATTGATTTTTGGCGCCGGCGGCCGCGGCCTCCTCCGGTAAATTTCCCCCATGAATCATCGACGTTTACACCTACAACTGCTGGCCGTGGCCCTCATCTGGGGCGCCGCCTGGGCCTGGGCAAAAATCATCACCCGCGAAGTCCTGCCGCTGACCGCCGGCCTCACCCGGCTGACGCTGGCGGCCCTGCTGCTGCTGGCCTGGCTCTACCGCTGCGACCGCTTCGCCGAACTGCGCCAGCTGCGCGGCGGCCAACTGCTGAAGCTGACCCTGGCTGCCCTGGTCGGCTTCTTTGGCTATGCGGTCTGCTTCGTCCTCGGCATTAAAAACACCAGCGCCACCAACGCCACCATCATCATCACGCTGAATTCGCCGGCCACCATGTTCGGCGCCGTGCTGATTTTCCGCGAACACATCAACCGGGCCATCGGCGTCGGCATGGCCTGCGCCCTGGCCGGCACGGTGCTGGCCATCAGCCGCGGCGATTTGGCGAACTTCAGTGCCGTCGGCCGCGGCGATTACTTTGTCTTTGGCTGCGTGCTGTGCTTTTCCGCCTTCACCCTGTTCGCCAAGACCTTTCTGCGCGGCCTGTCCTCGCGGCTGGTGGTAACCATTTCCACGGTGCTGGCGGCGCTGGCCCTGCTGCCGGTGCAGTGGGCGCTGGAGGGGGCGGCCGGCTTCCATAGCTTATTTAACGCCTCACCCTGGGCCGCCCTGCACATGGCTTTAATCGTCGGCCTCAGCACCGTGCTCGGCTACATCTGGTATTTCCAGGGGGTGCAGGGGCTGGGCGCGGCGCGGGCGGCGATATACAACGTGCTGGTGCCGCTCTTCGGCATCGCCTATTCGCTGCTATTTTTAAATGAACCGGGCCACTGGACCCTGCTGCCGGGGGTGGGCCTGACGGTGGCGGGGCTGGCGCTGATTAACCGGGGCCAGCGGCAGCTGGCCGGCCACTGATTGCTTAAACAAACAGCCGTTCTTCTCCCTTCGGTCGCTGGGTTCTTCTCCCTTCGGTCGCTGGCTTCGCCAGTCGCTAACGCTCAGGCCTACGGCTCTCCGGTAGGTATTTAAGCGAAATTTAAATACATGAGAAGCGCCCCGTTGTATGTTTAAACCGCCTTAACATACAACGGGGCGCTTTGGTTGTATGTTTAAAAGCCTTATTAAACATACAACCAAAGCGCCCGTCCGTCGGTAAACGCTGCCCCCGAAGGGTTTTCCCCCAAGGAGGTTAGAACTTGATGATGCCAATCATAGGGTTTCGTCCGTCGGCGACGGCGGCACCTCCAGTTTCTTCGTCAGCTCCTCCGCCTTCGGCTCGTCGCCCTCTTCCTCCTTCTCCTTCTCCTTGTCCTTGCTGTGCAGCAGCGCCTGCATCTTCGCCTTGCCCTCCTCCCGCAGCCGCAGCGCCTCGTCGATTAGCGCCTGGTTATCAAAGTTGGAAATGTTCGGATTGTAGAGCCTCGCCATGGTTTCCAGGCCGTCCCGGTCGAGCTTGAAGAACAGGTCGCCGAGCTTTTCCGCCAGCTCATGGTCCAGGCCCACCGCCTCCAGGGTGCGCTTGCCGGTCCGCACCGCACTGTCAAAGGTCTCGCGGACGATTTCATCGGCGCCGGCGTGGTGCAGCTCGTAGACGTGCTGCCGGTCAATGGCCCGGGCAATGATGCGCAGATGCGGGTTCACCGACCGGGCAAATTTCACAATCTTGGAAATGTTGTCCTTGGTGTGGTTGGTTACCACCAGCACGTCGGCCTTCTCAATGCCCGCCGTGCGCAGCAGCTTCGGATTGGTGCCCTCGCCGAAGTAGCCCTTAAACTGGAACTTCTTCAGGTCGTTGATGGTCTTCACGTTGTTATCAATCACCGTGCAGTGGTAGCCGCACATGTCCAACATGCGGTAAATCACCTGGCCGAAGCGGCCCAGGCCAATGATGAGCACATTGCGCTGCTCGTGGATTTCGTCGGCCTCGCGGGGCTCGCTGAGCGGCTGTTTCTTGCTGAAGAGCTTCTCCAGGATTAAAAACAGCGGCGTGGACGCCATGGACAGCACCACGATGGCCGTCAGCAGCGCCGCCGTTTCCGGTTCCAGCACGCCGGAATTCACTGCGGCGGTGTAGATGACGAAGGAGAATTCCCCGCCCTGGCTCATTAAAACGGCCCGCGATAGGGCCTGCTGCCGATTCGACTTGGCCAACTTCGCCACCAGGAACACCCCCAGACCCTTGGCGAATTTCAGCAGCAGCATGCCGCCCATCACCAGCCAGAAGTTTTCTAAAACCACCGTCAAATCCAGGGACATGCCCACGCCGAGGAAGAACAGGCCCAGCAGCAGGCCGCGGAAGGGTTCAATGTCGCTTTCCAGCTGGTGGCGGAAGGGGCTTTCCGATAGCAGCACGCCAGCGATGAAAGCGCCCATGGCCATGGACAGGCCGCCCAGTTCCATCAGGTAGGCGCTGGTTAAAACCACGAACAGGGCGCTGGCCACCAGCACCTCGTGGGCCTTATTCTTCGCGAGAATGTAGAAGAGGCCACGCAGGATATAGCGGCCGAAGATAATCAGCGCCGCCAGTGCCAGCAGGGCCATGCCGATGGACTGCCACAGCGGCGTGCTTTCCTTGGCCCCGGCCGGCGCCAGGAAGGACACCACCGCCAGCAACGGCACCAGCATCAGGTCTTCAAAGAGGAGAATGGCGATGATTTTGCGGCCGCCGTCGGAGTTCATGGCCTCGCGCTCGGCGAGAATCTGCATGACGATGGCCGAGGAGGTAACCACAAAGCCGGCGCCGGCGACGAAGGCCACCTTCCAGTCGTAGTTGAGCAGCTTCACGCCGATGGTGAGAAAAATCAGACAGCTGAACACCTGTAGGGCGCCCAGGCCGAAAATGGTGCGGCGCAAATGCCACAGGTGCGCCGGTTCCATCTCTAGGCCGATGATGAAAAGGAACATGACAATGCCGAATTCGGCCAGGTGCATGATTGCCTGCTGGTCACCGGCAAAGCCGAAGAAGGACAGCAGCAGGCCGGCGCAGAGGTAGCCGAGCACCGAGCCCAGGCCCAGCCGTTTGAAGAGGGGCACGGCCACCACCGCCGAACCCAGGTAGAGCACCGTTTGCAGGAGACCGCTGGCCTCGTGTTCTAGGGACATAATTTCTCCTTCTAGTGAATGGGGAAGTTGTTTAAGCAGAAAAGGGGGCCAAGCATCTCGGCCCCGGAAAAATTAGATTTAGCGGTTCCATTATATACAAACAGACGGGCGCTTCCCCTGTATGTATTTAGGCCGTATTTACATACAGGGAAAGCGCCCGTCCGTTTGTATATGGGTAAATTAAATTTGCCCCACAATGGCCGACCGCGGTTGTTGTTCACCCGCCACAGCTTTAAACTATCCCGCTCTATTACTAGTAAAGAATTAAAAATGCACAAAAAATTTGTCTTAGCCCTCACCCTTGCCCTTGGCCTTAACGGCTGTGCCAAGGCCCAGACGGAGGAGAAAATTCTCAAAACTTTCGACGAAGCCGAACCGGCCATGGCCGACCAGCTGCAGGCGGCCGATGTGAAGAGCGACGGCGCCGCTCCAGTGGTAGTTACCCCGGCCAATGCGGAGGTGGGCGGCGTAGACCCCACGGCCACCCCAACCCTAACGCCCGAAGTGGCAGTGGAATTCTTCGGTGAACGGAAAACCCAAGAATTAAACGGCCAGGAAATCACCCTGCTCAGCCCCAACGCCCTGCGCGACTTCTACAACGAACAGAAGAAATTCGACCACTGGAACACCGAGCTGGTGCAGAAGCTGGTGCAGGCCATTGAGGCGGCCGAGGACGACGCCCTGCCGCCGGCCAAATATCACCTGGCCCTGCTGCGCAATTTCAGCAACGACGAGGCCCATCAGGTGCTGGCCAGCGATGCCTTTTTAAGCCTGGCCAACGATTTAGCCAACGGTCTAGTTAATCCCAAGGTAACCCACCCGGAATGGAACGGCCAGAAGGTGAGCGATGAAGAATTGGTGGCCCTGCTGACCAAGGCGCTCGGCGACGGCAGCTTCAGCGCCACCCTCAACGCTCTGAACGCCGATAATCCCCGCTACCAGGCCCTGCGCCAGGAGTACGTGGCCCAGACCCGGGGCGAAACCACCGGTGAAAATCCCGGCAAGCAGCTGGGCAACAAGGTGCTGCGCCGCGGCATGGAAGACCCGGACGTGCTGGTGCTGCGGGAGAAATTAAATGTGGGCGGCGACAGCGCAGTCTTCGACGAGGAGCTGGAGGCGGCGGTTAAGGCCTACCAGCGCAAGCACAAGCTCGGCAAGAAGGCCGACGGCGTGGTCGGTCCCGGCACCCGCAACCATTTGAACGGCGGCCGGAAGAATGCCAAGGCGCGCATTCCCCTGGAATTGCTGCGCATTAATATGGAACGGCTGCGCTGGCTGCCCCAGGAGATGGGTACCAGCAACATTGTGGTGAATATTCCCGACCGCAACGTGCGCATGTTCCGCGACGGTCGGCAAATCTATTATTCCCGCGCCATCATCGGTAAGACCGACCGGCAGACGCCGGCCTTCGTCGACCGGCTGCGCCATGTGGTCATGAGCCCCACCTGGACCGTGCCCCCCACGCTGCTGAAGGAAAAAATTGAGAAGGGCCAGGTTACCAGCGCCTACGACCTGGTGAGCAAGAGCACCGGCAAATCCATCGGCCCGGCCGCCAACGGCACCGTGCCCCCCGGCTACCGGCTGCGCATGAAGTCCGGCCCGAAAAATCCCCTCGGGCGGGTGAAATTCCTCTTCCCCAACAGCCACGCCATTTACATGCACGACACCAACACCAAGGGCCTATTCAATTCCAGCCGCAACGGAGCGTTGGAAAGCTCCGGCTGCGTCCGCATCGAGCACCCGGTGAAGTTGGCGCAGATTCTCCTGGACGGGGTAAAAAGTCCCGAGCAGATTAAGGAGGACATGGCCTTTAAACCGAAGGAAGTGTGGAGTAATCCCAAGGAGTCGGTGCCCATCTATCTGGTCTATTGGACCGTAGCCAGCAATTTCGACGAGAACGGCAATCTGTCCCTGCCGCGCACGGTGCCGGACATTTACCACAAGGACGGCGCGCTGAAGCAGCAGTACAGCAAGGTTCTCAACCGCTATAAAAATGACAGTGGCGCCCTCGCCATTAAGGATTAGCCATGACAAAACAAACCCAATTTTCCAAGGAAGAATTACTCCGCTGCGCCCGCGCCGAACTGTTTGGCCCCGGCAACGCCCAGCTGCCATTGCCGAACATGCTGATGATTGACCGCATCGTCAATATCAACGACCAGGGCGGCAAATACGGCCGGGGAGAAATCATCGCCGAGCTGGACATTAATCCGGATTTGTGGTTTTTCGGCTGCCATTTCCAGGGCGACCCGGTCATGCCCGGCTGCCTGGGCCTGGACGCCATGTGGCAGCTGCTGGGCTTCTTCCTAGGCTGGAGCGGCGGCCTGGGCCGCGGCCGGGCCCTGGGCTGCGGCGAGGTGAAATTCACCGGCCAGGTTTTACCCAAGCACCGGAAAATCACCTATCACATTCACATTAAACGCACCATTCTGCGGAAGCTGGTGTTAGGCATCGGCGACGGAA
Source organism: uncultured Cardiobacteriaceae bacterium (assembly GCA_963533935.1). Lineage (GTDB taxonomy): Bacteria > Pseudomonadota > Gammaproteobacteria > Cardiobacteriales > Cardiobacteriaceae > CAUSKK01. The sequence continues at coordinate 27,034 of CAUSQL010000013.1, forward strand.
TAATGAGCGTCGATGACCATGAGATTTACCACGGCCTGGATTTAAAAGTGGGCCTCTTCACCAGCACCGACGATTTCTAGGAGATGACATGAGAAGAGTTGTAGTAACGGGCATGGGCATCGTGTCCAGCCTCGGCAATAACGTGCAGGAAGTGCTCCAGAGTCTACTGCACCTGAAGTCTGGCATTCGCTTTTCGGAAATTTACCGGGACATGGGCCTGCGCTCCCAGGTGGAGGGCGCCCTACACATCAATTTAAAGGAGCTCATTGACCGGAAAATCTTCCGCTTCATGGGCAGCGCCGCCGGCTACTGCTACGTGGCCATGAAGGAGGCCATCGCCATGGCCGGCCTCGGTGAGGAGGACATTTCTAACCCGCGCACCGGCCTGGTGGTGGGCACCGGCGGCGCCTCCCCCTCCACCCAGGTGGAAAGCGCCGACCTGCTGCGCAATGAGGGGGTAAAACGCATTGGCCCCTACGCGGTAACCAAAACCATGGCCTCGCAGCCCAGCGCCTGTCTGGCTACGCCCTTCCACATTAAAGGGGTGAACTATTCCATCAGCTCCGCCTGTTCCACCTCGGCCCACTGCATTGGCCACGGGGCGGAATTAATCCAGTTCGGCAAGCAGGACGTGGTCTTTGCCGGCGGCGGCGAGGAGCTGCACTGGACCTTAACCTCCCTTTTTGACGGCATGGGCGCCCTGTCCACCAAATACAACGACCAGCCGACCACCGCCTCCCGCGCCTACGACGCGGACCGGGACGGCTTCGTCATCTCCGGCGGCGGTTCCATAGTGGTTCTGGAGGAATATGAGCGGGCGAAGAAGCGGGGCGCGCCCATCATCGCCGAATTGACCGGCTATGGCGCCACCTCCGACGGCTACGACATGGTGGCCCCCTCCGGGGAGGGCGCGGTGCGCTGCATGCAGATGGCCCTGGCCCAGCACGGCAAGGCGGTGGATTACATCAACGCCCACGGCACTTCCACCCCGGTGGGCGACACCAGGGAACTGGGGGCAATCCGTGAAACCTTCGGTGCCGGCCCGGTGCCGCCCATCAGTTCTACCAAATCGCTGTCCGGCCACGCTCTGGGCGCCGCCGGCTCCAACGAGGCCATTTACAGCCTGTTGATGTTGCAGAACAACTTCCTCACCGCCAGCGCCAATATTTTTAACTTGGACCCGGAGGCGGAAGGGCTGCCCATACTGCGGGAGAACCGCCAGCAGCCGCTGACGGCGGTCATGAGCAATAGCTTCGGCTTCGGGGGTACTAACGCCACCCTAATTTTTGGGAAGGTCTGATGAAGCGCTTAGCAATGAGCGCTTTTCTGCTAATGGCCCTGGCTCAGGCCCAGGAAATGGGCCAGGAAGTGGAAGGCCAGGCGGCCGTGCCCATGGGCGGCGAAGAGCCACAGCCGGTGGAAGCGCCGGTCATTCTCGCCAGCGGCAAGGGCAACGGCGGCGAGGAAAAGCAGGTGCTGTACAGCGGCGACAGTTCATCGGACATGGTGAAGAATCACCGGGCCAAGCGGGCCCAGTCCGTGGAAAAGATTAATCCGGAAACCAAGGGCATGCCCGACGCCAACGCGCCCAGCCAGGACGTTTTTTCCTGCATGGACGGCGGTAAGCCGGTGTTCGCCGACAACAGCAATAAGGATAAATTCACCAACTGTAAGCGCATTGCCAAGGCGCAAACCCAACTTAATGCGAAAACCCGCCTGTCCTACAGCACCGATAACTCTGGCAAGGTTTCCGTCGGTTCCTTCAATGGCGGCAGCGGCGGCGGCCTAACGGTGGTGGACAGCACCGGCGCCGTGGTCAGCAGCACGCCGGCCATCATTGCCAGTGGCAGTAGCAGCGGCGCCCCCATCTCCATGACCATGGAGAATGGCACGCCCAGCTTTAGCAATGTGGGGGCGCCGGCTGGAGCGCCCCTGATGGCGGCCAACAGCGGCACCTGCTCTGGAGCGGTGGTTTTTCAGGGCAATACCTACATTTTTAACGACCGGGAACCCTGCCCCATTCCAGCCTCAGTGTTCCAGGCACGCAAGCCGCTGGAGGCGCTGCCAGCCTTCTATCTGCCGCCGGCGCCCAACGACGGCGCCATGGTGGTGAGCAGCCAGGACAATGCGGCGCTGCCGAAGCCGCCGGCAGCGGGCCAGGCGCCCGCCCCGGCGCCAACGGTGGCGGCTACGGATTTACCGGCCGCAGTTAGTCCGCCGGTGCAGCTGGCGCCGGTGGTGGCCAGCCCTACAGTTAGTGCTGAACCGGAGGAGCCGGAGGCCAAGAAGAAGCCCACCGATGGTTTAGTGCCGGAGCGGCCGAAGGCTTCCGCGGCCCCGTCCGCCAAGGCCAGCGCCCCACCAGCTAATGCTAAGGCGCCAGCGGCGCAGCCGGCGGCGGCGAAGCCGGCCGCTGCTCCAGATGCTGAGGCGAAGCCGGCCAAGGCTAACGAAGCGCCCAAGGCTGAGGCGAAGCCGGCAGCGTCGCCAGCTGAACCGGCCAAAGCGTCCGCGGCGCCGACGGTCAGCCCGATCAATGCCGAGCAAAAGCCGGCGGCTTCACCGGCCGCCGCGCCCGCTCCAACCCAAGCAACGGCTAGCCCGGCGGCCACAGCGGCCCAGCCGGCCGCTCCTGCTTCGGCCAGTCCGGCAGCCACCTCCGCTCCGGCCAGCCCAACGGGAGCCGCCAAGTGATTAGCCTGGAAGAACGGCCCAAGCTGGTCATGCCCGGCGGCCACCATAAATTATTGCTGCATTCCTGTTGTGCCCCCTGCTCCGGCGAGGTGATGGAGGCGCTGCTGGCCTCCGGCATTGACTACACCATCTACTTCTACAACCCGAACATTCACCCACGGCGGGAGTACATGCTGCGCAAGGAGGAGAACATTCGCTTTGCGCAGCAGCACGGCATTGCCTTTATAGACTGCGACTACGACACGGAAAACTGGTTTGAACGGGCCAAGGGCATGGAATGGGAGCCGGAGCGCGGCAAGCGCTGCACCATGTGCTTTGACATGCGCTTTGAGAAGACCGCCCAGTACGCCCACGAGCACGGCTTTCCGGTCTTTACCAGTTCCCTGGGCATCAGCCGCTGGAAGAACATGAACCAAATCAACGACTGCGGCGAGCGGGCCGCGGCCAAGTACCCCGGTTTAATTTATTGGACCTTCAACTGGCGCAAGAAGGGCGGGTCGGCGCGCATGATTGAAATCAGCAAGCGGGAACGCTTCTACATGCAGGAATACTGCGGCTGCGTCTATTCCCTGCGCGACACCAACGCCTGGCGCCTGTCCAAGGGCCGGGAGAAGATTAAGATTGGCACCATGTTCTACGGCGAGGACACCACCACGGAGGGGGGCGGTTTCCGCTAGTGGACGGCAATTCCGCCAATTCCGACCGGGTGGAAAGCCACCCCTTCCCGCCGCTGCTGCCGTCCCAGGCGCGGGTGCTGCTGATGGGCACCTTCCCGCCGCGGCCGGAGAAGCGGGCCATGAACTTTCACTATCCCAATTTCAACAACGACCTGTGGCGGGTCATGGGCGCAGTTTTCTTTAATAATCCACAGCACTTCGTGGCCGCCGCCGGTAAACGCTTTGACGCGGCCGCCATTAAGGCCTTCCTTAGGGAGCGCGGCATCGCCCTCTGTCCCACGGTGCTGAAGGCCATACGCCTGCACAACAACGCCGCCGACCGCTTCCTGCAGGTGGTGGAGCCGGTGGATTTGGCCGCGGTGCTGGCGCAGCTGCCCCACTGTGAACGGCTGGGCCTGACCAGCGGTAAGGCGGTGGAAATCCTGCTGGCACAGCAGGGCGGCGGGTTGAAGCTGCCGAAGACCAACGAAACCATCGCCTTCCCCTTCGCCGGCCGGCCGCTGATGCTGACGCGGCTGCCGTCCACCTCCCGCGCCTACCCGCTGGCCCTGACCGCAAAAATCGCCGCCTACCGGGCCTTCTTCGCGCAGGTTTTCCCCGAGCTGGGCACCTAGAACCGGAACATACAAACATACGGCCGCTTTCCCTGTATGTATTTAAGCCATTAATTACATACAGGGGAAGCGCCCGACTGTTTGTTAATGGGTAAATTACGTACAGATAAAGCGCCCGTATGTCGGTAAATCCCGATAAAACTCTAATAATTATGGAGCTATTCAATGAACTTCACGGCTAAGCTATTGTTTTTATGCGCCTTTTCACTGGCGGCCTGTGCGCCGCCGGCATCGAAGGGGGCAACAGAGCAGGCCCACCCTTCCCCTTCCAACCCCCAGAGCCGGGAGCTGGCAGCCCTGCGGCAGCGGCTGGCCCAGGAGCAGGGCTTGAAACTGCAAATCTGGCAGTGGCCGCGGGATTTAAACGGCCTTATTCCCATGACGGAGAGGGTGTTAAAGGAGAATAACTACGGCCGGCGGCAAATCGACCAACGCGCGGCCGTTCTGCAAGTGTTGGACGTGCTAATTCAGCAAATCGACCACGCCGAGCCGGCCAATGCGGAACTGCAAAAGCAGGGCTTCGCCAGCACCGAAGTGCTGTTGGAATTTTCCGGCGGCAATGGTCGCTCGCTGTTCACCGTCCGGTTGAACCGGGGGCTGAAAGAGGGGGCGGCTTCCCTGCTGCAATACCAAATGGCCGGTGCGGCGCCTTCGCCCGTGCTCCAGCGGTCGAACTTTGATGCGCTGATTGCCGCTCTGGAGTCCGTCCGCTGATTTAGAGACTGAATTAAACATATTTACCGACGGACGGGCGCTTCCCCTGTTTGTAAAAATAGCAATATTTACAAACAGGGGAAGCGCCCGGTTGTTTGTTAAAGGGCAAATGGCGGCCGGCTAACGGAAAGCGCGGCCACAGTGAAGAGGCACTGAACGCCGCCGCCCCGTGCCCAAGGCATTAGTCCGGGTTTGGCAACGATGATTCACCACGCCAACTGCCTTAATTACGACCTGCAATTATGGTTTATACCGACGAACGGGCGCTTCCCCTGTATGTAATTAACGGCTTGAATACATACAGGGGAAGCGCCCGTCCGTTTGTAAATCCGCTCCAGAAAAGTGGAGAAATTACGCTTTATCCATCTAGATGCCCAGCCGCTGCGCGGCTTTTGCCCCGGTACTACAATGGCCGGGAGGCAAAATTCCAATTACATGAGGCAAAACTATGAGCGAAAAAATTTCCCTCACCATCAACGGCCAGCCGGTGCAAGCCGAGGCCAATTCTTCCATCATTCAGGCCTACGCCCACGCCGGCAAGGCCATCACCGCCAACGTGGGCTGCATGGGCCAGGGGGTCTGCGGTTCCTGCCGCTGCATGGTGCGCAAGGAGGGCGAACGGGAGGTGCGCACGGCCCTGGCCTGCGAAACCCAGGTGGAGCCGGGCATGCAGGTCAGCTTCATCGACTACTTCCTGCCCGAGCACGTGCACTACTACGACACCAAAAACCTGGGCGACGGCTGGGACGTGCTGGAGGAGGTTAATAGCATCTTCCCCGAGGCCCAGCATTGCCGCCACTGCGGCGGCTGCACCAGCGCCTGTCCCAAGGGTCTAGCGGTGGAAGAGGGGGTGGCCCAGGTGGCCAACGGCGATTTCGCCCTGGCCGCCCTGACCTTCGATGAATGCGTCATGTGCAACCTCTGCACCCTGTCCTGCCCGGAAAGCATTCGCCCGAACCATCTGGGCCTGTACGCGCGGCGGGTGCAGGCGGCGAAGAATCTGCGGCCGGTGGACCTGATGAAGCGGCTCGGTGAAATCGAGCGCGGCAAGATGACCGTCAAGCTGGAGGGCGACGCATGAACGCGGTCAATTACGATGAAGCCCTGAAGAATCTGCGCAATTCCTCCCTGCCCATGGCCGAGGGCCAGCTGGAGAAGGAGGCGCTGCTGAAGAATTTTCACCCGGACTACCAGAGTTCCGCCCGCACCACCCTGGCCGTGGGCGCTAATAAGGGCGACCAGTGCCACCCGGATTTAGCCCGGCTCCTGTTGAGCAATCCCCTAATCACCGACTACGACCTGGCCGGTGCCGAGTTCCTGACCACGGACGTGCTGGTCATCGGCGGCGGTGGCGCCGGCGCGGCGGCGGCTCTAAGTGCGGCGGAGCAGGGCGCCTCCGTCATCATGGCCAATAAGCTGCGCATCGGCGACAGCAATACGGTCATGGCCGAGGGCGGCATTCAGGCGGCGGTGGGCGAAGAGGACAGCCTCCAGCAGCACTTCGACGACACCATGAAGGGCGGCCACAACGTGGCCAATCGGGAACTGGTGGCGCAGATGGTCAGCGATGCCCCGGCGGTAATCCGCTGGCTCATTGAGCTGGGCATGGCCTTCGATTTGAACGGCAACCGCATGCACCGCAAGCGGGCCGGCGGTACCACCGTGCCGCGCATACTCTGCTACCGGGATTTCACCGGTCTGGAAATGATGCGGGTGCTGCGGGAGGCGGTGGAGCTGGAACGTAAGATTAAATTGCTGAACCGGCACCCGGCCATTGAACTGCTGTCCGACGAGTACGGCCGCTGCGTGGGCGCCGTGGTCTACGATTTGGAACGGCGCAAATTAATCCTGATTCACGCCAAGGCCACGGTGCTGGCCACCGGCGGTTCCGGCCGGCTACATTTGCAGGGCTTTGCCACCTCTAACCACTACGGTGCCACCGCCGACGGGCTGGTGCTGGCCTATCGCCTCGGCGCGAAGCTGCGGGATTTGGATTCCTTCCAGTACCACCCCACCGGCGTGGCGGCGCCGGCGCATTTGCGCGGGGCGCTGATTTCCGAGGCGGTGCGCTCCGCCGGCACCCAGCTGGTCAATGGCCTGGGCCAGCGCTTCATTGATGAATTGGGGCCGCGGGACGTGGTCGCCGCCGCCATACTGCGGGAATGTGCCGAAGGCCGCGGCATCGACAAGGACGGACAAATCGGCGTCTTCCTCGACACGCCGCGGCTCATCGCCAAGAACCCGGACATACTGAAGAAGTTGGTAACCATGGAGCACGTGGCCCACAAATGCGGCATTAATCCGGTGGAAGAGCCGCTGCTCATTCACCCCACCCTGCATTACCAGAACGGCGGCATCGTCATCGACGGCCGGGGCGCCACCACCGTGGCCGGCCTCTACGCCGCCGGCGAAGTGTCCGGCGGCATTCACGGCCGCAACCGGCTGATGGGCAATGCGCTGCTGGACATCATCAGCTTCGGCCGCCGGGCCGGTCTGGGGGCCGCCGCCAGCGATTTACCGTTAAAGAAAATGCGCGGCGGCCTCGGCCACATCTACGTGCTCCAGCGGGAGCTGGCCCACGCCGGCCTACAGCCCACCGGCAAAGCTCCGGTGCTTTATCCCAACTACGGCGCCTTTGACCTGCGCCAACACGCCCATTTGCAGGAGGCCGTCTAATGTCTGAGTTAAACCAAGTGCTACTTAACGAAAAATCTCTGGTCGGCGCTGACCTGGCCGCCTGGCTGGCCGTCGGCGGCGGTGAAGGGCTGAAGGAGGCGCTGCGTAAGCCGGAAGCCATCATTAAGACCCTGGAGGAGGCGGGCCTGGCCGGCATGGGCGGCGCCGGCTTCCCCAGCTGGCGCAAGTGGGAGGCGGTGAAGAACACGCCACGCAAGAACGGCGGCCGCTATGTGGTCTGTAACGCCAACGAGGACGAGCCGGGCACCTTCAAGGACCGCTACCTGCTGGCGCACACGCCGAACCAGGTCATCGAGGGGGCGCTCATCGCCTGCGTGGCGGTCAAGGCCAATCATCTGATTATGTACGTTAATCCGCATTTGACCGAGGCGGTGAAGGAGACGCGGGCGGCCCTGGCCCAGTGGCAGAACCACCCGCTGTGCCGCCAGATTGAAGAGTATCTGGGGGAAAGCATCGAGCTGAAGCTGGTGGAAAGCTCCGGCCGCTACATCGGCGGCGAGGAAACGGCGGTTATCTCCTGGCTGAACGGCGGCTTCCCCTTCCCGCGGCGCAAGCCGCCCTATCCGGCGGAATGCGGCGTCAATGACGACCCGACCCTGATTAACAACACGGAAACCTTCGCCAACGTCAGCCATATTCTGAAGAACGGCGTGCAGTGGTACCGGGATTTGGGCAAGGGCGACGCCGTCGGCACCAAGCTCTATTCCCTGTCCGGCGACGTGCTGAATCCCGGCCTCTACGAGCTGCCCATGGGCACCAGCCTGCAGGATTTAATCTATAAATACGGCGGCGGCATGCTCGGCGGCCGGGCCTTCAAGGCGGTCTTCACCGGTGGCCCCTCCAATACGCTGCTGACGGCCAAGGATTTGGACGTGCCCCTGGACTTCGCCTCGGTGCGCCTGCGCCAGTCCAGCCTTGGCACCGGCGCCATGATTGTGATTTCCGAAGGCACGTCGGTGGTGCGCAAGGTCTCCGAGTACGTGGAATTCTTCGCCGCCAACTCCTGTGGCCAGTGCCCCTCCTGCAAGGGCGGCACCTTCCAGCTGGCGCGGCTGCTCCAGCGGGTGGACACGGGCCTGGGTACGGAGGAGGATTTAAGCGCTTTAAATAGCCTGGTGGCGGTGCTGCCGCGCAGCGGCCGCTGTGGCTTATTAGACGGTGCAGTAACGGTAACGCAGAGTTCCATGCGCACCTTTCCCGAAGAGTACGGCATTAAGGAGTAATTATGGGTTTTAAGAAAGTTCCCACCCTCGTCGCCCTGGCGCTAACGGCCATCATCTGGCTGATTCCGCTGTGGAAACCTCTCCCTCCGGAAGTTTCCAGCAACGCCTGGCATCTGCTGGCCATGTTCGTGGGCATCATCGCCGCCATCATTGGCAAGGCCATGCCCATCGGCGCCATCGCCATCATCGCCTTCACCC
>CAUSQL010000014.1:0-35123 GCA_963533935.1 uncultured Cardiobacteriaceae bacterium
CGTAGCGCCGCGCTTTGGCGGCCAGCAGCGGCAGGCCCTGGGCGCTGGCCAGCGGAGCGAATTCACCGCCGGCGTCGATTTTGGTAATGGGCCTATCGGCCGCATCGTTGATGACGGGCGCCTTTTCACCCGTGGCCAGGCCGGCGCGGCGGCTTTTGAGAACGCCGGCCAGGCGGTAGATGCCGTGCGAGCGGCACTGGTCGCGTTCGGCCTGGCTCATGGTGTGGGCGATGGCGGCGGCATGGGCGGCGTTGTAGCCGCCGGCTTGCAGGACGCCCATAAGTAGAGCGTGCAGCTGGTCATAGCTGAGGTAGGTATCGGTCATGGCGGTTCTCCGGTTAAACCATGTAGTCGTCCACGTCGTCGGCGATTTCTTCCATTTCTTCGTCGTCGATGGTCTGCGGGCCGCGTGGGTCCTGCGGCACGAACCAGCCGAGGGCGGTGAAGATGAGGCCGACCGCCGGCGAGAGCCAGCAGAAGAGGGCAAAGGGCGCATAGATGAAGGTGCTTAGGCCGAGGGTGGTGGTAACGAAGACGCCGCCGTTATTCCAGGGAATGAGCGGCGAAACGATGGTGCCCCAGTCTTCAATGGTGCGCGAGAGTATGGCGCGGTCGTAGCCCATTTCGGCGTATTTACTCTTCATCAGCCGGCCGGGCAGAACGAGCGAGGTGTAGATTTCGCCCGCCACCAGGCCGACGGTGAGAACAATCAGGGCGGTGGTCGCCACCAGGCTGAAGCGCGATTTGATGAGGACTTTGAGTTTGCCAAGGATGGCGCGGAAGGTGCCGTAGGTTTCCAGGGCGCCGATGAAGGCCAGCGAGAGCATCATCATGGTAATCACCCAGGTCATGGACATGATGCCGCCCTTGGAAAGCAGTTTGTCCACGTATTCCTGGCCGGTCTGCGCCTTATAGCCGTTCATGAGAATGTCGGAAACGCTGCTGAGGCTTACGCCCTGGTAGAAGATGGCAATGAGCACGGCAAGGAAGATGCCGGTGCAGAGGGTGCCGGTTACGGAATATTTGCGAAAGCCCATGGCGATGACAAACAGCGCCGGCACGAGGGTGATGAAGCCGGTTTTGTAATGGCCCGTGATGGCGCTCTGGAACATGGCGCGGGTCTGGTTGGCGATTTCGCCCGCGTCCCCCTGGTAGTGGCGGCTGACCAGCGCGTAGATGGCGATGGTGAGAATATAGGCCACGGTGGTGTTCGGCAGCATGGATTTGATGTGCGACCACACGTCGGTGCCGGCCACGGCCGGGGTGAGGTTGGTGGTGTCCGACAGCGGCGACATTTTGTCGCCAAAGAACGAGCCGGAGCAGATGGCGCCGATGGTCCAGTAGTTTGGAATGCCGAGGGCATCACCGATGCCGAGCATGGCCAGGCCAACCGTGCCGAGGGTACCCCAGGAGGTGCCGGTGGCCAGTGAGACGATGGTGGTAAGAACGCAGGTGGCCGGCAGGAAGATGCTCGGGCTGATGATGTCGAGGCCGAATTTCAGCACGGTCTGCACGGTGCCGGCGGCGATGGAGGCGGCAATCATCATGCCGACGCAGAGAATGATGATGGTGGTCGGCAGCGCCACTTTCATCACGCGGTACATGTTTTTTTCCATCTCCGCCCACTTGCGCCCCTTCAGCGCCATGAAGATGCCGGTGATACAAATGCCGATAATCAGCGGAATGTGCGGGGTGTAGTCCTTGAAGATAAAGAACTGCACCATGAGAATGGCCACGGTGATGGCCAGCGGCGCCACTTCAAAGCGGAAAGAATAGTTGCTGCGGTTTTTGTATGAGCTGAACAACATAGGCACTCCAGATTAACATTTGTTTAATATTGCTATAGGCCCAGGTGATAAGTAAATAAGCAGCCCATAAAAAACCGGCCCTTCTCCATGAAGTACATGAAAATACGCGGAAAACAGCAGTTATTGCGGCCACCCGGCGGGATTAATGCCGGGTTTGCGCCGGGTAATTTATTTTGGCGTTCACAGCTCCGACGTCTGGGCAGTTCGTGCCGCGCTTTCCCTTGAAAACGCTCGGTGCCGTCTGCCAAGCCGCTAAAATCCCGGAAATACCTACAGCTTAAGCGCCCCGTTGTATGTAATTAACCATAAACATACAACAGGGCGTTTCTCATGTATGTTTATTTGCCCTTTTATAAACATAGTTCGTATTTAAATCAGCCTAGCTCCCCCAGAGCAGCAGCCCGGCGCAGCCGCTGAACAGCAGCCACTGGCACAGCAGCAGGTAGCTTTTACCGCGGGCGCCGGCCAGCCGCAGCTGGAGTAGCCAGGCCATGGTACAGGCGAATAAATAGGCCGCCATGAATAGGGCCACCGACCGGCGGGCCGCGCCAAACACCTCGGTGGTGGCGAGGAGGTAGCCGGCCACCGTCAGCAGCAGCAAATCCACCGTTACCGGCTGGAAGACGCCGAGGGCCTGCAGCCAGTGTTGGCGGCGCTCGTCCAGGGGCTTCAGACTCATAGTTTCTTCAGCTAGCTTCAGACCCTTAGTTTCTTCAGCCGGCTTCAGACTCATAGTTTCTCGCGTGCCAACGAACAGGTGGACCAATAGGGCCAGATTTAGCAGTAGGGCGGCGGCGAGCCACGGCTTATTCATAGCTATCTCCAAATTTAAGATTTAGAAATGGTAGCAGCGCTGGGGCTTAAATACATACAAGCTAAGCGCCCTTGCGTCAGTAAAAGGGCCTCGTCCGGAATCGCAAACAACCGTCCGGCCGCCGGTTAAGCATCGCGGCCAAGGATCTGCGGCCTTTTCGCGGAGGGGAACCGCCGGAAATTAATGCCAATTACAAACAGGGGAAGCGCCCGTCTGTTTGTATATCGCTCTTTAATGAGGACTCGGGGAGGCCCACGCAGCGCTAAATCCGGAAGGCGACCGGTAAAGCTGGCAACCGCAGGGAGAAGAATTAACCCTACGAGATACCAGCGTTTAATTGCCGTTTACAAACATACGGGCGCTTCCTCTGTATGTAACGTAAGCCGTTAAACATACAGATAAAGCGCCCGTCCGTTTGTAAATCCTTCAGGATATAAAAAAGGCGAGCCCTTTGGCCCGCCCCCGTTTAAAAGCAAGGTTTACAGTTTGCCCTTCAGCGCCTTCAGCTCCTGCTGGTAGGCGTCCCAATCCTGGCGCGGCCGGCGGGCCACCCCGGAAGCCACCGCCGCCTTGGCCACCGCCAGCGGCAGCGTCCAGATTAGCCGGCTGTCGAAGGGGCGCGGAATGAAGTAATCCGGGCCGAAGCTCAAATTCTTACCGCCGTAGGCCTGCAAATCCGCCGCCTCCATGGGTTCCTTGGCCAACTCCGCCAGGGCGTGGCAGGCGGCGATTTTCATCTCCTCGTTAATGGCCGTGGCGCCCACGTCCAGCGCGCCCCGGAACAGGTAGGGGAAGCAGAGCACGTTATTAATCTGGTTGTTAAAGTCCGACCGGCCCGTGGCCACCAGCGCGTCGCTGCGCACCTCCGCCACTTCCGCCGGCATGATTTCCGGCACCGGGTTGGCCAGGGCAAAGATGATGGGCTTGTCGTTCATGGTTTTCACCATGTCCTTGGTGAGCATGCCCGCCTGGGAGACGCCGAGGAACACGTCCGCGCCGACGATGGCATCGGCCAGGGTGCGGGCGTCGGTCTTGGCGACGAAGTCCGCCTTGCGGCCGTCCCAGCTGTTCTGGCGGCCGGCGTAGAGCACGCCCTTGGAATCGCAGACCAGAATATTTTCATGCTTCACGCCCACGTTCATGAACATGTCCAAACAGGCCATGGCCGCGGCGCCAGCACCGGAAACCACCACCTTCACGTCCGCAATCTTCTTACCCTGAATTTCCAGCGCGTTCACCAGGCCGGCACTGGCGATGATGGCCGTGCCGTGCTGGTCGTCGTGGAAGACAGGGATTTTCATTTTTTCCTTCAGGGTTTTTTCAATGTAGAAGCACTCGGGCGCGCGAATGTCTTCCAGGTTAATGCCGCCGAAGGTGGGTTCCAGGCTGGCGACGATGTTCACGAATTTTTCCGGGTCGCGCTCGTCGATTTCCAGGTCGAACACGTTGATGCCGGCGAATTTCTTAAAGAGCACACCCTTGCCTTCCATCACTGGTTTGCCGGCCAGCGGGCCAATGTTGCCGAGGCCCAGCACCGCCGTACCGTTGGAAATGACCGCCACCAGATTCGCCCGGGAAGTGAGGCTGTCCGCCTCGTCCGGGTTCTCCTTGATTTCCAGACAGGCGTAGGCCACGCCTGGGGAATAGGCCAGGGCCAAATCCCGCTGGGTGTCCAGTTTTTTCGTGGGCACCACTGCAATTTTCCCCGGCACCGGCTGGCGGTGGAAATTCAGTGCATCTTCTTTAAGTTGGTCGCTCATGGCTGCTCCTCAGTTTAATTACAGAAATTTAATGAACAGCCCTATTCTCCGCCTTTAAACAGGAAAAACAAGCCTAGCGGCGGCTTTTTTTTCGCGCTTCTTCGGTGAGTAATTTCTTCCTGATGCGAATGGACTTGGGCGTTACTTCCACCAGCTCGTCCTCGTCGATGAACTCCAGGGCCTGCTCCAAAGTGTTGCGAATCGGCGGCACGAGAATGATGTTCTCGTCGGAGCCGGCGGCGCGGATATTGGTCAGCTGCTTGGCCTTCAGCGGATTAACCACCAAATCGTTGTCGCGGCTGTGAATGCCAATGACCATGCCCTCGTAAACCTGGTCGCCGTGGCCGATGAACAGGCGGCCGCGCTCCTGCAAATTGAACAGGGCATAGGCTAGGGCCTTACCTTCCACCATGGAAATCAGCACGCCGTTGTGGCGGGTTTTGCCCAGGCCCTCCTTCATGGGGCCGTAGTGGTCAAAGACCTGGAATTTCAGGCCGCTGCCGGAGGTCATGGTCATGAACTCGGTCTGGAAGCCGATGAGGCCGCGGGTGGGAATGATGAATTCCAGCCGCATGCGCCCCTTGCCGTCCAGCACCATGTTCTGCAACTCGCCCTTGCGCTCACCGAGCCGCTCCATCACCGCGCCCTGGTGCGCCTCTTCCACGTCCAGCACCACCTGTTCGTAGGGTTCGTGCAGGACGCCGTCGATTTCCTTAAAGATTACCTCGGGGCGGGACACGCCCAGCTCATAGCCCTCCCGGCGCATGGTTTCGATGAGCACGGACAAATGCAGTTCTCCGCGGCCGGAAACCTTGAACTTATCCGGGTCGTCCGTGTCCTCCACCCGCAGGGCCACGTTGTGAATCAGCTCCTTCTCCAGCCGTTCCTTGATGTTGCGGCTGGTAACGAATTTGCCCTCCCGGCCGGCGAAGGGCGAGGTGTTCACCTGGAAGGTCATGCTCATGGTCGGCTCGTCCACCGCCAGCTGCGGCATGGCTTCCACCTGGCTGGGGTCGCAGACGGTGTCGGAGATGAAGAGCGGGTCAATGCCAGTGAAGGTGATGATGTCGCCGGCGCTGGCGCTGTCCGTTTCCACCTTTTCCAGGCCGAGGAATTTAAAGATTTGCAGCACCCGGCCGTTGCGCTGCTGACCGTCGCGGCTGACCACCTTAACTGGCGTATTGCTTTTAATGGTGCCGCGGCTGATGCGGCCCACGCCCATGACCCCCTTAAACTGGTCGTAGCTGAGGGAGGAAACCTGCATCTGAAATGGGCCGTTCACGTCCACCTGGGGCGGTCTTACCTTTGCCACGATAGTTTCAAAGAGGTAGGTCATGTCGCCGGAACGCACGTCCTGGTCGGGGCCGGCGTAGCCGTTGAGGCCGGAGGCGTAGACCACCGGGAAATCCAGCTGCTCCTCGGTGGCGCCGAGTCGGTCGAAGAGGTCGAAGGTTTCATTTAATACCCAGTCCGGGCGGGCACCGGGCCGGTCCACCTTATTAATGACCACGATGGGATTTAAACCCATGGCAAAGGCCTTTTGCGTAACGAAGCGGGTTTGCGGCATGGGGCCGTCGAAGGCGTCCACCAGCAGCAGCACCGAATCCACCATGGACAGCACCCGCTCCACTTCGCCGCCGAAGTCCGCGTGGCCCGGCGTGTCCACGATGTTGATTTGATAGTCCTTCCAGCGAATGGCGGTGTTCTTGGCGAGAATGGTGATGCCGCGCTCCTTCTCCAGGTCCATGGAGTCCATCATGCGCTCGGAGACTTCGGCCCGTTCGGCCAGGGTGTCGGATTGTTTGAAAAGCTGGTCCACCAGGGTGGTTTTGCCGTGGTCCACGTGGGCGACGATGGCAATGTTGCGAATTTTTGAAATGTCGGTGCTCATAGGGTTTGCAATTAAAAAAGGGGGAAATTATAAGGCAGCGGGCCGGCAATTATTGGCCCGGCTGGAGCAGAACTAAGGTTTTTCTCACCGTGCCCGCCGGTGGCGCCGCTATAGTTAGGCCTTTTTACAAGGAGTAAGCATGAGCTGTAATAAGCACCCCAACCACGACCATCGCCACGGCCCCGGCTGCGGCCACCAGGCCATTAGCCACGAGGGCCACACGGATTACCTGCACGATGGCCACCTGCACCACCCCCACGGCGACCACGTTGACGAACACGTCATTGCCGTGTCCGAACGCAACCCGAACCAATGCACCGGCGGCCATGCATGCGCTGGCCACGGCGCTGACCATCGCCACGGCCCCGGCTGCGGCCACGAGGCGGTGCCCCACGGCGACCACGTTGATTACCTGGTGGACGGCCATCTGCACCACCAGCACGAGGGCCACTGCGATAACCACGGGCCGGTGGATTTGCTGTAAGAATCGCTAATTTACAAACGGACGGGCGCTTTCCCTGTATGTTTAAAACCTTATTAAACATACAACCAAAGCGCCCGTCCGTCGGTAAATAATCCCTAAACCTAAAAAAAGCGACCGAAGTCGCTTAAATTAGGGGCTGTGGCTCACGGGAGTGGCCGGCTGTACCGCATCCGCCTTCGGCAGGTCCACCTTCGGCGTTAAATCGGCGGCGTTGGGTTGGGCCGGTTCCAGCTTCGGCGTTTCCACCGCTGGCACGTCCACCTTGGGTGTTTCCACCGCCGGCTGGGTGCCTTTCTCTACCGCTTCCTTAGTGGTTTGCTGCTTACCCACGTCAATGACCCGGGCGGAATCCGCCGGCGAGGGGTTTTTGCCATTATTGCCGCTGCCGCCGAAGGAACAGCCCGCCAGGGCGAAGCAGGCCAGGCAGATGACTTTTTTCATAGATGCTCCATTAGTTCATTAGTTTAGGTGCCATCATCTTAGCAACAATTTGTTGTGGCCATACCACAACAATGGTTTAAACATACAGCTAAAGCGCCCCAATGTTTGTAAATTCCCCCGCCGAGCCCCGTTCAAACTCCAGCACCCAGCCCTCGATGACCTGGCCGGCCATGGTCAGACCGAACAGCGCCGGCATGTAGGAAATGGTGCCATTGACCGCCCGCGACCGGCCCGGCTCCGCACCAACAATAGGCTGATGGGGCAAGGGCTGGCGCCGCGGCTCGTCGGAATAGACCACGGGAAAATTCAGTTCGGCGCCCCGCTCCTTCAGCGCCCGCCGCAGCTCCCGGGCCAGGGGGCAGCCGCTGCTCTGATTTAAGGTCTTCACCTTAATGGCGCGCACGTCCAGCCGGTTGCCGGCGCCCATGGCGGAAATTATGGGAATGCCGAAGCGCTGGCAGCTGTGAATCAGGCTGGCCTTGCAGGCGATGGAGTCAATGCAGTCAAAGACCTGATCCAGCTGGTACTGCTGGAGGAATTCATCGGTCTGATGGGGCCGAATGAAGCGCTGGGCGATGGTGATTTCACAGTCCGGATTAATGTCCCGCAGCCGCGCCGCCATTACCGCGGTCTTCTCCTGGCCCAGGGTGCTGTGCAGGGCCAGTAGCTGCCGGTTCAGGTTCGACGGCGACAGCACGTCGTGGTCAAGCAGCACGATGGCCCCGACGCCGGCCCGCACCAGCGCTTCCGCACAGTAGCCGCCGACGCCGCCGAGGCCGGCCACCAGCACCCGCTTCTGCCGCAGCATGGCGAGGCCGGCCGGGCCAATCATTATTTCCGTCCGAGCCTGGGGCGTGGCCATTAAATCCAGCTCTTCAGTAGCATGATTATCTGGAAGGCCGGCTCATCAATGGCGTAGCCGTAGAGCACCGGCAATAGCCAGGCGTAGCCCAGCGCCGCCGCCAGCGGCCACAGCCAGGCAATGGCGGTACTCATGCGCTCCCGCACCAGCAGTCGGCCGACGATGAGATAGCTCACCGATAAAGCCGGGAAGTAGTGGTAAATGAACATGGCGCGGCCGATTAACAGGAAGGGCAGGAAATTACCCAAATAGGCCATGGCTAGCAGGTAATCCACCCGCTCGAAGCCGCCCTCCTTGCGCGGGCGCTGCTTATCCAAATTCAGCGCCTTGCTCACGTCGTGCACCGCCGGCATGAAGCGCGCCAGCATGGAGATGAAAAAGTAGACGGTGCCAAAGGCCAGCGGCCACCAGACCGCCAGGTTCGGCACCAGATAAATGCGGTTCGGCGGGTTTTTACCGTTCATCCACACGTAGATGCCGCGGGTGCCCAGCGGCCATTTGTACATGGGACTGGAATAGGGGTGGCCGTCCACCCGCGAGGCGTGGAAGGCCATGGACTTATTTAATTCCAACACCGCGTAGGGCAAATAGCTCCAGTTGCTTTCCGCCTGCTCCGTGCGCTGGCGCTTCAGCGCCTCCTGCATTTCCAGGGACATGTAGGCGTCGCCGGGGCCGGCCTTGGGCAACAGTAAGTAGTGCACCACGTAGCCGGACACCTGCACGGTGAACAGCATGAGCACCATGACCAGCAGGCCGCGGAAGCGCTTCGCTGCGCGAATGTCCTTGGCCCACAGCAGCGCCACGAACACCGGTACCGAGAAGCCCAGCCCCGTCCATTTCACGCAGCTGGCCAGACTGATGAAGAAGGTGCCCAGCAGCAGGTAACGCTTGCCGCCGTTGTGCCACCAGTGGCTGAAGGCGCACCAGCCGCCGAAGCCGAAGGCCAGCAGCGGAATGTCGTTCAGCACGAAGCGGGATTCCACCAGCAGCGCCGTGTCGAAGGCCATGAGCCAGCCGAGGCAGAAGGCCCACAGCCGTGGCAATTTAAAGTCCAGGGCTAGCTTCACCATCAGCAGCGGCAGAATCGTGCCGCAGAAGGCGGGGAACAGGCGCATCCACACGTAGAAGTTGGTGGGGTAATTGGTGCTGAAGGGCTGGAAGTTGAAGCCCTCCGGCATGCCGGCCAGCCAGGCCAGGGCCGCGTAAATCAGCTTCATGTGCGGCGGGTGAATGTCGAAGTAGTACTCACCGGTGAAGTAATAGCTGGCGAAATGGCCCACCAGGCTTTCATCGAAGGCGATTTGGTTGGGGTAGCCCAGCTGCCAGTAGTGCATGCAGGCGGAGGCGAAGAAGAGAATGAACCAGGGCGATTGGGCCGTTTGCCACAGGACGGCAGCGCTAAACCAGGGCCGCCGCGGCGCTAAAATATTAGTTTTCACGGTAATTCCTTATAGATATATGTGGCGCCTATTCTATTTGCTTTTCCCCCTAAGTGCTTGGGGCGAATATTTCAGCTTCGACCATAAAAATGTCAGCTACGGGGTAATTAAGACCGAAGCGCAAAAAGTTAAATTGCATTGGCTCAGAGAAGACGGCCAGCCCTTTAATAATTTGGAGAATCTCCGCCAATATCTGGAAAAGTCCGGACCGGTGGAAATGCTCATGAACGGCGGCATCTTCGGCACGAATCACCGGCCCGCCGGCCTGTGGGTTGAAAAAGGCCGGGAATTAAACCCGCTAAATCTAAAAAGCGGCGGCGGCAATTTCCACTTTTCCTCGGGGGTCTTTGCCATTGCCAAGGGCCGGGCCCACATTCTGCCCGCCGCCCAATATGCAAAAAGACAATTAAAGGCCGAATACGCCCTGCAATCGGGGCCCCTATTAATCATCAATGGCCGCATTAACGGCAAATTCCGCCGCGACAGCCCTAGCCATTACCGCCGCAACGCCGTCTGCACCGACCGGGCCGGCCGGGTCTACTTCCTCATGACCATCGGCGCCCGCCGGGATTACCCCAACCTCTACCACCTGGCCGAAGCCATGCAATCGCTGGGCTGCCGCCAGGCCCTACACCTGGACGGCTCCCTGTCCAGCTGGTACGTGCCGGGACGTTTCGGTACGTTTCACTGGCGGGATTTTGTCGGCATGGTGTCGGTGCAGTAAAAAGCCTTTATACAAACGGACGGGCGCTTAGGGTGTATGTAATTAACGGCTTAAATACATACATTAGAAGCGCCCCTATGTCGGTAAATGCGGTTATACAAACAACGGGGCGCTTTAGCTGTCTGTATTTTTAAGGCTAATTACAAACAGCTAAAGCGCCCCGTTGTTTGTATAAAGCCATTTAATGGATAAAAAGGAGAAGCTGGCCTGGGGTGATAACGCCAATTAGGCAACAAGCCATTTAAACGCACCCCCAGAACAACTAGCCACCGGATTAAAGGTCCCAGGGTTATTTACAAACGGACGGGCGCTTCCCCTGTATGTAATTAACGGTTTAAATACATACACCCTAAGCGCCCGTCCGTCGGTAAATTAGGGAATTAAACCCGCTGCACCGTTACCAGCCGCGGGTCGTCCCGTTGTTCCGTCAGTATCGCCTGCACCCGCTGCTGCCACAGCTGGCCGAACTGTTCCAGCTCAGCGGCGCTGGCCTCCTCACCGATGACCTTCGGCAGCAGCGCGCTTATTTCCGGCGCAAAGGGCACGAAGTCCGGATTGTAGCTAACCCGCACCTGCTGGCCGTTGTCCCGCCGCTTCAGGCTGAACACGCCCTCGAAGTGGCCGGCAAAGCTGAGTAAATCCCGCCGCCGTTCAATGCGGCCACCCAGGCCGGCGAAGCCCAGCTCCGTGGCCGCGCCGGTAATCAGCGTAACAATGGAGGCGATTACGCCGGTGGTGCCCACGTCGCGGCCGTTGCTCATCTGCACTTCAATGCCGCCGCGGCGCGGGTGTCCTTCCGGATAAAGGGCGGCCAGGCCGCGCAGCAGCATCAGGTAAGCGCCGGCCACCGTCGGGCAGGAATGGCCGGCCAGCTTCACCGCGTCCTCGTAGCGGTAGGTAAAAAGGCCGGCCTGAGCCCCGCCCAGCAGCTGCGCCAGCGGGTCAAACATGGTGATGGTCGGCACCTCATTAAAGAAGCGCGGGAGGCCGTTTTCTGCGTAGTCAATCATGCTTACTCCTTGATTTTGCTGTAGTCCAATTCCTGCTCCTGGCGCGCCACCACCGTGGTTACCATGCAGTCCCCCATGATATTAACCACCGTGCGCGCCATGTCCAAGATGCGGTCCACGCCGCCGATTAAGGCAATGGCCTCCAGCGGCAGATTGGCCGCCGTTAATACCATGGACAACATGATTAGGCCGGCGCCGGGAATGCCCGCCGTGCCGATGGACGCCAGCGTCGCCGTGAAGATGATGGCCAGGTAATGGCTGCTGCTCAAATCCACCCCGTAGAGCTGGGCGATGAACACGGCGCAGACTCCCTGGTAAATGGCGGTGCCGTCCATATTGATGGTGGCGCCCAGCGGCAGCATGAATTCGCAGAGGCGGCGGGACACGCCGAGATTGTTATGCACCGCGTTGATGGTCAGCGGCAGGGTGCCGGAACTGCTGGTGGAAGCGAAGGCGAAGGCCAGCGGCTCCGAGGTGGCGGAGAAGAATTTGCGCAGGGGAATTTTCGCCAGCCAGCGGGCGCCGCCGCCGATGACCAGCAGCAGGTGCAGCAGGCTGGCCAGGTAGCAGCAGAGGATTAATTTAAACAGTGGGCCGAGAATCTTCAGTCCGTGGGAACCGGCCACCCAGGCCAGCAGGGCGAAGATACCCAGCGGCGCCACCTTCATCACCATGGCGGTCAGGGCATACACCACTTCGGCGGCGCTGACGAAGAATTCCCGCACCGGTTTCCCCTTCTCTCCCACCTTATTCATGGCCACGGCGAAGAGCAGGGCGAAGATGATGATTTGCAGAATATTGCCCTCGGTGAGCGCCTTCACCGGATTGCTCGGCACCAGCTCCTGTAGGGTTTTAGTCATATAGGACAGCAGCGACTGCGGCGCCTCCGCCTTTACCGCCTCCTTGGCCACGTTTAAATCCAAACTCACGCCCTGGCCCGGCGCTAGCAGCGTGGCCACCGCCAGCCCCAGCGTTACGGCAATGGCGGTGGTAATCATGTAGAGCAGAAAGGTGCGGCCACTGATGCGGCCCATGCGCTGCAAATCCCCCTCCATGGACGCCACGCCGGCGATGAGGGAACAGAAAATCAGCGGCACCACCAGCATTTTGATTAAACCGATAAACATATTTCCCAGGGGCTTGAGAATCTCCTCCGTTAGAAGCCCCGGCCCGGCCAGCAGGCCCACGGCGATGCCGGCCACCATGGCCAGCAGTATTTGCTGCCACAGCTTAAGCCTCATGGTTCACCTCCGCGCGGCGCGCCCAATAGGAAGCCAGCAGCGCCCCGGACAGGTTATGCCAGAGGCTGAAAATGGCGCCGGGCACCGTGGCCAGCGGCATGGTGCTGAAAATGTTCTTGGCCAAAGTTACCGCCAGCCCGGAGTTCTGCATGCCCACTTCGATGGCCAGGGTCTTCTGGTCGGCGTAGGGCAATTTCAGCCAGCGGGCCAGCCAGAAGCCGAGCAGCAGGCCCAGGCCGTTGTGCAGCACCACCACCAGGAAAATCAGCGGCCCGGTGTCGAGAATCTTCGCCCGGTTACTGCCGAAGATGGCACCAATCAGCAGCGCGATGCCGAAGACGGACACCAGCGGCAGCAGCGGGTAGCAGCGTTCCACCTGCTTCTTAAAGAATCTATGGGCAGCGATGCCGAGCACCACCGGCAGCAGCACGATGTTCACGATGTTCCAGAACATGTCCGTGGCGCTGAATTGCAGCTGGCGATGGGCCAGCAGATAGAAGATGGCCGGCGTCAGCAGCGGCGCCAGCAGGGTGGAAAGGGAGGTTACCGCCACCGACAGGGCCAAATTGCCCTTGGCCAGGTAGCTGATGACGTTGGAGGCGGTGCCGCCGGGGCAGGCGCCGACGAGGATTACGCCGATGGCGATGTCCTGGGGCAGCTGGAGCAGCTTGCTCAGCGCCCAGGCCAGGCTGGGCATGATGAAGAATTGCAGGCAGACGCCGATGCAGACCGCCCGCGGCTGGCGGCCGAGAATTTCAAAGTCCTTGCCGGTCAGGGTCAGGCCCATGCCGAACATGATTAAAGCCAAGATGAAATTCAAATAGCCCATGGCCCAGATGAGGGTGGCGGGGGCGAAGAAGCCTAGGGCGGCGAAGGCCAGCGCCAGCCACAGGAAATTGTGGCCGACCCAGCCGCTGAATTTGATTAAGCCATTCATGGGTGCTCCAGAGAAAATTGACCATTATAGGGGGCGGCGGATTTGGCCCTTTAGTGGGGATTTACAAACATAAGGGCGCTTCCCATGTATGTTTAAAACCTTAAATAAACATACAGGGGAAGCGCCCTTATGTTTGTAATTAATAAAAACAAGGCCATTAACAAACAGCCGGGCGCTTCTCCTGTATGTATTAAAGCGGCAAACGCGGCAGTAGAATGGGCCTTTTATTTCTAGCGAGGGAAGCCATGAACCAAAAGACCCACTTCGGCTATGAAACCATCGACCGCGACCAGAAGAACGGGCGCGTGGCCGAGGTTTTCAACTCCGTGGCCGACAATTACGACCTGATGAATGACCTGATGAGCGGCGGCCTGCATCGGCTCTGGAAGGATTGGTACGTGTGGCAGACCGACGCCCGGCCCGGCGAAAGCGTCCTAGACCTGGCCGCCGGCACCGGCGACATCGCCAAGCGGCTGGCCCGGCGCATGGTGCGCGACGGCGACCTGGCCGGCCGGCTGGTGGTGTCGGACATCAATGAGGCCATGCTGAACATCGGCCGCCGCCGCCTCATTCAGGCCGGCTGGCTGCAAAACGTGGAATTCACCCTGGCCAACGCCGAGCAGCTGCCCTTCGCTGACGACAGCTTCGATTTAATCACCATGGCCTTCGGCCTGCGCAACGTTACCAACCAGCAGCAGGCCCTCAACGAAATGCGGCGGGTGCTGAAGCCCGGCGGCCGGGTGCTGGTGTTGGAATTCTCCCAGCCGCAGCACTTCAACCGCCTCTACGACTGGTACAGCTTTAACGTGCTGCCCCGGCTCGGCGCCGTCTTCGCCAACGACCGGGCCAGCTACCAGTATCTGGCGGAAAGTATCCGCATGCACCCGAAGCAGGAGCCGCTGAAGGCCATGTTCCAGGCCGCCGGCCTGAGCCAGTGCGAGTACCAGAACCTGAGCGGCGGCATCTGCGCCATTCACAAGGGCGTTAAATGTTAAGCGCGCTCATGAATCAGCTGCTAACCGCGGAAAATCACCGGCAGCTGCAAGGGTTAAGCGGTAAGAGCTTCAGCCTGCAACTGGAGGAATTCCAGCAGCCCTGGGTCTTCCACTACGACGGCCAGCGCTTTTCCCAGCAATCCGACAATGACCAGGAGCTAATTGCGGTGAAGCTGCGCGGCAACATCGCCGGCTTCTCCGCCTTTATCCAGCGCCAGCCGCCGCCGCCGGACGGCCGCCTAATCTTCGAGGGCGATTTGTACCTGGGCCAGCAGCTGCAGGAGGCCTTAAAAAATCTGCGGCCGGACTGGGAACAGCTGCTGCGCCAGCGCCTCGGCGACGGGCTCGGCGGCTTTGTCTACGGCAGCGGCCAGCAGCTGAAGGCCGGCGCGGATAATCTGGCCCGGCGGCTCTTTTTGACCGAGGAGGAATTCGCCCCCTTCCGCGCGGATTTGGCGGATTTGGAACGGCGGCTGGCGGATTTGGAACGGCAGGTGAACCGTGTTCCAAGCCCTTAGACGTAGCCTGACCATCTTCCGGGTGCTGGTGCGCTATCGCCTCTACGGCGAATTGCCCCGGCGCGGCCTATTCCGGATTATCCAGCTGGCGGTGCGGCTGCACCCGGCCTATTACAGCTCCACCTACCGGGACGAGCCGCTGGCGCTGCGCCTGCGGCTGGCCCTGGAGGATTTGGGCGCCGTCTTCGTCAAGCTGGGCCAGACCCTGTCCACCCGGCCGGACCTGATTAGTCCGGAGATGATGGCGGAATTGAGCAAGCTGCAGGACCGGGTGCCGCCCTTCTCCGGTGAGGTGGCCAAGGCCATTGTGGCGGCGAATCTGAAAAAGCCGGTGGCCGAACTGTTCGCCAGCTTTAACGACGCCGCCCTGGCCAGCGCTTCCGTGGCCCAGGTGCACGAGGCCCAGCTGTTCAGCGGCGAAAAGGTGGTGGTGAAGGTGCTGCGGCCGCAGGTGCGGGCGGTCATCGCCAAGGACGTGGCGCTGATGCGTTCCATCGCGGCGCTGGTTAATTGCTCCAGCGAGGGCCGGCGGCTGCGCCCCTTAGAAGTGGTCAAGGAATTTGAAAACACCCTGGCCGGCGAGCTGGACCTGATGGCCGAAGCCGCCAACGCCAGCCAGCTGCGCGCCAATTTTGAAGGCTCTGACCTGCTCTACGTGCCGCGCATCTACTGGGATTACTGCGCGAAGGACGTGCTGGTCATGGAGAAAATCGAGGCGGTGAACATCGCCGACGCGGAGGCCCTGGCCGCCGCCGGCACAAATATGGAAGCCCTGGGCCGCCGCGGCGTGGAAATCTTCTTCACCCAGGTGTTCCGCGACAGCTTCTTCCACGCGGACATGCACCCGGGCAATATCTTCGTGGATTTAAGCAATCCCCAGCAGCCGCGCTACTGCGCCATCGACTTCGGCATCATGGGTTCCCTGACCCCCGAAGACCAGCACTATCTGGCGGAGAATTTCCTCGCCTTCTTTAACCGGGACTACCGGCGGGTCGCCGAACTGCACATTGAATCGGGCTGGGTGCCGCCGGACACGCGGGTTACGGACTTTGAAAGCGCCATTCGCAAGGTGTCCGAACCCATCTTCGGCCGGCCCATCAAGGAAATTTCCTTCGGCGCCTTCCTGCTGAGCCTGTTCCAGACGGCGCGGCGTTTCAATATGCACATTCAGCCGCAGCTGGTGCTGTTGCAGAAGACCTTCTTTAATGTGGAAGGGCTGGGCCGGCGCCTCTATCCGGATTTGGACCTGTGGACCACGGCCAAGCCGGTGCTGGAGGCGTGGATGAAGAGCCAGATTGGCTGGCGCGCCTTCGGCCAGCGGCTGAAGTACAACGCCCACGACTACGCCCAGGTGCTGCCGCAGCTGCCCATACTGCTGGCCCGCCACTTGAGCCAGCGGCCGCCGCCGCCGCTGCGGCCGGACTTTCACCGGCTCGGCGGGCTGCTGGCGGTCATTGCGGCCCTGGCCCTGTGGATTCTTGGCGCCCCGAACCACTGGCTCCAGGGGGCGGCGCTGCTGGCCCTGGCCCTCTATGGCCTGTATCAATTGAGGAGATGAGATGTTGAAAATTAATTGCCAACGGCGGAACAGCGACTCGGAGAAATGGCACAAATACGCCGGCCGGGACGTGCTGCCCCTGTGGATTGCCGACTGTGAATTTGAGGCGCCGGACTGCGTTAAAGCGGCCCTGCAAGAACGGCTTAATCACGGCGTCTTCGGCTATCCCTATCTGACCGAGGAATTTAAGGAGGCGGTGGTTCAACACTGCCGCCGCCTTTACGGCTGGGAGGTGCAGCCGGAATGGGTTACCTGGCTGAACGGGGTGGTGCCGGGCTTGAACCTGGCCCGCGCCCTCAGCGCCGCCCGCGGTAAGCGGGAGGCCATCACCGTGGAGCCGGTCTACCCGCACCTGCGCAAGCACCCGGCCCTCATGGACTTTAAAAACGTGGCCTCGGGGGTAATGCTCGAGAACGACCGCTGGCGGCCGGACTTCGCCGCCCTGGAAGCCAATGTTAATGAGCACACCGGCCTGCTGCTGCTCTGTTCGCCGCACAACCCCATCGGCACCGTCTACAGCCGTGCGGAGCTGGAACGCTTCCACGCCATCGCCCAGCGCCACAATCTGCTGGCCTGCGCCGACGAAATTCACTGCGACATGATTCTGGACGGTTCCCGCCATATACCTTTTGCCAGCCTCAACGAGGACGCGGCCCAGCGCACCATCACGCTGATGGCGGCGTCGAAGACCTTTAACATCGCCGGCCTCTGCACCGCCTGGGCCATCATTCCGAACCCGGAGCTGCGGCGGGAATTCGCCCGGCTGCGGGCCGGCATTTCCGGAGACGCCAATCTCTTCGGCCAACGGGCCACCATTGCGGCGCTGAACGGCGGCGAGGCCTGGCGCCAGGAGCAGCTGGCCTATCTGCGGGACAATGAACGGCTGCTGCGGGAGCGGCTGAACGGCACTGGGCGGGTGAAAGTTACGCCGGTGGCCGCCACCTACCTGGCCTGGATTGACTGCCGGGCGCTGCCGGTGGCCAACGCGCAGCAGTTCTTTGAGGAACACGGGGTTGGCCTGAGCGACGGGGCGGACTTCGGCGCGCCGGGCTTTGTGCGGTTGAATTTCGGCTGCGGCCGGGAACTGCTAGAGGAGGCGCTGAGCCGCATGGAATGGGCCCTAGCCACCCTGGCCTAGTATTTATAAATACAACGGGGCGGTTCTTCGCTGCGCTCAGGCTTCGCTTCCGCTGTATGTATTTTTAAACGGAATTACATACAGCTGAAGCGCCCGTCTGTATTTATAAATTGGCCCGCGCGGGAAAATGCCAGCTAGAGTTCAATCTTGGTTTCTTTTTTTGCAGCTTTACTATTTTTCTTAGTATTACCACCTAATGGCAGCGTAAATTAGTTCCCAGTTTCCCAGAAAAAAACCGATGTATTTTTTACCCAGTCTAGTCTCCAACATGGGCTTATGAATGTCGCACTTTTTCTTGCCGCCCAAATCACACCAAAAATAATTATTTTTAGAATCCACCACCACCGGTGCGCCGAATTTATCCACGGCCAATTTCTTTAGTTTTTGTAAATTTTCCTTATTTTTCGGCATGCGGATGCTGACAAGAAATACCACCAATTCTTTGGGTTTATCTTCCAGAACATTGGGGGAAAACATTATGACAAGGTCGGTGTCGTTCTTATTTTTACCCTTAACGATAATTCCGCCGCTAAATTTATCGCCGTAAATGTACTCTAAAAATGCCTTAGCTCTAATTTCACCAATTTGTCGGTCGGGGAATTTTTCCTGCAAAATTTTGATAACTTCATCTTCACTCATGCCCAGCTTGATGCCGTTAATGTCAAATTGCAGCACATCGACGGATTTGCCGGTGCCCTTAACTTTCTCGCCGTGAGCCAGCGCCGCGCCGAGCATTAGAGCCATTAGTAATTTCTTCATATCATCTCCATTGTTAAAGATTGGATTTACAAACAGGGGAAGCGCCCGTCTGTATTTATAAATTGGCCAGCGCGAGCAAATGCCGGCTAAAGCTCAATCTTAGTGGCTTTTTCCGCCTTTTCCTGCGCCCGATTGCGGGCCTCGTGGTATTCAATATTTGACAGGGATAAATAAACCCGTTTGCCCAGGCTATACACCGATAAAAAGGGCTTCTCATAGATGGCACAATCTTTTTTACCGGCCAAATCACACCAGGTATAGCCATGTTTTGGGTCAACTACCACCGGTTGGCCGTATTTTTCCACCGCCGCCCTACGAAGTTCCTTCACATTGTCCTTATTTTCCGGCAGGTGGTAGCTAATGCCGCTTACCACCAATTCCTTGGGATTATTTCCCAAAAAATTAGGCACAAATAACAGGGAAAATTCACTATTTTTTTCGTTTTTATCCACGACATAAATCTGATAAGTAATGGCTTTTTTGCCGTAAATCGGGATTTCCCAATCATCTACCGGCAATTCCAATGTTTCGATTTTGCCCGCGGGGAATTTCTCTTTGATTATTTTTAGGGCTTCTTTCTCGCTCATGCCCAGCTTGATGCCGCGCACGTCAAACTTCGTCACATCGACGGATTTGCCGGTGCCCTTAACTTTCTCGCCGTGGGCCAGCGCCGCGCCGAGCAGCAGGGCCATTAGTAATTTCTTCATGTCATCTCCATTGTTAAAGATTGGATTTTACAAACGAACAGGTGGTTCTTCGACCTGAAGGTCTCAGGCGCCCGCTATATAAATACAGGCGGGCGCTTCCCCTGTATGTATTTAAGCCTTTAATTACATACAGGGGAAGCGCCCCTCCGTTTGTAAACGAATGTGCGAACAACCGCCCGTCCGTCGGTAAATGGTGCCGAGCTCACCCGAGCGCAGCGGCGTGGGCGTTAGCCCAACCAAGCACAGCGGCGTGGGCGCTAGCCCAACCCCAGCTGATTCAGCAGGAAGGCGTCCACCTCGGCGCTTTCCCACAGGCTCTGGTAGCGGCCGGACTTGCCACCGTGGCCCGCCTCCATATTGGTCTTCAGGACAATGGGATAGGGGCCCCGGTTCAGTTCCCGCAGCCGCGCCACGTATTTGGCCGGTTCCCAGTATTGCACCTGGCTGTCCCACAGGCCGGCGCCCACGAACATGGCCGGGTAGCACTGGCGGCGCAGATTGTCGTAGGGCGAGTAGGACAGCATGTAGTCGTAGCTCTCCCGCGACTGCTCCGGATTGCCCCACTCGTCGTATTCGTTGGTGGTCAGCGGAATGGACGGGTCGAGCATGGTGGTTACCACGTCCACGAAGGGCACCTGGGCAATGATGACCCGGTACAGCTCCGGCGCCTCGTTGGCAATTACCCCCATGAGCAGGCCGCCGGCACTGCCACCGCTGGCGGCCAGCTGGCCAGCGCGGCCGTAGCCCAAATCCACCAGCGCCCGGCTCACGTCGATAAAGTCGTTAAAGGTGTTCTTCTTCTGGAGCAGGCGGCCGCGGTCGTACCACTGGCGGCCCAGCTCCTCGCCGCCGCGCACGTGGGCGATGGCGTAAATCAGGCCCCGGTCCAGCAGGCTGATGAGACCGCTGGAGAAGCCGGGAAACAGGGCGTGGCCGTAGGAACCGTAGCCGTAGAGCAGCAGCGGCGCCGGCTTCTCCGTGTCCCGGCGGTAGACCAGCGACACCGGCACCTTTTCGCCGTCGCGCACTTCCAGCCATAGCCGTTCCGTTTGGTAATCCTCCCGGCGGTAGTGCTTCACCTCCTGGGTCTTCAGCAGCCGCTTTTCCCCGGTGAGTATGTTCAGCTCGTAGACCGACGCCGGGGTGATTAAAGAAGAATAGCCGTAGCGCAGCCAGGGGCTGTCCGCCTCCGCATTGACCGACAAATCCATGGAACCGCAGTCCTCTTCGCCGGCCAGGTAGAAGCTGCTGCCGTCGTTTTTAATAATCTTGATGCGGGTCAGGCCCTGGGAGCATTCGGCCACGGCGGCGAAGTCGTCGAACAGCTCCACCCCGTAGTTCAGCACCTGGCCATCGTGGGCCAGCCACTCCTGCCAGGGGCTGGCGGCGTCGGCGGCGGTCATGATTTTGAAGTTTTCCGCCCCGTCCCGGTTGGTGCGGATATACCAGCGGCCGTTAAAGTGGTCGAGGCCGTACTCCAAATCCCGCTGGCGCGGCGCAAAGACCTGGAAGGAGCCCGGATTCGCCGCAGCGGTGAAGAGCACCTCGTCGCTGACGGTGCTGGAGCAGCAGATGAGGATAAATTGCCGGTCGCGGGTCTTATCCAAAGATAGATAGAAGCTGTCGTCCCGTTCCTCGTAGACCAGCCGCCGCTGCTTGCTGTCGAAGTCGTAGGCGTAAATGCGCTTGGACAGCAGGGTCTGCGGGTCGTTCTCAATGTAGAAGAGCTGGCGGCCGTCCTCGGCCCAGAGCAGGGAACCGTTGCAGTTTTCCAGTAAATCCGGCAGGTCGGCGCCGTGGTTCAGGTCGCGGAAGCGCACCGTGTACTGACGGCGGCCGTTGGTGTCTTCAATCCAGGCCATGATGTTGCGCTGGTTGTTGATGGCGGCCACGGCGGCGCTGTAGTAATCGTGGCCCTTCGCCAATTCATTCTTATCCAGCAGCAGCTCCTCGTCGCCGAAGTCACCCCGTTCGTTTAACTCCTTAATCACCAACGCGCTCAGGCCCGGCCGGTCCCGGCGGCGGCAGCTTAAGCTGTAGTCCAGGCCCTTGATGGTGCGGCTGTAGTACCAGTAGCCGCGGCTGCGGTAGGCCAGCGAGCTGTCCTCCTCGTTGATGCGGGCCAGGCATTCGTCATAGATTTGCTGGGCCAGCGCCTTATTTTGATTAAGGATTTCCGCCGCATAATCGTTTTCCGCCGCCAGATAGGCCAGCATTTCCGGATTCTGCCGTGTGTCGTCCCGCAGCCAGTAGTAATGGTCCGACCGTTCGCCCCAGGGGCTGGGCACCCGGTGGGGAATTTTCCGCGCGCGTGGGGCCTCCATGGTTCCCCCTAGGCGGCAATGAGCTGGCCGATGATGCAGCCCAGGGCCAGGTCATCAATGAGGCCAAAGTGGTGGAAGCGGACAATGCCCTGGCGGTCGATGAGCACCAGGCTGGGCGTGCCGCGCAGGCCGTAGCGGGCCATGGTGGACGGCAGCTGGTCCTGGGGATTGCGCTGCCGGTCCACGGCGATGGGGAACTGGTAGCGGAATTCGCGGCAGAAGGCCACCAGCGCCTGGGGCGTCATCACCTGGTGATGTTCAAAGACCGTGTGCAGGCCGATGACCGCCACGTCGCGGCTATCGAAGGTGCGGTACATCTTGTTCAGCTGGGGCAGGCCCTCCTTGACGCAGGCGGGACAGAACATCTGGAAGGCGTGCAGGATTATCACCTTGCCCTGGAGGCGGGAAATATTGAGGGGAATGCTGCTGTTGAGCCAGCCGATCACGTCCAGCTCAGGGGCTTCCCTATGTAAAAGTGGATACATTTTTATTACTCGGGTTTTATTGTAGATGGAACTATTTTAGCGGACTGACTTCCGGCCCGGGGACTAATGGCTTTAATTCGCTAATTCATTAGTTTTTCTTTTGTTAATCCTGTTAATAACTTAAAAATAAAAATCGCTCCAACCCTAGGATTGCTCGGGCTTTTGCTGCAAAATATTCGCCAGTTTAATTACAAAAAATAGATTTATGTTTACGCAAAAAAATCTGGCAAAACTATTATTAATAGTTTGCTGTTTCTATGGCCAAAGTTATGGCCAGAGTTTTCCCGAAAATAGGCCCAAATTATGGAATGAAGCCCTAACTACGGAATTTAACGCCGGTAATCCTAATGCGTGGAATGAACAGCGGGCGCAAAAGCTGGTGCAGGCCATCGAAAGGGCCGAAGAGGACGCCCTGCCGCCCCAGCGCTATCACCTGGACCAGCTGCGCCCCTTTGTCGGCGACGAGCGCCAGCAGCTGCTCTACACCGATGCCTTCCTCACCCTGGCCAACGACCTGGCCAACGGGCTGGTGGAACCCACCAAAAGCATTCGCCACTGGAACGCGGAAAAAATGGACGGTACTGCCCTCCAGGCCCTGCTGGCCCAGGCCCTGAGCACCGAGGACTTCGCCAAGGCCCTGGACAGTCTGAACGCCAATAACCCGCGCTACCGCGGCCTGAAGCTGTACTACAACCAGCTGCGCCGGGCCAAGCGGGAAAATCAGGGCATCGACCTGGCCCAGCTGGCCATCAACATGGAGCGCCAGCGCTGGCTGCCTCAGAATCTGCCCGGCTCCTACATTCTGGTGAACATTCCCGACTACTCCGTCAGTGTCTTTGAAAACAACATCAATATTTTCAAAACCAACGCGGTCATTGGCAGCCCACGCAATAAGACCCCCTCCTTCGTCGATGAAATGCAGCACATCGTCATGAGCCCCAACTGGTACCCGCCGAACTCGCTGAAGCGCACCGGCAGCTCCTTTGTGCGCGCCGGCGCCCGCGGCAATCCCATGGGTAAGGTGAAGTTCCTCTTCCCCAACCACCATTCCATTTACCTGCACGACACGCCCAATAAACATCTCTTTGGCCGCGCCGTCAGCCACGGCTGCATTCGCGTTAATAATGCGGAACAGCTGGCCAACGTGCTGCTGCGCCACGATGGCCAGTGGAACGAGGGCATTGATTTAAGTCAGTGGCAGCAGTCCGACTGGAAGGAAAACCGCAGCAAGAAAATTTCCCAGGCCATGCACCGGCGGCGGGAAAGCTGGGTGTCGCCGGAGCCGGTGCCCATTTACCTGGTCTATTGGACGGTGTGGGCGGAACCGGTGCTCGGTTCCGACCGGCGCATCACCTATGCCATTCGTGAGATTAAGCGGGATCGGCACGGCAACGACATTTACCAGAAGGACCGCGGCCTGCTCGCCCTCTACTGGGCCGAGTGGCAGCCCTACAGCGGCGCCGACTACCAGCCGCCCGTTTACAAAACCATCGGCCGCGGCCGGAAGAAACGGCAGGTGCTGGTAATTAACAAGGGCAATCAGGCTACGGAAAATCTAAACGCAGTCCTTGCCCGTCCACCGTCAGCGGGCAATGGCCAGCTGGCGGGGTCGGTGCCAGGGCTATGATGCAATCGCCCAGGCCGCTGCCGCTGATTTTCACCGCGGCGCAGTGCGGCCGGGCCTCCTCAATCTGCGCCTTCTGAATGTGGTCGCAGACGCCCAAATCTTCCATTAACTTTTCATAGTCGTTCAGGGCGCGGTAGAAGTCCGGCCACTGGCGGCTCTGCGCGCTAACGATGGCCTGGGCGCTCACCGTGCCCATGCGCCCGTAGAGATTCTGGTAGAAATTTAAATCCAGCGCCATGCGCTCGTTGATTAGGGCAAGTACCTCGGCGGTGGGGGTCTTATAGCCGGCGTAGCGCAGGCTTAGGCCCAGCGGCGGCGTGGGCAGCCGCTCCATGAGCCCGTTCTGGTCGTAGGCCACGAAACCGCCGAGCAGCGCCCCGGCCAGGTCGGCGCCGGAGCCGCGCCCCTGTACGGTTCTTATGATTTGTAATGCCTCCCGATGGAGATGGATTAGGTCATTGTGCTGGCGCAGGGCCGCCAGCAGGGCCACCGTGATGGCGGCGGAGCTGCCCAGGCCCATCTGGTGGTTGATTTCGCTCTTAATGGTTAAATCCAGGCCGCGGCTGGGCCGCACCGCCCGCAGCGTAGCCATGGCGAAACTTAATTTGGGGTGGGGGGCCAGCGTCCCGGTGTCCGTCTGGTGATTGGCCAGGGCGCTGAAAATATTGATGTGCTGGTCGCGGCGCGGCCGCAGTTCCACCTGGGCCCGCTCCTCCACGGCCGCGACAATGGCCCGATGGCCGTAGACCACCGCGTGTTCGCCCACCACCATCAGGGTGGCGGGGGCACTGGCGTTAATTGCTTGCATAGCTATTCCATATTTCATTAATTACATACAAGGAAGCGCTTGGTATGTATGTTTTTAACCGGCAAATAACATACATAGAAGCGCTTCTACTGTCTGTAAATTTTATAGTTCTATTTAAATCCGGCGGCGCCCAAAGGGCGCCACCGCGAAGTCTTAATCGGCGGCTATTTCTTCAGCATCAGATGCTGGGGCAGGTGCTCGCGGAAGAACTGGTCAATGCCGCGGGCCAGGCTGTCGGCCAATTTCTGTTGATAGTCCGGCGTGGCCAGCAATTGCGCCTCGCTGGGATTAGAAATAAAGGCCGTTTCCACCAGAATGGACGGCACGTCCGGCGCCCGCAGCACCACGAAATTGGCCATTTCCACCTCGCGGCGGCTCAGGTTATTCACCTGGCCGAGGGCGGTCAGCACCCGCTCCGCCAGCAGCTGGCTGGATTCCTGGGTGCCCTCCTGCTGAATGTTCAGCAGCATGGCCTGCAATTCGTCGTCGTAGCGCTTGCCGCTCTCGTTGCCCCATTTCATGTCCACGGTGTTTTCACTCTTCTCCAATTGTTTACCCAGCTGGGAAGAGGCGCCGCTGAGGGACAACATGTAGACCGAGGAACCGCTGGACTGGCTGCTGGCCGCGTCGGCGTGAATGGAAATGAACAGGTCGGCCTTGTGGCGCCGGGCCAGCTCCACCCGCTCCTTTAGCGGAATGTAGATGTCGCTGTCCCGGGTCATGACCACCTTGTAGCGGCTCTGCAGGTTCTGCCGGAGGCGCTGGCTGATGGCTAGCGCCACGTCCTTTTCCCGCACGCCGGTTTCGGCACTGACGGCGCCCGGGTCCTTGCCGCCGTGGCCCGGGTCAATAACTACCACCACTTCGCCCTTGCCGGCGCCGGGGGCCACGTCCGTCCGCCTATCTTTCGCTCGCCCGGTCCTGGCTCCGCCAGTTGTAGGCCTTTGTATTGCCCCGAAGGCGCTGGTCGTTGTTTCCATCGGGAACGGCGTTGGCCCCAGTGCTGGCATAGGCGTTGGGCTGGGCAGCGCCGTAGTTAGCGCTGCCCCCAGAGGCTTTGGGTCGGCGCTTCCTCCCCCACTGGGAAAACCCTGCAATTGCACGGGCTTGCTGTAGCCGGCACTGCCGCCGTAGCTGCCATAGCTGCTGCCAGCGCGGCTGCCATAGCTGCCGGTTTCCATGGGAATTTCCCGCGGCCGCTCTTCCGTGTCGATGGGCGGCGCTTCGCCGGACACCTGCACGCCGTAAAGCTCGTTATAGCTGTCCGAAGTGGGCGTGCCCGAGGGCTTCGGCCGGCCCCATTTGTCCAGTTCTACCGGCTTCTTGCTGCCGCCCCCGCCGCCGGCCAGGGCCGCCCGGGTATTTTTAAAGAAAGAACTGCCGCCGCCATCGCTGGCACCGCTGCCATTGGCACCTAAATAGCTGCTGCCGTAGTTGCTGCCGGCGGTGGCCGCGTAGGGCGCGGCGCCGGGGGAAGTGCCCGGATAGCCGCCGCCCAGGCCGCCGTAGCTGCCGGCGGTGGGCGTTGGCGTGGCGGCCAGGGCGCTGTAGTAGGTGGTTTTACCGGTGCTGGCCGGTCCCTGGTAAGGGGTGGGGGTGGGGAAGGATTGCGGCTGGTAATAGTCGATGGTGGGACTGGGAGCGGCGCCGATGCTGCCGGAACCAGCGGTACTGGAGCTAGCGGTACTGGCACCAGCGGCTGCGGTGGCATTGCGGCTGGCCGTGGGCGTCGGAGTAGATTTTTTATCGCCGCTGCCCTTGGCGTCCTTATTAAAGACATCAATGACGATTTTGCCGCCCTGCTCGGCCACCTTCACCGGCACCGGATTCTTTAAATCCACCACCAGCCGCAGGGTGCGGGGGCCGCTCTGGCCGGCGCGCACGCCGATGACTTCCCCCTGGCCCACGGCCAGGTTGCCGCTGCTGCTGCGGCTGTCCATTAAATCAACGATGACCCGCGGCGGGTTGTCCAGGCCGAAGTGCTTAAATTGCGGCACCGAGTCCGTTTCCAGAGTTATTTGCACCCGGTCGCTCTGGACTGTCGGGCGCATTTGCGTGAGCACGGCGGCGAAGCCGGGCCCGGTAATCATTAATAAAATCAAATAGATGAGGCGAATCACACCGTATTCCTCAAAGTAAGTTAGTCATAAATACCCAAAGACACAGAGGCTTTCCACGTGGGCCGTCTGGGCGAACATATTTAGCAGGCGACCGCTCTCAAAGCGGTAGCCCTTGGCCAAGAGCATGGCCGCGTCCCGGGCCAGCGTGCTGGGATTGCAGGACACGTAGACCAGCCGCCGGGGCCGCAGAGGCATGGCTGCCAATAGTTCCTTAGCGCCGGCCCGGGGCGGGTCAATTAGCCATTTTTTAAAGCCATCTAATTGCTGCCAATTAATAGTTTTACCTAGGTCAGCGGCCCTAAATTCTAGTGCCAATTTATTGGCTTGTGCATTTAATTGGCCTTTCCGCACCATTTCCCTCACGCCTTCGATGGCCAAAACCTGGGCCCCGGCCCGGGCCAACGGCAGGGAGAAATTGCCGAGGCCACAGAATAAATCGAGGATTTTTTCTCCCCTTTCTATTTGTAATTCCTCTAACACCAAGGCCACCAATTGGCGATTAATTGCCCCGTTAATCTGCGTGAAATCCTCGGGGG
Source organism: uncultured Cardiobacteriaceae bacterium (assembly GCA_963533935.1). Lineage (GTDB taxonomy): Bacteria > Pseudomonadota > Gammaproteobacteria > Cardiobacteriales > Cardiobacteriaceae > CAUSKK01. The sequence continues at coordinate 26,987 of CAUSQL010000014.1, forward strand.
CGAAATTAATTTCCACGGCGGATTCCGGAATTAGATAGGACAGCGGCGGCGCTCCTTCCGGAAATTGGCGGCACTCGTCGCCCCGCTTCTGCCGAATTTGCCAGCCGGGCCAGTGGGGCACTTCCCGGAGCCATTCCCCAACCGTCAGCTGCACCACGTTAATGCGTTCTCCGGCGGCCAGGTGCACGGCCCGGACGGACCGGCCATTGGCGCGGCACAGGTCGGTGAGGGCGGGAATGATGGCGTTCAGGGCCGGGTCCAGGGTCAGGCACTCGGTGAGCGGCACCACCTGATGGGACTGGCGGCTGCGGAAGCCGAGATTGTGCCCGTCCCAGTGCAGATTGGCGCGGCGGCGGTAATGCCAGTGGGGCCCGTCCACCGGCGGCAGCACCCGCTCCGGCTGGCATTTGCCGATGCGCCTGAGCTGTTCCAGCCAGATTTTCTCCTTTAAAGCCAGCTGCTCGCCGGCGGCGATGTGCTGCCAGGAACAGCCGCCGCAGCGGTCGTAGATGGGGCAGGGCGGTTTTACCCGCAGCGGCGCCGCTTGCAGCAGCCGTTTAACCCGAGCGATGGCGAAGCGCTTCTGCCGTTGTTCAATTTCGATTTCCGCCCGTTCGCCGGGCAGCAGGCCGGGCACGAAGACCGCCAGCCCGTCCAGCCGGCCCACGCCGCGGCCTTCCAGGTCTAAATCCGTTATTTCAATGTTCATGGCATTAATTCTACGGCCTGGCCCTATAATCAATCTTCAAGTCATTACCAGAGGTTGCCATGCATATAGTCATTATGGGGGCCGGCATCGCCGGCGTGGCCAGCGCCTACTATCTACGGAAATTGGGCCATAAAATCACCGTCATTGACCGGCAGCCGGGCCCGGCCCTGGAGACTTCCAAGGCCAACGCCGGCCAGCTTTCCTACGGCTACACCACGCCCTGGGCAGCACCGAACATTCCCTGGAAGGCCATGAAATGGCTGCTGCGCAAGCATTCACCCCTAATCCTTAAATTTGATAAATCCTGGTACCAGCTGCAATGGCTGGGGCAGATGCTCGCCAACTGCACGTCCCGCCGCTACCGCCTTAACAAGGACCGCATGGTGCAGCTGTCCGAATACAGCAAGGCGCTATTTGCCCAGTTCCGCGCCAGCGAAGACCTGGACTTTGAGGGGCGCGAGCGGGGCATGTTGCAGCTGTTCCGCCAGCAGAAGGAGATAGATGGGGTGGCGGCGGATTTGGAAATCCTGCGCGACTACGGCGTGCAATTTGAACTGCTGGACGCCGACCGCTGCGCCCAAGTGGAGCCGGCCCTGAATCTGGATAAGGTGGTGGGCGGCCTCTATCTGCCGGAAGACGCCTGCGGCGACTGCTATCTGTTCGCCAGCCGCCTGGCCCAGCAGTGCCAGCGCCAGGGGGTGGAATTCGTCTTTAACCGCAGCATTGACCGGCTGGAAACCAGTAAAAAGCAGGTGGTGGCCGTGCACTGCGGCAGGGAACGCTACAACGGCGACGCCTTCCTCTGTGCGCTGGGTTCCTATTCCCGGCCGCTGCTGCGGCAGCTGCATTTAAACCTGCCCATCTATCCGGTGAAGGGCTACTCGCTGACCGTGCCCATTGTGGCGCCGGAGCGGGCGCCGCTGGCCACCATCATTGACGAAACCTATAAGGTGGCCATCACCCGCTTTGACGAGCGGCTGCGGGTCGGCGGCATGGCGGAATTGGCCGGCTACGATTTAAGCCTGGCGCCGCAACACCGGGAAACCCTAGAAATGGTGCTGGCTGACCTCTTCCCCGGCGCCGGCGACAGCGCGGCGGCCGACTACTGGTGCGGTCTGCGGCCCATGACCCCGGACGGCACGCCCATCGTTGGCCCCACTTCCTGGAGCAATCTGTTCATTAATAGTGGCCACGGCACCCTGGGCTGGACCATGAGCCTGGGCTCGGCGCGGCTGGTGGCGGATTTGATTCACGGCCGGGAACCGGAGCTGGCCGGCTATAAGGAATTGTCCCTGAGCCGCTACGGCCGTTAATTACATACATACGGGCGCTTTGACTGTAGGTAATTCCGCCCTAAATACAGACAGGGAAAGCGCCCCGTTGTATGTTAAAGGCCATAAACATACAACGGGGCGCTTCCCCTGTTTGTATTTTCACCCCAATTAGAGAACCGCCCTTCCCTTAACAAAGGTTTAGAATGGCTTTTTTCACGGGGGAAGCAGTGCATCAACTCAACGAAGCGCAGCGGCGGGCGGTAATCCACACGGGCAGCCCTCTGCTGGTCATCGCCGGCGCCGGCAGCGGTAAAACCGGCGTCATTACCAAGAAAATCGCCCATCTGGCCCAGGGGGGCCTGCCGCCCGCCAGCATCTACGCCCTCACCTTCACCAATAAGGCGGCGCGGGAAATGCAGCAGCGCTGCGGTCAGCTCATGAGGGACAACGCCCACATTTCCACCTTCCACCGGCTGGGCCTGGAATTTATCCGCGCCGAAGCCAGCCACCTGCAGCTGCGGCGCAATTTCACCGTACTCGACAACCACGACTGCCTGAACATTATTAAGGAGCTGAGCCAGGAGACGGACAGCGGCCGCGCCCAGGAGCAACAAAATTTAATTTCCAACTATAAGAATGACGGCCTGAGCCCGGAATTCTGCCTGGCAAACCAGCTGCCCGGCGCCGCCCTGTACCAGGGCTACGAGCAGCGGCTGCGCGCCTACAACGTGCTGGATTTCGACGATTTGCTGCTGTTCCCCCTGCGGCTGCTGCGGGAGAATTTCGAGCTGCGCCTGCGCTGGCAGAGCAAAATTCGCTATCTGCTGGTCGATGAGTACCAGGACACCAACCAGTGCCAGTATGAATTGATGAAATTGCTGGTGGGCGACCGCAGCTGCCTGACGGTGGTCGGCGACGATGACCAGTCCATCTACGGCTGGCGCGGTGCGAAGCCGGAAAACATTCGCCAGCTGGCGGCGGACTTTCCCGCTTTAACCACCATCAAGCTGGAGCAGAACTACCGCTGCCACCGGGCCATACTCCACTGCGCCAACGCGCTCATTAGCCATAACGACCACCTCTATGAAAAGAAACTCTGGTCGAATCTCAGCGCGGGCGACGGCCTGCGGCTGAAGAGCTACAAGGACGACAAGGAGGAGGCCCAGCAGGTGGTGCAGCTCATTGACACGAAAATTAAGCTCTACGGCTACAGCCCCGGCGACTTCGCCATTCTCTACCGCAGCAATTTCCAGAGTCGGGTCTTCGAGGAGTACCTGCGGGAAAGCCGCATTGACTACCACATCACCGGCGGCACCAGCCTCTTCGATTACAGCGAAATCCGCGACCTGCTCGCCTACCTGCGGCTGGTCAGCAACGGCGACGACGACAGCGCCTTTCTGCGCATCTGCAACACGCCGAAGCGGGAAATTGGCTTAACCACCCTGAGTAAGCTCACCGCCTACGGCCAGGAGCGCGGCCAAAGCCTGTTGGCCAGCTGCCGGGACTTTAATTTAATCAGCCAGCTGCCGGCGGCCGGCCACCGGGCGCTGCTGGCCTTCGCCGACTGGATTGAGCAACTGCAGCGGCTGGCGGAGGCGGAGCCGGCCCTGGCCATCTTCGACCGCATTTACCAGGACAGCGGCTACGAAATGCACTTGGAAACGGTGCACGGCGGGCCGCAGAAGAGCGAGCCGCGCAAGCGGCGGGTACAGCAGCTGCGCGACTGGCTCCGGCGCCTCGGCAGCGACGAGAAATTACAGAATCTGGACAATCTGGTTAATCACCTGAACCTGCGCGACATGCTGGACAAGCAGGAGAGCGACCGGCCCCAGGTGCAGCTGATGACCCTGCACAGCGCCAAGGGTTTGGAATTCCGCCAGGTGTTCATCGTCGGCTGCGAGGAGGGGCTGCTGCCCCACGCCAACAGCGGCGAAAGCCTGGAGGAGGAGCGGCGCCTGCTCTACGTGGGCATCACCCGCGCCCGGGAGGATTTACAGATTAGCTACTGCCAGCAGCGTTCCGTGGGCTTTGGCAAGGGGGCGAGCAAGAAAATGGTTAATGCCAGCCCCTTCCTCAGGGAATTGCCCGCGGAGTACCAGCAGGAGTCCGCCGCCCAGCGGGCGCAGGCCAAGGCTGACGGCCAGCGGCTGGTACAACAGGGGCTGGCGGCCATGCTGGCGGATTTGGCCGTGGCGCCGGCCCCGCCAACGCCGCCTCGGCCCGCTGGCCTTAAACCGATACAAACCGCGGCCCCCCGTCGGGCGGCCACTTCCATCGCTGACATTATTAAGGAGTTAGACCATGAATAAGGACATGCATAAGAAGCTGCGCAATAAATTGCTGGCCCAGCTGCCGGAGAAGAGCGCGGTGTTGCTCTTCGCCCCCGGGGAACTGCGCCGCAACGGCGACGTGCATTACCCCTTCCGCCAGGAAAGCTATTTCCACTACTTCACCGGCTTTCCCGAGAGCGACGCGGTGGCCGTGTTCCTGAAGGAGGGCAGCCGCTTCATACTCTACAGCCGACGCCATGACCCGCTCTACGAAATCTGGCAGGGCAAAATCATCGGCCAGCAGGGGGCCATGGATAATTACGGCGCCGACGCCGCCTTTCCCCTGGAAGAAGTAGGCCAGCTGGCCGGCCAGCTGGGCGACGTGCGCCATCTCTACGGCATTCTCGGCGAGAACGCGGAGGACGACCGGCGCCTCAGTGCCCTGCTGCGGGAAATACACCAGCGGGCCGGCCGCGGCGGCGCCGACGTGAAGGGCCTCGGCGACATTCGCGCCCTGGCGGCGGAAATGCGCCTGCACAAGGAGCCGGAGGAAATCGCACTGCTGAAGCAGGCCACGGCCATCAGCGCCCGCGGCCACGCGGCGGCCATGCTGGCGGCCCAGAGCGCGACCCACGAATACCAGGTGCAGGCGGCCCTGGAGGCCTCCTTCATGGGCGAGGGCTGCCACTGGTCGTTTCCGTCAATTGTGGCCGCCGGCGCCAACGGCTGCTGTCTGCACTACACCAGCAATAACGCGCCCATTAAAAAGGGGGAAATGATGCTGGTGGACGGCGGCGCCGAGCTGGATTGCTATGCCGGCGATTTAACCCGCACCTTCCCGGTGGGCGGTAAATTCAGCCGCGAGCAGCAGGCCATCTATGAAATTGTGCTGGCGGCCCAGCAGGAGGGCATTAATAACGCGGTGGTGGGGCGCCGGCACCTGGATTTGCACGCGGCCGTAACCAAGGTGCTAATGCAGGGGCTGCTGGATTTGGGCGTCATCGACAAGGATTTGGACTACTGGCTGGCGGAGAACCGCTTCAAACAGTTCTACCCGCACGGCACCGGCCACTGGCTCGGCCTGGACGTGCACGACGTGGGCATTTACACGGCCGACGGCGCCAGCCGCCCCTACCAGGAGCACATGCTCATCACCGTGGAACCGGGCCTCTATCTACAGCGGAACGACACGACCATCGCCGAGAAATGGCGCGGCCTGGCGGTGCGCATTGAAGATGACGTGCTGATTACCAAGAATGGGCCGGAGGTGTTCGACGCCACGGCGGCGCCGAAGGCGGTGGCGGAGGTGGAAAAATTCATCGCTGACCATCGGAAATAGTGGGCGGCGGCTAATTCATGCCGCTTTTACCGACAACAGGGCGCTTCATATGTATGTTTTCAAGGCTTTAATTACATACATAAGAAGCGCCTGTCCGTTTGTATAAGGCGATTTAATGACTAACACGGCCTATATGGGCACGCGCAGCGCTAAGCTGTAGGCCTGAGCGCTAGCGACTGGCGAAGCCAGCGACCGAAGGGAGAAGAACAGCGAAGCCTGAGCGCAGCGAAGAACCGCCCCGTTGTATATTTAATGGTCTAAACATACAACGGGGCGCTTCCCCTGTTTGTAATTGTCTCGGGGGCAGCGGCGGCGCCGCCGAAAGCTCCGCCGCCGGTTTAGTGGCAATTCCTAGTAGAACTGGCGCTCACGGATAGTTTGCTGCACCTGCAACTCGCCGAAGTTACCGGCGGCGGTCTTCTCCAGCGCATCGGCCACCAGGTTGCCGGCCCACTTCATCGCCCACTTTAGGTAATCGTCGATTTCATCGTCGTTATGCAGCATTTCCCCCACCAATATGGCATGGAAGCTGTCGCCGGTGCCCTTCACGGCGCAGTCAATGCGCGGGTGGCGGGTCAGGGAGTGGCCGTCGCGTTCGATGAGCATATTGCCCAGCTGGTTCGCATCTTCCACCGGCACGCTGGTTACGATTACCGACTCCAGGTTCTTGTGGGTCGCCAGCAGCTGCTGGCCGGCGGCCAGTATTTCCAGCTGGTTATTGACCGGCATATCACTCAGATAGGCCAGCTCAAAGAGATTCGGCGTAATCAGGTCGGCACAGTCAATCAGCCCGTGCTTGTAGCTGTCGGCCAGCTCCTCCTTCACGTACAGGCCGCTGTCCCGGTCGCCCAGCACCGGGTCGATGCTGATTTGCAGCCCCGGGTTCCGCGCCTTTTGTTGCTGGAGAAAGGGAATGAGCAGGTCGGCCTGGCCGCTGTCGCCGAGATAGCCGAGCATGATGGCGCGCAGGTCGGCCAGGGCGTTGCGCTCCTCCAGCCCCCGCAGGAAGGCGGCGAACCAGTCCGCGGGCACGATGCCGCCGTGCATGGTGGGGTAGTGGGGGGTGTTGGACAGCAGTACGGTGGGAATTTCCATAACGTTAAAGCAGTAGGCCTGGAGCCAGGGCCGGGCCGCATTATTGCCCACGGTGCCGTAGATGACCTGGGATTGAATGGATAGCACGTCGTAGCGCAGGGGATTAAGGTTTCCGTAATTCATGGGGTCTCCGCAAAAGAATCAATTATAGGGTTTACAAACAGACGGGCGGTTCTTCGACCTGGCGGTTTCTCCCTCCGGTCGCCGACCATGTCGGTTCAGGCGCCGCCGTTTTTACAAACGGACGGGCGCTTTAGCTGTTTGTAATTGGCCTTAAAAATACAGACAGCTAAAGCGCCCTATTGTTTGTATAACCGCATTTACCGACATAGGGGCGCTTATCCTGTATGTAATTAAAAGGCTTAAATACATACAAAGGAAAGCGTCCGTCGGTTTAGGAGCTAAATCACCACTTGATGGGGTAATCGGCCGGCGGCTGGTAGCCCTTGCCGTCGAAGTGGAAGATGAATTCCTGTTTGTCGAATTTCTCTTCCCGGGAACCGGTGCCGCGGCTGCCGCTCACCAGCATCGCCACCGGATACAGGGTGAAGTCCTGGGGCAAATCGGTCTTAACCTTCAGCTCGGCGCTCAGGTCCGCCAGTTCCTTGGCGCACTGCTCCGGGCTAACTTCCGCCGCCTTAGCGTCCTTGGCCGCGCTGCAATCGCCGTATTTGTCCCTGTTGCTGAAGCGGCTGGGAATGCTGGCGCTCTGCACCTGGCCGTGCATGTCGAAGATTAGCTGGGTGGTGATGTAGGTTTCGCCCATCTGGCTGTAGCCGCTTTCGTCCACCACGCCCCAGAGGCCCGGCCCCAGCTCCGTCCAACGCCAGTCCGTGGGCGCTTCGCCCCAGCTGCCCACGTAGACATCGCCGCTGGTGCCCGGCTGGTCGTTGCGGTCGAAGGCGACGAGGCGCACCAGCCCCGGGTTGCCGTGGCCCTTCTCGCTGCTATTGCCGACGAAGAGGGCGTAGCTGCCCTGGTCGGTCTTTTTAAGGCTGTGCAGCTGCATGCAGAAGGGGATTTTGTCGCCGGAACCCTGGAAGGCCGGCGCGGACAGCCCGTTGCACTGGCCGTCCTTATCGGTCTGGAAGTTCTTATCCATGTAGTCCTGAATGGCCGCGGGAATCTGCGGATTGTTGGGATTGGCGGCCGGGGCGGCGGGGCTTGGGCTAGTACTGGGGGCGGGCGACTCGCTGGCCGCGGGGGTGGATTCTTGATTTTCCGCGGCGGTGGCCAGGCCGGCCAACAGCAGTAGGGCAAGTAATCTGTGCATGGAATGGCTCCTTGTCTGTTTATTGATGGGAAAAGCCTAAACAGAAAGGCGGCCCGGGGCAAGAATGGGGTTTAAACATACGGACGGGCGGTTCTTCGACCTGACGGTCTCAGCGCTACGCTGTTCTTCGACCTGACGGTCTCAGCGCTACGCTGTTCTTCGACCTGACGGTCTCAG
>CAUSQL010000015.1:0-31988 GCA_963533935.1 uncultured Cardiobacteriaceae bacterium
GGACACTATCAGGGTTTTACCAACGGCCCTAGTATTACTAGGGCCTTTTTATTATTTAAATTTATTTTTAAACTCTACTAGCTTCGATAGCTTTAATAATTTCTTCTTTATTAGCGTCAGCTACCAGCTCACAATTACAAAAGGAAGACTGAAGTACCAACCGTAATTTGCCATCTTTAACCTTTTTGTCTCCTAACATTGCCTGATAAATTTTCTCAGAAGATAAGTTTTCAGGAACTACAGTAGGTAATTCATATTGTTTAAATAGGGATATAAGGTTTTGTAATTGTTTTTGACTAATTTTTTCTCTAATTAAGGATAGATTTAGCGCACAGACAGTGCCTATGGACACCGCCTCGCCATGTTTATAACGTTGGTATTTAGTTAGCATTTCTAGGGCATGGCCAAAGGTGTGGCCGAGATTTAGTAGCGCCCGTTGACCTTTCTCCCGCTCATCGGCAGCAACAATGGCTGCCTTATTCGCGCAACAGCGGGCAATAATGGCAGATAAATCTAGCTTTTCTCTACCCTTTTCCAATAATTCTAAAAATTCTTCATCATTAATTAGGGCATATTTAATTACTTCAGCCATACCAGCGGCAAATTCCCGCGGTTCAAGGGTACTTAACGTATCAATATCAATAATTACTGCTTCCGGCTGGTGAAAAGCACCAATTAAATTTTTGCCGCGCGGCGAATTAACTCCAGTTTTTCCCCCTACGGAAGAATCTACTTGAGCCAATAGGGTGGTAGGTATTTGCACACAGGCTACACCGCGCTGAAAGGCACTGGCGGCAAAGCCGGCAATATCGCCAACCACGCCACCGCCGAGGGCTACGACCACACAGTCGCGCCCAAAACGTTGCTCCAGCATTTTGTCGAGAATTTGTTCAAAGGAGGTAAGATTTTTAAATTCTTCGCCATCGCCTAGCAGCACACTAATAATGCGCTTATCACCTAGACTTTGAATTAACTGCTGACCGTAGAGGCCAAAAACCTTTTCATTACTGACGATACAAACATCTTTTTGGGGGATTTTTTCCCTAATTAGCTGCTGGTCCTTTAAAAGGCCATGACCAATGAGAATGTCATAGCTGTGGCCCCTAGCCGGCAGTGCTACCGTTAATTTTTTCATAATAATCCCTGTACGCTATTTCTACTGATAAAACCGTCTGCTGCCCGCCCATTGCGCTGCTGCCAGGCGCGAAAGGCCTGGCGGGTCTTCTTGCCCAATTTGCCGTCGGCATTGCCCACATTAAAGCCCTGCTCGTTGAGTCGCTGCTGCAATAATCTGGCTTCGCTGCCACTTAGAGCCTGTTCGTGGCGGGGAAAATTTAAGTTGGTGGCGCGACCTGCCATGCCATCGGCCAGCAAACTAATGGCAAGGGCATAGTTATCCGAATTGTTGTAAACCTTAATCACATCAAAGTTTTGGTAGAGCAATAGGGCCGAACCGTTCTGGCCGCCGGGCAACCAGAGCCGTCCGGGCTGGTCGATGTTTTGTCCATTAAGTTTACGCACGCCAATCCTGTTTAGGGCTTCAGCGCTGAGTGGCTGTTCCAAATTCTGGCTTTGATTTTGTAGGAAATTGGGCGGCAACCGAACCACTTCGCCCCAGCGCTGACCCTGCCAGCCGGATTTTTTCAGGTAATTGGCGGTGGAAGCCAGCGCGTCCGCTTCGTTGAAGGGGTCGCGGCGGCCGTCGCCATCGCCATCGACGCCGAATTCCAGGAAGGTGGCGGGAATGAATTGGGTATGGCCCATGCCGCCGGCCCAGGACCCATTGAGATTATTCCAATTTAAAGCCCCTTCTTCGATTAGTTTAAGTAGGGCTAACAGTTGTGTTTCGGCAAATTCCCGCCGGCGACCGTCATAGGCAAGGGTCGCCAGGGCAGAAGGCAGGTAACTATTGCCCATATTCTGGCCGAAGCCGCTTTCCATGGCCCAAATGGCTATCACGTACTGGCTGGGCACGACGAACTGCCGGCCGGCCATTAATTTGCGCCCCTGATTAATACGGCTTTTACTAACGGCCTTATCCAGATACTGCCAGACCATGGGGTTACTTTCTGGCTGGCTACGGTCGCTTTTTACGGTTTTTTCCTCGTAATTGGCGCTGGCCAACAGCCGACTAATGTTCTGATTATTAAAGCCGGCCACCTGGGCCTTACGTTGAAACTGGTTCTTCCAATCATTGAAATCCACCGGCTTCGTCTGGGATAGAGTGGGTGGCGGCGCCGGCAGCACGGTGGCCTGGGGCTGGCGGGGTTGCTGGGGCGGCATGCGGTAGGGTTGGCCGCAGCCGGCCAGTAAAATTAAGGTGCAGAAAACTCTCTTATACATATAAATAGTGGGTAAAAAACCAAAAGAGCCATTGTAGCCGGCCGTCCTTAGAGATTGGGCATAAATAGAAATATAAGGGCGGTTGTTTGCTAAAGCTCACGCGCCCCTGCTTTACAAGCATACGGGCGCTTTCCCTGTATGTAAAAAATCCCGCTTAAGGCTCAAGGAGCGTTAATGGGACAATGGCCTGCTCACCTAGCCGGTAGCGCTGGGGATTATTAAACGCCACCGTGAGCAGCTGTTCCCACTGGGGCTGGCGGCGCAGCTGGGCAAATGATAAAGGCCCCGCCTCCAGCAGGGCTGCCAACCGTTTTTCTGTCGCAGCCGCGTCCGCTAACGGAAAATTCTCGCCACGCAGATAGTTGGCGACCGCCTGGGCCGTCGTCCGATGAAAAAGCATGGCAGTGTGATTACCGCGCAGCACCAGGCTTAGGCCATTGGCCTGTAGGGTTTCCGGCAGCGCTACCGTGCCGTCGTTGAGCGGATGAAGCCGGCGCAGCAGCTGCCCGGGCCCCGGCCCGCCCACGGCAACGATTTGGCCGAAGGGGCGGGGAAAGGGCGGCACCTGCCCGTCCAACCCTTCATTCCAGGCGGCACCCACCAGCGGCCGCAGCTGGCGTGCCACCAGACTGCCGCGGTGCGGCGTCGCTAGGGTCATAATTTTTCCGCTTAAATCGGGTTTAAGAGCTAGACAGTGGCGCAGCACCAGACCGCCGAGGCTGTGGCCCAGCAGGTGGGCCGTTTCCAGATTATTTTTAGTGAGAAATTCCGCCAGCCGTTCCCCGTTGCTGCGGACGCTGTGGCGCGTGCTGGCATAGGAAAAATAAATGGGGCGCCAGCCCAGCCGTGCCAGACGCCGCCCCAATACTTTCATAATCCACGGCCCCATGAAGAGGCCGTGCAGCAGCAATAGCGGTCCCTTACTTGCCATCGAGCACGTTCATGTCCAGCAGCGCCTCTTCCAGGTTCATGTGCTCACCATCTTTGGTGGCGGTGCCGTAGTAAACCTGGCCCTTCAGCTGTAATTTCTGCTCCGAAGTGCCGACGCACTCGCCCCAGCAGCGCAGATAATCGCGTTTATTGGCGCCCTTGCCACTGGCGAGATTCTCCATACTCAGGTCGGCGGCCATGAAATTGGCGGGGCCGTTGGCCTTTTCCAGCTGTTCAAACCAGTAGCGCTGGGCCTTTTCCCGGGTGGCGTTGCGCTCATCGGGTAGTTTTTCCTGGCGATTGCGGAGAATCAGCGCCAATTTGCCGTTGTAGAAAACCACCAGCAGCCGCTCCTCATTGTCCAGGGCGCACTGGAGAAAATCCAAATCCTGGCCCTCGCGCTGGCTGGTCAGCTCGCCGTATTTTTTCTCTTTGTCGCTGGCGGCGCAGACCTTTGCAAGGGCCGCTTCAACCGCCGCCTTATCCATGTTTAATTGCAGGCCCTTGATATTAATGGCGGCGGCCTTTTTCACCACCGGCTGGGCGGTGGCAACGCTGGCGCCCTCGTCCCTAAGCTGTTCGACCTTTAAATCGCTGGGGCTGGCCGCGGGGCTAGCGCTCGGTTCCTGGGCGCAGGCCGCCGTGGCCAGCAATAAGATGAGTAGTTTTTTCATGGTGTCCTCTAATTTAAATAGGGTAGAAGCGCTTCCTTCTAGGGATTATTGCTTATTTACATACATGGGAAGCGCCCCTATGTTTGTAAATAATCGGCGGCTACAGATTCTGCAGGATTTCCAAGGTCTGGTGCAGGTTCTTCACTGGGCTAATTTGCAGCTTGGATTTCTTCGGCACATTGGCGCTGGGCAGAATGATGTGGCGAAAGCCGTGCTGCTCCGCCGTCTTCAGCCGCGCCTCGCCGTTGGCCACCGGCCGCAGTTCGCCGGCCAGCCCCACTTCGCCGAGAATCACCAGGTCGCGGGGAATAATCTGGCCGCGCAGGCTGGAGTAGACCGCCGCCAACACCGCCAAATCGGCGCTGGTATCGTGAATTTTCAGGCCGCCCACCACATTTAAATAGACGTCCATGTCGTGCAGATTAATGCCGCCGTGGCGGTGCAGCACCGCCAGCAACATGTTCAGGCGGCCGCTGTCAAAGCCCAGGGTGGTGCGGCGGGCGTAGTTGCTGCTGCCGCTGTCGGTGAGGGCCTGAATTTCCAACAGCAGGGAACGGGTGCCCTCCCAGCTGGCGAAGATGGCGCTGCCGGCCTGCTGGCCGTCTGGCCGGGACAGGAAAATGGCCGAGGGGTTGCTGACCGCCCGCAGGCCGTTCTCCACCATGGCGAACATGCCCAATTCATTGATGGCGCCGAAGCGATTCTTAATGGCGCGCAGCAGGCGGAAGCGGCTGCCGGCTTCGCTTTCAAAGTACAGCACCGTGTCTACCATGTGCTCCAGCACCCGCGGACCGGCGATGGCGCCCTCCTTCGTAACGTGGCCGATGAGAAAAATACTGGTGTTGCTGTTCTTGGCGAAGCGCACCAGCTGGGCGGTGCTTTCCCGCAGCTGGGACACGGAGCCGGCGGCGGAACTCAGTTCGTCGCTGTAGAGGGTTTGAATGGAGTCCACCACCAGCACCTGGGGCTTGGCCGCCTGGGCGGTGGCGATGATTTTTTCTATTTGGGTTTCGCTGTAGAGGAAGATTTTTTCCCGGTTTAAACCGAGCCGTTCCGCGCGCAGGCCGATTTGCCGCGGGCTTTCTTCGCCGCTGACGTAAAGGCAGGGCAGCTGCTGGGCCAGCTGGTGCACCGTTTGCAGCAGCAGGGTGGATTTACCGATGCCCGGGTCGCCGCCGATGAGCACCACGCTGCCCCGCACCAGGCCGCCGCCCAGCACCCGGTCAAATTCGCTAATGCCGGTGGGAAAAAGGGTGTCCTCGCGCAGGTCGATTTTATCGAGGCTCTGGATTTCGCCGGCACTGACGCCGGCATAGCCGCCGCCCTTGTTTTTGCCGGCCAGCTTCTGCGGCACCAGCTCTTCTTCCAGACAGTTCCACTGGCCGCAGTCATTGCATTTGCCCTGCCATTTGCTGTGTACGGCGCCGCAGTTGCTGCAAACGAAGTGGGTTTTTTCCTTGGCCATAATTTAAAACATACAGCAGAAGCGCTTCCCTGTATGTTTAAGAAGCGCTGCCAACCGATGTTTAACGGCAGATGTTGTAAACGAAGGTGGCTAAGACCTTGAAGGGGCCGTCGATGTCGCGGTAGCGGCGGTTCAGCGGCGAAAGGTATTCCTGGCCGCCGTAGTTGATGTACTTGGCGAACACCCCCTGGCCATTGACGTTGGCGAAGACCAGTTCATTGGATTTGGGTTCCTTCTTGGCCAGGTCGAAGATGGCGAGGGAGCCCGGCGCCAAATATTTGCTGTCGTCGGTGCTGACCATGCTGTCGTCGGCCACGGCCAGGGCGAAGCCTTCGCGCACCTCGTACATGGCTGGCACCCACTGTTCGCTGTTTACTTCCTTACCCTCGCTCAATTTAACCGCCTCGCTGGGGCTGAGCACCGGCAATGCCAGGCTATCGGTGGAGTGTAGGCCAAAAAGCAGATAATCCACGGAAACGTCCAGGTCATTGACAATGCGCGCTAGCATTTCGTAGCTGGGAAAGCCCTGCTTGGGATTAAACCAATCGTTGGGGGTTTGCTTACTGACCTCATAGCGGTTGGCCAGCTTGGTATAGAGGCCGTGTTTAAAGGGAAAGCCTTTCTTTTCTTCAAAAGACTTTGCCAAACGTTGGGCAAAGGCCGCTTTATCGATGATACGCATATATTTCTCCTAAAAAAAATTAGACTTTTAAAGTCTAAATTTTCTTTCCAAGAAGTGCAAACAAATAATTGATTAATTCGAGAAAAAACGCCCCAAAATGTAAATTTACCTACGGTAGAAGCGCTTATATGTATTTATATTTGGCGGGTTAAAAAGATTTAAGGGGCCTGTAACTTACGTTACAGACCCCCAGGGTTAGCTTTGATTTTTATTTGTGGCGCCCTTTGGTCTTGGCCTGCTGCTTGGCGCCGCCCTTTTGCTGCACCTGCTGTTCCATGGACTGCACGAACTCCAGCGCCGGCTTAAAGCCCGCATTGACGGATTTTTCCAGGTACTGCTCGCTCAGCTTCAGATTTTCCGGCACCCCCTGACCCTTGGCCAGCATCAGCGCATAGCCGTACTGGGCCGCCGCGTCGCCGTTATCTGCCAGCTGCTTCAGCCAGCGGGCCGCCTTGGGGAAGTCCTTATTCTGTAAATAGAATTCCACCAGGTCCTTCTGGGCGTCCACAAAGCCCTTGGCCGCAGACTGTTCTAGCAATTGCACGGCTTTCTTATCGTCCATCTGGGTGGCGATGCCGTTGCTGTAGAAAACCGATAGATTGTAGAGGGCCTGGGCGTTGCCGGCGTTGGCCGCCTGCTGCAGAATCTGGAAGGCCTGCTGCTCCTGGCCGCTTTCAAAGGCCCGCTGGGCGTCCTTAATGGGGTCGGCCCAGGCCGCGGCCGCCAGGGCCAGTGTCAATAACGCTAGTTTTCTCATTTCTTAATAAACCTCAAATCCCATACACCATGTCCCAGATTCAGTCCGCGGCGCTCGAATTTGGTTTCGGGACGAAAGGCGGGGCGCGGTGCGAAGCCCTGTTCATTGCCCAAATTCTCAAAGCGTCCGTCGGACAAAAGCACATCGGCAATGTGCTGGCCATAATTTTCCCAGTCCGTTGCGCAATGTAGTTCTCCGCCCCGGGCCAGTTTGCCGTGCAGGCGGTCGATGAAGGGCCGCTGAATCAGCCGCCGCTTGTGGTGGCGCGCCTTGGGCCAGGGGTCAGGAAAATAAATCTGTACCCGCTGGAGCTGGTTTTCACCGATGCGTTCCAGCACTTCCACGGCGTCCCAGCGCAGCACCTTTAAATTATGCAAGTTTTTCTCGGCCAGGCCATGCAAAATTCGCCCGACGCCGGGCCGGTGCACCTCCACGCCGATGAAATTCCAGTCCGGGCTGGCGGCAGCCATCTGCAACAGGCTGTCGCCCATGCCGAAGCCGATTTCTAGGGCCAGTGGCTGGTTATTGCCAAAGGTTTCCGGCGAGGAAATTTGTAAATTCTCATGGTAATCAATGCCGTAGCGGGGCCAGAACTCCTGGAAGGCCCGCTCCTGGCCCGCGGTCATGCGGCCCTGGCGCAATACGAAGCTTTTAATTCTGTCTCTTATCACGTTCGATGTAGGCGAAGGCCGAATGGTTGTGAATGGACTCGAAATTCTCCGACGACACCCGGTAATAGTGAATACGCCCGTCCTGGTTCAGGCGGCCGGCCACGTCGCGCACGATGTCTTCCACAAATTTGGGATTTTCGTAGGCGCGCTCGGTTACGTATTTCTCGTCGGGCCGCTTCAAGGTGGCCCAGATTTCACAGGAACCCTCCTCCTCGGCCAGGCGGATTAACTCTTCGGCGGTGAAGGGCTGGGCCGGGTCGTAGAGCGCCTCGATGACGATGTGGGAACGCTGGTTGTGGGCGCCGTACTGGGAAATTTCCTTGGAACAGGGGCACAGGCTGGTTACCGGCACCGTTACCTGCACGAAGATTTCCAGCCGGTCGCGGCTGCCGTCGGAGCGCCAGCGGGTCTGATAGTCCAACAGGCTTTCCATGGCGCTGACTGGCGCCTTTTTCTTAATAAAGAGGGGAAAGTCAAAGCTGATGGAGCCGGCCTCGGCGTGGAGTTTGTCGAGCATTTCCCGGTGCAGCTGCGGCAGTTGGGCCAGGCTCAGCTGCCTCAGCTCATTCAACATATAAATGAAGCGGGACATGTGGGTGCCCTTCTGGTGGTGGGGCAGAGACACCAGCATTTCCACCGTGGCCACGGTGGGCTGGCTGCCGACAGTTAAAGGTAGACGCAAATCGCGGATTCCCACCCGATTGATGGCGATGTGGCGCTTGTCCGCGGAACCCTGCACGTCAGGAATGTGATTGGTCATAGTTGGGCCCTAAAAAAAGCGCTCATTATAAGCGCTTCGCATTTTTAGCCCTGAAAATCCTTGAGCTGCTGCCAGTCGAGGATTACCACGCCGTTTTCCAGCACCAGGGCGGGAATGCCGATTTTGCCCTGCTCCTTGATGGGGTTAAAAATCTTCTCGCTGTCCCGCAGGCGCAGGAAGCCCTTCAGATTGGCCATGGAGGTGGAAATATTTGCCTCCACGTAGCTGAAGCCGAGGCGCTTGAGTTCGGCCACCATGGGGCCGGTGTCGGGGCAGATGTCGCTGAAATAAAGGATATTGGCCATATTAATCTCCAAAAGGGCTATTTTAACCAGACCCGTATTTCCTGGCCCGAATCATTGATTTACAAACGGACGGGCGCTTCCCCTGTATGTATTTAGAGCCTTAAATACATACAGGGGAAGCGCCCGTGTGTTTGTTTATTTATGAGACCAGGGCAATAAAAAGGCAGTTCCCGCAGGAACTGCCCCCTCCCTATTGTTTTTCGCACTCCCCGTTGATGACCTTGCCGTTAATCAGCGTGGTGGAGCGGCGCTGGTAGCCGTCCGGGCAAGGCTGGTTAAAGCCCTTGCTGGCGGAACTCAGCATGGGCGCGTTGGCCCCGTAGCGCCACAGCCAAGGAGCCACCGGCGGCGTCCGACTGGCCCACAGGCCCTTGCCGTAGTCCTGGGCGTAGCGTTGCAGCTGGTGATAGCGGCCGCTGGAGCCGTAGTCGTGGCTGTAAACCCAGACGCTGCCCTGGGCCAGCAGTTCCGCCGCCACGTCCTGCTTATTTATCATTAGGGTGCAGAGCCGCCGGCCATTCTTATCTGTTTCATCGCGACAGAGCGCTTCCACCGTCTTATTTAAAACGGTTTTTTCTAAAATCTTGGCCGCTTCGGCGCTGAAGTCCTGATTCTTCTCCGGCGCGTCCACGCCAAAGATATGTATGGGAAAACTCCGCTGGCTGGCCGTTTCAAAAAGAACACTATCGCCATCAATGACCTGAGTTACTTTGCCATTTAATGTTTGATTGGCCCAGAGCTCTGCGCCAAGCATTGTAAAAACCAATAAATAGAGTCTCATAAATTTCTCAATGGTTTAAGTTTCCAGGGCTTGCGCCCCACCTGTCCTGATTATGGCGATTTTTCCCGCATTTGCCAATCAAAAAAGCACTTTTCGCGGCTTTTCCCCGCTAGTTTTCTGTTGTAGCTCTTCCACAAATAAAAACGGCGGCCCAACGGCCGCCAATGGTCTTTAATCAATGCCCTTCAGGAGCTTATTTATGGTCGGCACCAGGGTCAGCAGTACCAGGCCCACCGCCAGGCTAATGCCACCGGTCATGGAGAAGTAGGAGACGAAGTTGTAGTTCTTCTCGTCGAAGGCCAGCGAGAAGTACTTGCCACCGAGGGCGAAGCCTAGGGCCAGGCTGAGGAAGTTCAGCGCCACCATTTGGGTTTTGAAATGGCGCGGCGCAATGCGCGTGGCAAAGGACAGGGAAATGGGCGAAATGAGCAGTTCCCCCAGCGTATTAAAGAGAATTACCAGGGTGAACATCATCAGCGACATGACGCCACCGTTACCGATGAAGGGCAGGAAGATGAAGTAGCTCATGCTCAGCACTATCAGCGAACAGGCGTACTTGGTCGGCGTCTTCGGCTGGCGCTTGCCCAGCTTCGTCCAGATGCTCGCAGTAATGCCAGAGAAGATGATTACCCAAAGGCTCTGGGCCGCGTCTTTCCAAGGCACGGGAATTTCAACGGTACGCCAGCCAAAAAGATCGATTTGTCGTTCGGCCACCATGATTTTGTCGAAGTAGATGGTGATGGCCGTGTAAATCTGGTACCACATGGCCCAGAACAGGCAGGTGGCGGTAAATAGGGGAATGTAGGCCAGAATATAGCGCTGGTGGTCGGCATCCACCCGCGGACTGTTCAGCAGCCAGCCGAAATAGCCAATGATACAGATGATGTCGATGATAAGGAGCACGTCCACCAGATTGTCCAGGCGCAGATGGTTGGTATATACGGCCGCCCAGACCACACCCGCTGCCACTAGGGCCAGAATTATGGCCATTATTATTCTTTCCTTAGATAGAGGGTGCGTCGGCAACATGGAGGGTAGTTTTTTACGGCCTAGGCTGTACAGGCAAAGACCAATTGCCATGCCCACGGCCGCTATACCAAAGCCATAGTGAAAACCATATTTAATTTGCATTATCCCCGTTAGATACGGGCCAAGTAATCCGCCTATATTTATGGCGATGTAGAAGATGGCAAAGCCGGCGTCGCGTAGATATTTAAGGTCTTCCTTCTCATAGAGTGAGCCCACCATGGCGCTGGCCGAGGATTTAACCCCGCCGCTGCCAAAGGCAATTAAAACTAGGCCCGTAATCATGCCGCTGACACCGGGCAGCAGAGCCAGAGTCAAGTGGCCACACATTACCGTAATGCCGGAATAGAACAGAGTGCGTTCGGTGCCCAGAACCCGGTCCGCGAGCCAGCCACCGAGGATAGTGGATAGGTAAACGCTACTGCCATAGGCCGCGAGAATAAGGCCAGCCTGTTTCTCTTCTAGGCCTAGACCTCCGTCCTTAGTCGCATAGTAGATGTACATCATCAGAATGCCCTGGAGGCCGTAGAAGGAGAAACGCTCCCACAATTCAATGTGGAACAGGGTGCCAAGCTGACGCGGGTGGCCAAAGAATGATTTTTCCGCAGAATTTGCCATAGGGGCTCCATTAAAATTACGAGATGCCGACCGACTGGTCGGGCCTATCGTCTAAAAATAGCAGAATTAACGAAAATTAATCTAGATCCCCCGTGAAAAAATTTTTCCAGACCTTGGACACCTGCTTTTAGGAGAATTTATGACAGATAAAAACCTGCCCCTTACCAATAAATGGACGGCCCTCGGCCAGGGGCTAATTTTTCTACTGCCCAGTCTAGCCCTGTTGCTAGCACCGCTATTTTGGCTCGATGAAAATCAGCGAAACGCCTACACCTGGTTGCCGCTGTTCGGCGTACCCGTGTTGCTGGTGAATTGGCTTAGCTATCCCCAGCTATTGCACTACTACGAACGGCTGCGACCGGCGGCTTTTAGCCAAGCACTGGCCGCTCAACGATCGGGGGCGCGGTGGTTAGATTGGCTGCTGCGGCCGCTGCTGTTTCTGCTGGCTATCTGGCTCTGGCCCGTGTTATTTCTGCTAGTGCGGCTGTGCCGCCGGGGGTTGTAGCCATTTGCTGGGCTTACTATATGCGCCAGCACAGCCTAGCCACCCGGCTGCCGTTGCTGGCTGGTCAGATGTTTTACCGTTAATTTTTAAGGACTAACATGATTCACAGCACGGAAATCATTAATCATCTCAATGGATTACTGAAACCCCAGCGCTTCCGCGACTACGCCCCCAACGGCCTCCAGGTGCAGGGCAGCGACCGGGTGCGGAAAATCATTACCGCGGTCAGCGCCTCCCAGCGGGCCATCGACTTCGCCATCGAACAGGAGGCGGAAATGCTGCTGGTGCACCACGGCTACTTCTGGAAGCATGAAAATCCCGTGGTGGAAGGCCTCAAGGCCCAGCGGCTGGCCAAGTTGCTGCGCCACCAAATAAATCTGGTGGCCTATCACCTGCCCCTGGACCAGCACGAACGCTTCGGCAATAACGCCCTGTTCGCCGAACACTTCGACTGTGTGGAAGTGTGGCAATCGCCGGTGGAAGCGCTTATCTGGCATGCGGAAATTAAACCGATAGCAGCGGAAGAACTGCGCCGACAGCTGTCCCAGCAGCTGGGCCGGGAGGCGCTCATGCTGGGCGAAAGCCGCGGCCCGGTCAGTCGCATTGGCTGGTGCACCGGCGCCGCCCAGGATTACTTCAGCCAGGCGGTGGCCGAGGGCGCCCAGCTGTTCATCAGCGGCGAATATGCGGAACGCACCTACCACGAAGCTAACGAATTGGGCGCTCTCTACATCAGCTGCGGCCATCACGCCAGCGAGCGGGCCGGAGTGCGGGCGCTGGGGGAATATTTGGGCGAGGAATTCGGCCTAACGGTGCGGTTCTTTGACGAGCCCAACCCCCTGTGAATTTGTATAATTACTGCAACAATTACAAAACTTTAAGTGAGACTTCATTATGAGCAATGACGCTTTAATTGTTCCCGCCTTCGACCCGCCGCCGCCGGAAAATCCCGCCCGGAGAAAAATGCTCCTGCGCGCTACCGGCGTGGGTACGGCCGTGGGCGTTGGTTTTGTGGCCGTGCCGTTTCTGGGTTCCTGGCTACCCAGCGAGCGGGCCAAGGCGGTGGGCGCACCGGTGTCCGTGGATTTATCGAAATTAGAGTTCGGCGCCATGCAGACGGTGCTGTGGCAGGGCAAGGTGGTCTTTATCCTGCGCCGCTCTGAGGAAATGCTCGCCACCTTGGATAAGGTTAAGGGGGATTTGCGCGACCCGGATTCGCTGGAATCCCTACAGCCGGAATATGCCAAGAACGAGCAGCGGGCGTCCAAGGGTGAATACCTGGTCATGCTCGGCGTCTGCACCCACCTGGGCTGTGCCCCCCATCTGGAAAGTGCCGAAGCGGGCCGTTCCGTGCGCGGCGACAGTAGCTGGCAGGGCGGCTTCTTCTGCCCCTGCCACGGTTCCAAATTCGACTATGCCGGCCGCGTCTACAAGGGCGTGCCCGCACCAACCAACCTCACCGTTCCCCCCTATAACTTCCCCAGTGAGAAAGTCGTTATGGTGGGTGAAGACCCGCAAGGAGCAGCATAATGGCAGGCGTTAGAAACCCCTATAAAACCACAGGCTTCCTCGGCTGGATTGACGACCGCTTCCCGCTGTCTTCCCTGTGGCACATGCACATGGACCGCTACTACGCGGCCCGCAATTTCAACTTCTGGTACTACTTCGGCTCCATCGCCCTGGTGGTGCTGGTTAATCAGATACTTACCGGCATTTGGCTGGCCATGTTCTACAAGCCCAGCGCCGCAGAAGCCTTTGCCTCGGTGGAATACATCATGCGCGACGTGAACTTCGGCTGGCTAATCCGCTACATGCACTCCACCGGCGCCTCCGCCTTCTTTATCGTGGTGTACCTGCACATGTATCGGGGCCTGCTCTACGGTTCCTACAAGCGGCCGCGGGAGCTGGTGTGGCTCTTCGGCGCGCTGATTTTCCTCTGCCTCATGGCCGAGGCCTTCATGGGCTATCTGTTGCCCTGGGGGCAAACCTCCTACTGGGGCGCCAATGTGATTATTTCCCTCTTCAGTGCCATTCCGGTCATCGGCGACCAGATTGTTACCTTCATTCAGGGGGATTTCTACATTTCCGACGCGACGCTGAACCGCTTCTTCTCCATGCACGTGGTGTTGATTCCGCTGGTGCTGGTCATGCTGGTGGCGGCGCACATTATCGCCCTGCATGAGGTGGGTTCTTTGAACCCGGACGGCATCGAGATTAAGGAGAAGCTGGACGAACGCGGCATTCCCCTGGACGGCATTCCCTTCCACCCCTACCTGACCATTAAGGATTTGGTCGGTTTCGGCGTGTTCTTCTTCTGCTTTGCCGGCATCATTTTCTACCTGCCGGAAGCCGGCGGCTACTTCCTGGAGCTGGCCAACTTTGAACCGGCCAACCCGCAGGTTACGCCAGAGCACATCGCCCCGGTCTGGTACTTCGGCGCCTTCTACTCCATTCTGCGCGCCATGACCTGGGACTGGTTCGGCGTGCCGGCCAAGCTGTGGGGGGTAATCTTCATGTTTGGCGCCGTGGCCATGATTTTCATTCTGCCCTGGCTCGACCGCTCGCCGGTGAAATCTATCCGCTACAAGGGCTGGATGTCGAAATTCGCCCTGACCCTCTTCACCATCGCCTTCGTAACGCTGACCAAGCTGGGCACCATGCCACCCACCAAGACCGTTACGGTGCTGGCGCAGATTTTCACCTTTGTTTACTTTGGCTTTTTCCTGCTGATGCCCTTCTACAGCAAATGGGATAAGACCAAGCCCGTGCCCGAGCGCATTACCGATTAGGAAGAGCCCATGAAAAAAATTCTAATGATGTTATTGCTGGCCAGCGGCCCGTTGCTGGCCTCCGGCGGCAGCACCTTCCCCAACGAGCCCTTCACCAAGGACTTGGCCAATAAGGCGTCGCTGCAGAACGGGGCCAAGTACTTTGTGAACTACTGTGCCGGCTGCCACGCCATTCAGTACCAACGCTACAACCGGGCCTTCCGCGATCTGGGCATCGACCCGGAAATCGGCGCGAAGAACCTGATTTTCACCGGCGCCAAGGACGTGGAGCAGATGCACAAGGCCATGAACGACAATGACGGCCTGAAATGGTTTGGCCAGCGGCCGCCGGACCTGTCGCTGACGGCGCGGGCCAAGTCCAGTGGCTACATCTTTAATTATCTGCAGGGCTTCTACCTGGACGACAGCCGACCCCTGGGCTTTAACAACAGCGTCTTCCCCGGCGCTTCCATGCCGAACCCGCTGTGGAAATTGCAGGGCCTGCAGGAACCCAGCTACTACGAGGAGGAGCACTGCTCCGGCGAGGGCGCCAACCGGAAATGTGAAAAGCTGAAGGCCATGAACGGCTTCAAGCTGGTGCAGAAGGGCACTTTAAGTCCCGAGGAATATAAGCAGGTGGCCTACGACATCACCAACTTCCTCAGCTACGTGGCCGACCCCAGCGCCATCGACCGCAGCCGCCTGGGCCCGTGGGTGTTGAGCTTCATCTTCCTGCTGACCATCATCTTCTATCTGCTGAAGAAGGAGTACTGGCGCGATATTTACCGCCGCGAGGAGCTGCGCAAGGGCTAATGCTCCAGAAAGAACCGGTGCTCAGCGCCGGTTTTTTTATATATGGAGTTTTACAAACGGACGGGCGGTTCTTCGGCCTGACGGCCTCAGGCACCCTCAGTTTTACAAACGGACGGGCGCTTAGGCTGTATGTAATTAACTGCTTAAATACATACAGGGAAAGCGCCCGTCTGTTTGTAATTAGCCTTAAATTGCACCTAAAAGCCCATTGTCCGGCCATTGCTTCGGATTAATTTGTGGACAGCTCCACCCGCTGGCCGTTAGCTCTGGCGTTGGAGTTCGTCCCATCGCTAAGCCATTTAAACGGCCATTTACCGACGGACGGGCGCTTTAGATGTATGTAATTAACGGCTTAAATACATACAGGAGAAGCGCCCCTTGTATTTATAAACCCCGTCCAACGTTCATTGGCCGGTGGAGCGCTGGCGTAGAATAGGCGCTTTTAGCTGAGGAATTTTTATGGATTACCAAGGAACCATCGACGAGGCCAAGGCCCAGGGCTACATGATTATTGACATTCGCCGCCCGGAAGAATGCGCCGAGCGGCCGCTGCCCCAGGCCGACGAGGAAATCGAAATGAACGTGCTCATGGCGTCGCCCCAGGAGTTTCTCCCGGAGGAACAGCCGGTGCTGCTGGTCTGCCGCTCTGGGCGCCGCGCCAAGGAAACGGCGGAATTCCTGGCAGGTCAAGGCTTTAAAAATATCTATGTCTATGGGAAAACTTGGTAAGTGGGCCTGGCTGGCCCTGCTGCTGCTCGGCCTTAGCGCCCCGGCCCAGAACCAGAAGAAGGAGGGCGCTCCGGCCCTGAACCTCACCTCCCTGGACGACGTGAACGACGAAAGCGTACCCACCGAGGCCCTGAAAACCTTCGTGGACGTCTTCGATGCGGTGCGCGCCAACTACGTGGAAAACGTTTCCAGCCAGCGGCTGATGGAAAACGCCATTCGCGGCATGTTAAGTCGCCTCGACCCCCATTCCACCTACATGAATCAGCAGGAATACGCCGAGTTCGAGAAGCAGAGCGAGGGCAATTACGCTGGCATTGGCGTGGTGCTGGACATGAAGGCCGGCTCCATCAGCGTGGTGGCGGCTCTGGAAGGGAGCCCGGCGGCCAAGGCCGGGGTGCAGGCCGGCGACATCATCAGCCAGGTGAACGGCCAGAACGTGTCCGAACTTAATCTGAATGAGGCGGACAAATTATTGGAAGGGGAAGTGGGCAGCGAGGTGAAGTTGCTGGTGCAGCGCGGCGACACCATGCACAACTACGCCATTAAGCGGGAACTGATTCACACCAATAGCGTCAGCTCAAAGATGCTCAGCGACAACTTCGCCTACATTCGCATTAGCCAGTTCCAGAGCGACACCGGCGAACTGCTGAAGAAGGAAATTGAGGCGCTGCGGGTGAAATACCAAATCCGCGGCATCGTGCTGGATTTGCGCAATAACCCGGGCGGCCTGCTGGACGGCGCCATCGAGGTGGCCGACCACTTCCTGGATAAGGGCGTCATCGTCAGCTCCCGCGGCCGCAATGACAACGAAATCGAAAAATTCGAGGCCACCCCCGGCGACCTGCTGGACGGCGCCGCCATGGTGGTTTTAATCAATGCCGGTTCCGCCTCCGGCGCCGAAGTGGTGGCCGGGGCGTTGCAGGACAATAACCGCGCCCTCATCGCCGGCCAGCCCAGCTTCGGCAAGGGCAGCGTGCAGACCATTACCCCCCTGTACCACGGCGGAGCGCTGAAACTGACCACCGCCCGCTACTTCACCCCGGCGGGTAAATCCATTCAGGCGGAGGGCATCAAGCCCCAGGTGCTGCTCAACGAGCTGCGGGTACAGAACAACCGCAGCGAGGGTAAGAACATGCGGGAAAGCGCCCTGCCCTATCACCTGCGCAGCCTGGGCAATGAGACCGCCCGGCCCCGTTCCATGGACAGCGGGGAAGGCGAGGTGCTGGCGGAACAGGATTTCGCTCTCTACGAAGCGCTGAATCTGCTGACGGCCCTGGATATTTTTGGGACGAAGGAAGAGGCCAAGGATTTAGTCCCGGTGGCCACGGCCACCCTAGCTGAGGAGGAAAAAGTCCCCCCACTGCTGCCAAGCCACGGGGAGACTAAGGCGGAAGCCGCCAAGGAGGCGGGCCAGGAGGCAGCCCGGGAAGTGAGTAAGGCGAGCAAAAAGGCAAGCGAGCAGAAGGCCGGCAAAAGGGAGGAGCCGACCAGGGTCGGTGGCAGTTCAGCTAAAGATGGTGAAGCCTCAACGGCTGCCAAGGGCGGCGATAAAGCTAACGAGCCGAAGAGTGGTGAGGCGCCGACCACCAAAGGGATAGAGCCGAAAAAATGATTCGAGTGAAAATCTGCGGTCTGACCAACGCCCCGCAGATGCGTGAAGCCATTGCCGCCGGCGCTGATGCGGTGGGTTTGGTCTTCTACCGTAAATCGCGGCGTCATCTGACCCTGCTGGACGCGGAAATAATTGCCCGCTATGTGCCCGCCTGCGTATCGCTGGTGGGCCTATTTGTTAATCCCAGTATCGATGAGGTGGAAAACGTGCTGAAGTCCGTACCGCTGGACCAGCTGCAATTTCACGGCGCCGAAAGCGACAGCTTCTGCAGTTCCTTTGGCCGCCGCTACATTAAGGCCGTACCCATGAATGACCTGGCCGATGAGGCACAGGTTTTAGCCTTCATGGAGCGCTACCCCAACGCGTCCACCTTTCTGCTGGATTCCTTCGGCGAACGTGGCACCGGCGGCAGCGGCCAGCGCTTTCTCTGGGAGAAAATTCCCCGCAACGTGCCAGATTTAATGGTTGCGGGCGGTTTAAATGTGGACAATGTGGCCGAACTCATCGGCCATTTTCGTCCCTTCGCCGTGGACGTTTCCTCGGGGGTGGAAGACGCTCCGGGCCAGAAATCATCTGCTAAAATGCGGGCTTTTACCCAGCTAGTGAAAAGTCTATGAATTTGCCGGATCAGCGCGGCTATTTTGGGCAATTTGGTGGCATTTTCGTCGCCGAAACCCTAATGCGAGCCGTTCTCGAATTGAAGGAAGCCTATTTTTCCGCCCGTGAAGATGGCCAATTTTGGCAGGAATTCCGCCAGCAATTGCAAGATTACGTGGGGCGGCCTTCGCCCCTGTATTTTGCCGAGCGGCTGACGGAGCTGGCCGGTGGAGCAGAGCTGTGGCTGAAGCGGGAGGACTTAAATCACACCGGCGCCCACAAGATTAATAACACCATCGGCCAGGCCCTGCTGGCCAAGCGGCTGGGGAAAAAGCGTATCATCGCCGAAACCGGCGCCGGCCAGCATGGGGTGGCTACCGCGACGGTAGCCGCCCGTCTGGGTTTGGAGTGTGTGGTTTACATGGGCGCTGACGACGTGCAGCGTCAGGCACCGAATGTGTTCCGCATGAAATTGCTGGGCGCCAAGGTGGTGGCGGTGGCCAGCGGCAGTCGCACCCTGAAGGACGCCATGAACGAGGCGCTGCGGGACTGGGCGGAAACGGTGGATTACACCTTCTATATCATTGGCACGACGGCGGGGCCGCACCCCTATCCGCTGCTGGTGCGTGATTTCCAAAAGGTCATTGGCGAAGAGCTGAAGCAGCAGGCGCGGGAGAAATTTAATGCCCTGCCCGATGCGCTGGTGGCCTGCGTCGGTGGCGGTTCCAATGCCATCGGTCTCTTTTATCCCTTTATCAATGAACCAATGGTAAAACTCTACGGTGTGGAAGCCGGCGGCCTGGGGCTAAGCACTGGCCAGCATGCGGCACCGTTAAGTGCCAGCGACACGCCGGTGGGCGTATTGCACGGCAACCGTAGCTATCTCATGTGCGATGAGGACGGACAAATCGCCGCCACCCATTCCATTTCCGCCGGCCTGGACTACCCGGGCGTGGGCCCGGAACATTCCTGGCTGAAAGACGAGGGGCGAGCCAGCTACGTGGCCATCAACGACGACGAGGCACTGCGCGCCTTTCACCTGCTCTGTGAACGGGAGGGCATTATCCCGGCGCTGGAAAGTTCCCACGCCGTGGCCTACGGATTAAAGCTGGCCGCCACCCTAGATAAAACTCAGCGCATTGTGGTCAATCTGTCCGGCCGCGGCGACAAGGACATTAACACCGTAGCCAAATTGGAGGGCATCAGCCTATGAGCACGCGGTTGGCAGACTATTTCCAAAGCACCCAACACAAAACTCTAATTCCCTACATCAGCGCCGGCGACCCGAGCCCGGCCGCCACGGTGGAACTGCTCCATGCTCTGGTTCGGGGCGGTGCGGACATTTTAGAGCTGGGCGTGCCCTTTTCTGACCCGACGGCGGACGGCGAAACCATTCAGCTGGCCCACCAGCGGGCTCTAGCTCAGGGCATGACCCTGGCCGGTGTCTTTGCCATCGTGGCGGAATTTCGCCGCGATAATCAGCAAACCCCCGTGATTTTAATGGGCTACCTCAACAGCTTTGAGCGCTTCGGCTTTGCGGCGGCCTGTGCAGCCATGCAACGGGCCGGCGTCGATGGGGTAATTCTCGTGGATTGTCCGGTGGAGGCGCTGCCGGACTATGAGGTGGAACTTAGGAAAAATGATATTGCGCCCATCATGCTGGTGGCGCCCACCACCACTGCGGCCCGGCGCCAGCAAATTGTTGGCCAGGCCCGCGGTTTTATTTATTTCGTCTCCCTCCGTGGCGTTACCGGCAAGAACAGCGCCGACGCCGATGCTATCAGTGAGGCGGTGGAGCAGCTGCGCCGGGAAAGTCCCGTGCCGGTGTGCATTGGCTTTGGCATTCGCGATGGCGCTAGCGCCAGAAAAATGGCCCAGCTGGCCGACGGGGTAATCATTGGCAGCGCGCTGGTGGCGAAAATTGCCGCCGGCGGCCCCATTAATCAGGTGGCGGAGACTTTTATGCGCGACATTCGCCACCATCTGGATAGCTAGGGGGGCTTCCCCGTAAGCAATGCGAGGTAACTATGAGCTGGTTTGACAATTTAATCCCTTCAAAAATAAAGACTAAAACTAAAACCCAACAGATTCCCGATGGCCTGTGGAAGCAGTGTAGCAGCTGTAACGAGGTGTTATACGCCCAGGATTTGGAATTTAACCTGGAAGTTTGCCCTAAATGCACCCACCACATGCGCATTCCGGCGCGGAAGCGGCTGGAGGCTCTCTTTGACAAGGACCAGGAGCTGGTGGAAATTGGCCAGCAGTTGCAGGCCAATGATTTTCTGAAATTTAAGGATTCCAAGACCTACAAGGACCGGCTCAAGCAGGCGCAGAAATCCAGCAATGAGAGCGAAGGTCTGATTAGTCTAGCCGGCAATTTACACGGCCAGCCGCTGACCGCCAGCGCCTTTGAGTTCGCCTTCATGGGCGGTTCCATGGGCTCGGTGGTCGGTGAACGCTTTGTGCTGGCGGTGGAATACGCCATCGCGCACAAAACGCCCTTTGTCTGCTTCAGCGCCTCCGGTGGGGCGCGCATGCAGGAGGGCTTAACCTCTCTCATGCAAATGGCGAAAACCAGCGCGGCCCTGACCCAACTGACCGCTGCCGGCTTACCTTTTATCTCGGTGCTGACCGATCCAACCATGGGCGGCGTATCCGCCTCGCTGGCCATGTTGGGGGATTTGATTATCGCCGAACCCAACGCGCTCATTGGCTTTGCTGGCCCGCGGGTTATTGAGCAGACGGTGCGGGAAACGCTGCCGGAGGGCTTTCAACGGGCGGAATTTCTATTGAAGAAGGGCGCCATTGACATGATTGTGGACCGGCGCAAGATGCGGGACGAATTGGCCCAGCTGCTGGCATTGCTTATGAATCGTCCCGACCCACAGGAGGCGCTGCCCGATGTAATTGACGGTGAAGCTCAGGTGGTGGCAGAACCGGCAAGCGAGGAAATTCAGGAGGAAGCCAAGGACGATTCCCTTGAAGACCCTCAATGATTGGCTAAGCTGGCAGGAAAGACAGCACCCGGTGGAAATTGACCTGGGGCTGGAGCGGCTTGGTCAGGTGTGGCAAAGGCTGGGGGCACCGAAGCTGGCGGAACATGTTCTTATTGTGGCCGGCACCAATGGCAAGGGTTCCTGCGTGCGCTGGACCGAAGAAATTTGCCGCGCCCATGGCGTATCGGTGGCCAGCTTTAGTTCGCCGCACCTGTTGGACTACCGTGAGCGCATCCGCTTTAACAATGAGCCGGTCAGCGAGGAAGCCCTGCTGGTGGTCTTTAATCTCATTGACCAGCTGCGCGGCGACATTTCTTTAACCTACTTTGAATGGTCGGCGCTGGCGGCCATGTATCTGATTGCCAAGCGCTTCCCGCAGGTGGCGGTGCTGGAGGTGGGCCTGGGCGGCCGCCTGGACGCCACCAATATCATTGACGCCGACTGCGCCATCATCACGAAAATCGGTTTAGACCATCAGCAATGGCTGGGGGAAACCGTCGAGGCCATCGGTCGAGAGAAGGCGGGAGTGCTGCGGCCGGGCCAGAAGGTATTTTTTGCCGACGCTAACCCGCCCCAATCCATCCTGCGGCGGGCCGAAGAATTACATTGTGAAATCTACCGTCGCGATGAAAACGACGTGAACTATTTCCCGCCGCCCCGCTTCATGCACGGCGCCCACCAGTTTGGCCACTTGGGGGCGGTCTGCGGCGCGCTGGGTTTCTGCTTTAATCTGGACAGTACGGCGCTGCAACAGGCCATTAGAAACACTAAAAACGAGGGCCGGCTCATGCGGGAAACCGTGGCCGGCCAAAATTATTTATTGGACGTGGCCCACAACGAGGACAGCGCCCGGGTGCTGGGGGAATATCTGGCCACGGCGCCGGAAAAATCCATCACCGCCATCTGTGGCATTCTTAGGGATAAGGACCAGCGGGCCATATTCTCCCAGCTGCGGCCCCACGTGCGCCGCTGGCTGCTGGTCAATTTAAATAGTCCGCGGGCCACGCCTTTGGAGCTATTGCGGGAGAATGCCCTGGCCGCTGGCATTTCGGAAAACCGCATTGAGTTGGTGCGGGATTTTCGCGCCGCCCTGAGCCAACGGGACGAGCTGATATTGGTTACCGGCTCTTTTCTTACGGTCAGTGCGGCCCTAGAGCAATTGCGGAGGTGAAATGAGTAAGGAACTGCAATTTAAGGTCATTGGTTTTATGGTCATGGGTTTGATATTGGCGGGCATCTTCAGCCTGTTCATTGTGGTTTTCCCGCCCACGGTGCCGGACACCATTAAGTCGCAGCTATTCGTTGCGCAGCTTACCCAGACGCCGCCGGGGCGGCCCACCCAGGTAAGCCCTCAGGCCAGTGCTCAGGCCACAGCGGGCCTAACTCTAGATTCCGTGGCGGAGAACAATCAGAAGGAAACCTGGATTGAAATTGGCAATCCCCAGGAATATGCCAAGGCGGAAATCCTAGTAAATAATTTGGAAAAACGTAAATATGAACCGGAAATGCAGGAGGTGCAAATGGATAATAAAACCCTATATAGGGTGGTAATTGGTCCCCTATCGGATAGGGATAAGGATAAAATCCTCAAGCAATTACAGAAACATAAGTTTCGGGACGTACATTTCATTTATCGCTAGGAATTAACTTAGGAATTAACCATGGAACATTTACAAAACATAAATATGCTTGACGCCATCTTCGGGGGCATCATTTTAATTTCTTTCATTATCGGCCTGACCCGCGGTCTGGTTGTGGAAATCTTCTCCCTGGTGGGTTGGATACTCTCACTGTGGATTGCCAGCAAATTCTCGCCGGAGGCGGAGCCCTTCATTAAGAAAATCTTCGACAGTGAAAACGTCAGTGCCATATTGGCCTTTATCAGTGTCTTTATTCTGTCCCTATTTGTGCTGGGGCTGGTGAATATGTTCATCAGCTATTTGCTGTCCAGCGCCAAATTGACGTGGATTAATTCCCTCTCTGGCTCCGTATTTGGCTTCCTGCGGGGCGTGGTAGTGTGTGCCATCATTCTCTGCGTTATTAATATGACTAAGTACAAAGATGAAGAGTGGTACAAGCAATCCGTAACGGTGCCCTACTTAAATCGCCTAATTAATGCGGGCGTTGATGCGCTGGCTGACAGTAAGATTAAGGAACGCATCATTGAAGCGCTGCGGGCGCCGGCCCCTGATGCCAATGCGCCGGCCGGTGGTGCTCCCAAGTATGAAAATCCACCACAGGCTGCACCTGCCCAAGCGGTTCCTGCTCCAGCTCAAGCGGTTCCTGGTCAGGCTCCCGCCGACCCAAATAAGCCACAGTTAGGAGTTGAGAACCTCGGTGGCCAGCCGCAGGCTCCCGCCGCGCAGCCGCCGGTAGCCCAACCGGTACAGGCAGCCCCGGCGGCCCCGGCCCAGCCAGCGGCCCCAGCGCAGCCGGCCCAACAGCCCCTAAATCTGGAATCGGCCCCGGCCGCCCAGTGATATGAGCACGGATTTTAAGACCCAGGCCATTCGCGAGGCCTGGCTCCAATCCCAATTCCACGAGCATTCCCAGGCGCTGTTTCTCACCTCCTCCTTCATGTTTGAGAGCGCGGCGGAGGCGGCGGACGTCTTCGCCGAGCGGAAGAGCGCCTTCAGCTACAGCCGCTTCGGCAATCCCACCATCGCCATGTTTGAACGGCGGTTGGCCCTGCTGGAGGGCGGCGCCCGCTGCACGGCGACGGCTTCCGGCATGGCGGCCATTCTCTCCCTGGCCTTACATTTACTGGAGGAGGGCGACCACATCGTCTGCGCCCGCAACTGCTTCGGCAGCACCCTGTTCATGTTCAACAACATTCTCTCCAAGTTCGGCATCAGCACCACGCTGGTGGAGCTGACGGATTTGGAGGAATGGCGCCAGGCCATTGGCCCGCGCACCAAGATGCTCTTTCTGGAAACGCCGGCCAATCCGCTGCTGGATTTGGGCGATTTGGCGGGGCTGGCCCAGCTGGCCCGGGCCAGCGGTGCGAAGCTGGTGGTGGATAACGCTCTGTCAACGCCCTACCTGCAACGGCCCTTTGAATTCGGGGCGGACTTCGTCATTCACTCGGCAACGAAGTTCCTCGACGGCCAGGGGCGGGTGCTTGGCGGCGCGGTCATTTCCAAGGACGGCGAGGACGGCGAGGCGCTCTACAAATTAATGCGCTCCATCGGTACGACCATGGGCGCCTTTGAGGCCTGGGTCTGTCTGAAGAGCCTGGAAACCTTGGCCCTACGCATGCAGCGCCATAGCGAGAACGCGCTGCAGGTGGCACAGTTCCTGGAGAAACACCCCAAGGTGGAACGGGTTTATTACCCGCACCTGGCCAGCCACCCGCAGCATGAACTGGCCCGGCGGCAGATGCCCCGGGGCGGCGGCGGTCTGGTGGCCTTCGCGGTCAAGGGCGGCCAGGAAGAAGCCTGGCGGGTCATTGACAACGGCGGCTTCATTTCCATTTCCGGCAATTTGGGCGATGCGCGCAGCATCATCACCCACCCCTACACCACCACCCACTGGCGCGTCAGCCCGGAGGATAAGGAGAAGGTGGGCATTACGCCGGCGGTGATTCGCCTGTCGGTGGGCCTGGAGGACGCCGACGACATTTGCGCCGCGCTGGCCGACGGGTTGAACCAAATCTAAGGTCGAAAATTCCTTTATAAATACAGACGGGCGCTTTAGTTGTATGTAATTAAGGTTTAAATACATACAACCAAAGCGCCCATCCGTTTGTAAGTGGTCTTATACAAACAACTGGGCGGTTCTTCGCTGGCGCTCAGGCGCCCTTTGTTTTTACAAACATGCGGGCGCTTCTCCTGTTTGTAATTTGCCTTTGCAGAAAGCAGGCTCCATTGCTGGAATAGCATGCGCTACGGCTTTATTCTCCGCATCAAATCAGATTTAGCTTCCACGATTACAAGGACAAGTACTTAAGGGGAATTGGCATAAATAAGGCCGTGAACTCCTCGCTCACGGCCCTATAAACAAACAGGAGAAGCGCCCGGTTGTTTGTATAAAGCCATTTATAAAAACATACGGGCGGTTCTGCGTTTTTACAAACAGACGGGCGCTTCACCTGTATGTATTTAAAGCCTTAATTACATACAGGGGAAGCGAAGCGCTGAACGCAGTGAAGAACCGCCCGTCCGTCGGTAAATCTCCTAATCCTTCGGCGGCAGATTCTGACTGGTCTGGCTGCGGAAATGTATGCCCTGGCTCGCCACCAGCACCTTCGCCGTATTAAAGGCGGCGATGGCCTGGCTAATTTCCCCCTCGAAGGCCAGCTCCACCTCCTGATTCTCCCGCGGCAGCACAAGAATGTTGGCCAGCGGGTAAATATTGTCCAGATGGTGCTTCAGCTTCATGGCCTGATATTCCGAACACTTCAGCAGCAGCGCGCAGTAGTAGCTTTTTATGGTCTCCGGCTGCTTGGCGTATTTATCCAGCAGCCACTGGCACATGGGCAGGGCACTCTTAATGTTGAGGGGCATGCAGAAAATATTGGCGTAGGAAAAGCCCGGCACGTAGGTGATGGGATTGGGAATCAGCCGGCTGTGGACGGGGAAATTCACCAGCTCCCGGTGCCGCGGCAGGTAGCGGTCGCCGAACATTTTCAGCAGGAAGGCGTCGGCCTGCTGGTGCACGGCCATGCGGGTTTCGCAGGCGGTGGCCACGGCCGCCCGCACCCGCTCCTGGGCGCCGCCGCCGATGCCGCCGAAGCTCAAGGTCATGCGGTTATGGCCGCGGGCCTGGCGGTAGGCGTTCACCAGCATTTGGAAGTCATTGCTGAGGAAGTGCACCGCCACCAGTTCGTGGTTTTTCTCCTGCACCAGGGCGCGCAGCTGCTTCAGCAGTTCCTCCTGGTCGCTGGCGAGAATTTCCTCACTGATGATGAGGGCCTCCAGCGCCATCATGCGAACCGCTCCCCGTTAAGGGCAACGAGCAGCAGCAGCTCCAGGGCCGGGGCAAAGCTGGCTTCGTCCAAACCGAAGCGCGGGTGGTGGTGCGGCGCGTTATTAGCGTCGTTGCCGGAACCGACGAGGGCGAAGCAGCAGGGGCAGACTTGGTTATAGGCGGAAAAGTCCTCGGCCACCAGCAGCGGCGGCGAACTAATCAGCTGCTCCGCCGGGAATTTTTCTGCGGCCAGGGCGCGCAGGGTGGCCGCCCGGGTCGGTTCGTTCCAGCAGCGGTCGTAGCCCAGCTGGTAGTTAAATTCATAGCCGGCGCCGGCGGCGGCGCAGAGGCCGGCGCTGAGCTGTTCCAGCTGGCGGCGGGCGAAATTGCGGCCCCCCTCACTGACCGAGCGCACCGAGCCCATGAGAAAGGCCTCGTCGGCGATGACGTTCTGCACCTGGCCGCCGTGGAAGACCGTGTTGGAAATGACCAGCGGCTCCTGGGGGTGGCGGGCGGCGAGGCTTTGCAGCAGCGTTACAAATTGGGCGCCGAGCAGTAGCGGGTCGATGGTCTGCTGGGGCATGGCCGCGTGGCCGCCCTTACCCTTAATGGTTAATTGGTAAATGTCGGCGTTGGCGGTAACCGGGCCGCCGCCGATGGCAATCTGGCCGCTGGGCAGGTGGCTCATGAAGTGTTGGCCGTAGATGAAGTCCAGTCCGGCCAGGGCGCCGCTGGCAATGAGCTGGGCCGCGCCGCCCGGCGGCACCTCCTCGGCGGCCTGGAAGATGGCGTAGATTTCCCCGGACAGCTGGTCGAAGTGGTCGTTCAGGTAGGCGCAGGCGGCCATGAGGACGGCGCTGTGGCCGTCGTGGCCGCAGGCGTGCATGACCCCTGGCCGCGAGGATTGAAAGTCCAAATCCGGCCGCTGCTCCTGAATCGGCAGGGCGTCGATGTCGGCGCGCAGGCCGATGCGCGGGCCGGGCCGCCCGGTTCTAAAGGCGACAATGAGGCCGGTGGGGGTGGGGCGGAGAATTTCGCCGTGGTTCAGCTGGCCCATGGCGTGGCTGATGTAGTCGCTGGTGGCGAATTCCTGAAAGGAGAGTTCGGGATTTTGGTGTAAATGCCGCCGCCATTGCCGGGCAAGCTGGAGATATTTATTCATATTAATCATTAAAACTTAGGGGCCCGGGTAAATTGTGGGCAAAATTTAGCAACATGGGAAAACTAATGGTCTCAGGGGTTTTATACTTCTGTTTTTATTTTATCGGGATTTTCCGGGGCTTTACATACAACCAAAGCGCCCTCCTGTATTTACTTTCATTATTTTCATTGGGCGCTGCGGCGCTTTTTTTTGCGGAGATTTAACTTGCCACACCGGGAAGAAGACCTGCGTAAGGTCATTGAAACCTTTGCCCACAGCGAAGACTGCCCCTGCTGCCGGCCCCTATCCCGGCGGCAATTTTTTGGCTGGGCCGTGGCCGCCTCGGGCCTGTTATTGCCAGAAAGCCTGCTGGCCAAGGAGAAAAAGAAGCCGGTGCTGGCCTTGGAATCCCTGGTGCGGGAGCGCAAAAAATCCGAGAAGAAGAGCGAAGGGCGGGAGGTGAAAAAGAGCCCGGAGAAAATCCGTGAGGAGAAGCGCGCGGCGGGCGCTAGGCGGGAACATGGCGAACGGAACGAAAAAGGCGGGGAAAAATCCCGCTCGGCGGAGCGGCGGCCGGCCCGGGAGGAGCAGCGAAACCGTGAAGAACGAAAGAGCCACGGGGAGCGTAAAGGCCACGGGGATAAGCGGGAGTCTAGGAGCCAGGAGCCTATCAAGCTGCTGTCCCAGAGCGGCGACGAGAAAAAATCCAGCCGCCGGGAGCGCTGGAAGAACACGCTAATGCAGCGCACCGCCCGCCAGCTGGAACGGAAAGAGCACCGCAGCCGCCGGGACGAGCGGGAAAAGCAGCTGGTGCGGAAGCATCGCCGCGGCGACAAGCATTTATTCATGACCAATCCCCACACCGGCGAAGTGCTGCGGGTGGTGTTCTGGTCGCCGGACGGCGGCTATATCCGCGATTCTCTGCGGCAAATCAACAGCTTCTTCCGGGATTTTCGCGCCAATAAGGTGCGCAGCGTGGACCGGCGGCTGCTGAATATTCTCTACGCCATTCAATCGCGGGTGGGTGGCCGGCCCCTGCAGCTGCTCAGCGGCTACCGCACCAAGCGCACCAACCGCATTGTTGGTTCCCGGGCCGCCCAGAGCTATCACCTGCGCGCCCAGGCGGCGGACATTGCCGTGGCCGGCGTCTCCGGTCGCCAGCTGGCCGCCTACGCCCGGAAGCTGCGCAGCGGTGGCATCGGCACCGGCGCGGCCTTTGTTCACGTGGACTGCGGGGGCATTCGGGAATGGCACTACTAAACTGGCTGCGGCCTTTCCTCGACTTTCGCGTTCTAATTCTCTTCTTTCTTGGCTTGGCCGCCGCGCTGCCGCTGGGATTAATTTATTCC
This sequence comes from uncultured Cardiobacteriaceae bacterium, assembly GCA_963533935.1. GTDB lineage: Bacteria > Pseudomonadota > Gammaproteobacteria > Cardiobacteriales > Cardiobacteriaceae > CAUSKK01. The sequence continues at coordinate 28,431 of CAUSQL010000015.1, forward strand.
ACCCCGTCCCTGTGGCTGGCGGAAGCCGGCGTGGCGAAGGAGTTCATTACGCCGCTCAGCTGGGCACTGCTGGCCTACTCCTTTAAATTCACCTGGGCGCCGTTCATTGATGGCTTTAGCCTGCCATGGCTGGGCCGCTGGCTGGGGCGGCGCCGCGGCTGGCTGCTGTTCTTTCAGGCTTTAATCTTTCTCCTGCTGCTGGCCATGGGCCAATTTGACCCGGCACTGGGGCTGGCCGGCCCCTTCAGCTGTGCGGCCCTGCTGGCCCTCTGCTCCGCCAGCCAGGACATCGTCATCGACGGCTACCGCATTGATTTAACGCGGGATAACGACGCCCTGGCCACGGCCACCATCGGCGCCTATTTGGGCGGCTACCGGCTGGGCTACATTCTCAGCACCGCCGGCAGCCTGTTTCTGGCCAGCTATCTGGGTTCCAAGGACAATTACCATTTCCCCGCCTGGCGGGACACCTACCGGCTGATGGCCCTGGTCAGCCTGCTGGGCCTATTCAGCACCCTGCTGGCGCCGCGCCTAACGGCTGCATCAACTGCGGCGGCGGTGCCGGGGCTGGGCAGCTGGCTTAATCCAGTAAAAGAGTTTCTGCAACGCTACGGCCGTCGCGCCTGGCTATTGCTGGCCCTGGTGGGTTTGTACCGGCTGGCGGACATTCTCTTGGGTTCCGTATCTAATTTGTTCTACCGGGATTTGGGCTTTTCCAAGGAGCAAATTGCCGCCGCCGCCAAGACCTTTGGCATGGCCATGACCCTGCTGGGCGGCTTCATCGGTGCGCCGCTGGTGCAGCGCTTCGGCCTGGGGCGGCTGCTCTTCCACGGCGCCCTGTGGTCGGCGGCCACCAATCTATTGTTCATTGCCTTAAACCAATTGGGGCCGCAGCTCTACGGCTTTTATGCGCTAATTGCCCTGGATAATCTGGTGGGGGGGCTGGCCAATGCGGTTTTTTTAAGTTTTCTCTCTTCCCTAACCAGCATTAAATTCACCGCCGTGCAATATGCCTTATTTAGTTCGCTGATGACCTTATTGCCGAAAATCCTCGCCGGCTACGGCGGGGCTCTGGTGGAACACATGGGCTATAATCAATTCTTTTTCATAAGTTTTTTAATTGGTTTGCCCATATTGCTGCTAATTAAAAAAGCCGAGCAAAAATTATGACAACAGACAATCAGGAAATTAATGAGTCTCCATTCAAGAAATTGACTCAGAATCCGTGGAGTGTAATTAATTTAGCGGTGGTTCTTCTATTGCTGCTCATATTAGTTTTTTATTCACCCAATGAGGCCATTTGGTCAAATTCCGCCATTAATCCGGAAAAAATTAACCACCCGCTGGGGCGCTTTGGCGCCTACAGCGCTGACCTGATGTTTTCCATTCTGGGCTATAGCGTCTATTTATTGCCACTGGCCTTTTTAGCCAATGGCCTTAATTGCCTGCGGAAGAAATCGCCCGGCCAGCCCGCCTTTGATGGTGAAGTAATCTTTTGGCGCGTCTTTGGCCTAACTATGGTGCTAATGGCCCTGGCGGCGCTCCTTTCCCTCTATGGCAATAAACCCATTAATACTTTGGCCACTACTGGCGGCGGAATTCTGGGACAAAAAATGGCCATTTCCTTTTTAAACCAATACAACAAGGAAATTAGCGTTTTTATTCTGCTGGTAATTCTCAGCTGTGGTCTAAGCCTCATACTGCCCGTCCGCTGGCGCCACCTGGCCCATTTAATTGGCTATCACCTGACCCAGTTTTTTAGCAGCAATAAGCGCCAGAGTTTGCAGATGTTTCACTACCAGGAAATGAATTTCCTCAATGCCCAGCAGAAGCGGGAACAGAATCTGGAGCGCCACGACTATCTACACCGGGAAAATCTGGAAGCCATGCGCTTCGATGCCCAACGGCTGGGCATTAAGGAGGCACCCATGCCCATGGGGGCCCACGCGCCCATTCATCTGGAACAGAATCTGGAGGCCCCGCCGGCCATGACTTCCCTGGAAGAAGAATCTCAACCCATCATCATGCCGCCGCTGCCGCAGCCACTGAAGGTGGGCAGCTTTAGCGGCGGAGCGCTTACGGGTATCAGTGGTGTAGGCGAAGCACCTCTGCAGACCGCCGCGGCCCAGCCTGGGCCGGCCCGGGATAAAGCGGCTCAGATGAAAACGCAACCGGCGCCGGCGGAGCCAATTCAACTGGGGCCCGCCGACCAGCCACAGCCCATAACGCCGGCGGCCGAGCCAGCGGCCGCTAAAACCGAAAGCGCGGCCCCGGAAATGCCAGCGGGCCAAACGGGCTTTTTAAGTATGTCTAAGTTTTTAAAGCGCAAGGACAAGTCCCAAACGCCGCCGCTGGCCATGCCCCCATTGGCGGGCCAGACCCCGCCGCCCTTAACTACCCCGCCGCTGGAGGCGCAGCCGGTGGCCCAGCCGGCCGAGCCGGCACCGGAACCAGTGGCGGTGCCCTTGCCGAAGAAAAAGGGCTTTAAGACCGTTGGCCCAACGGCCGAGCGGCTGAAGAGGGAAGAACCGGCGCCGGCCACTACAGCGCCGGCCAGTACCCCGGTAGAACCGGTGGTCGCCGGGACCGTTCCAGAGGTGGAGCCGGCGCCCCGGCCGGGCATTAAATCCAGCAATAGTGTGGGCATGCCCTTCTCCATGACGCCCCTGAAGAATCCGGCCGCCGCGGCGAAGCTGCCGCCATTGCAGCCGCAGCCGTTGCCAACGCCGGATAACGGGGAGGAATTCGTTAGTCGGCCCGCGCCGCCCAATGTGCCCCTACAGCCGGAAGTCAGTGCGGAGGCGCCGGTGCAGCCAACGGCCGTTCAACCGCTGGCTGTTCAGCCGACGGCGCCGGCAAAACCACGGGAAGAGGTGCGGCCGGAGGGCCAGGTTCACCCCAATAATTTCTTCATTAAGGGGGTGAATGACGAGGTATTGCAGGAAAAGCCGAAGAAGAGCGCCTTTGGTTCGGCCCCGTCCAGCGCCCCCATTGTTAATCCCGGCGGCTTCACCAGTGCGGTGGTGGAGGAAAAAAGCGAAGACAGCATGCCGGTGGCACCCAGTGCTCTAGGTGGCGCGGCCATGCCGCCGCCGCCCGGAAAAATCGCCGCCGCGCCGGTGAATTTCTTTACCCAGGAAAAGCCCAACCAGGCCCCGGACGCCGAGCCGCGCTTCCGCCTGGTGGCGGTGGCTGAAGTTGAAGAGGAGGAGCCGCCCATAGTTCTGCCGGCGCTGGACCAGGAAAATCAGGTGGGCCTGCCCTTTGGTCTAGATAAGAACGAGCGGGTGGCGCGGCCGGCGGCAGAGGATTTTCCGGTCATGGAACCGTTGCCGGAGGGTACGGTGATTGAGAAGCGGGCGGTGCCCTTTAAGATTAAGGCGCGGGCCTTCACGGAACGGCCGCAGGACCGGAAACGGCGGAGCTAGGCGGGATTTATACCGACGGACGGGCGCTTATCCTGTATGTAATTAAGCTTAAAAATACATACAGGGGAAGCGCCAGTCTGTTTGTAAAACAGTGGGCGCGTGCGACCTTTAGGTCAAACAACCGCCCGTC
>CAUSQL010000016.1:0-31670 GCA_963533935.1 uncultured Cardiobacteriaceae bacterium
GAGCCGTTGTTGGAGCCGTTGTTGGAGCCGTTGTTGGAGCCGTTGTTGGAGCCGTCGTTGGGGCCGTCGTTGGGGCCGTCGTTGGGGCCGGACCACCAGTCGTAGTTGGACTTGGGCCAGTGGTTGGGGCTGGGCCACCGGTTGGGGTGCTAGTTGGTGCAGGAGTACCAGTTGGAACCGGATTATTTGTGCCAGTTGGTGCAGGACCACCGCTAGGAGTTGGAACACCGGTAGGCGCAGGACCGCCAGTACCCGTTGGAATTGTAGTTGGCGTAGAACCACCAGTAGGCATTGGAATAAATCCAGCACCGCCACCGCCAGAATTACCGCCACCAGAGTTGGAACCACCGCCGGAATTATTACCACCGCCGGAATTATTACCACCGCCGGAATTATTACCACCACCGGAATTATTACCACCACCGGAATTATTACCACCACCGGAATTATTACCACCGCCAGAATTGTTGCCACCGCCAGAATTGTTGCCACCGCCGTTATTGCCAGGATTAGTTGGGGTGGGAACCGCTGGATTTGTTGGTAGTGGAGCCGTAGCTGTGGGGCTAGGTTGCTGAAGTCCAGGTTCTTTGGGGACGTAAACCGATAGGCCAGGCGGAGTGTTAGAACTGCCGCCACAGGCCGCAAGAATGGTTAGGGTTAAGGTACTTAAAGCTAAGGCCTTAAGACTTGATTTTTTCATAAATAAAATCCTCTTTAGTTTTTTAAATTTGTATTTACCGTCGTAAATTTAACACAATTAACATACATGGGAAGCGCCCTATTGTATTTAAAGCCACTGGGACGTGCCTAAAAATACCCAGTATTACAAAAAAGCGCTTCCCGGGAGAAGCGCTTTTTTACGGGAAAGCGAGCCTTATTGCTGCTTGGTGCCCATGTAGGTACCCATACCTCTACTGTCGTAGAAGGTACCGCCGATGGCATCAGCCTTGTCGCCGTAGAAGTAGCCTTTGGTTTGTGGTTTGGCCGGGTTTGGACCACTGTTAATGCTGCCACTGTCGAAGTTGGTGGTTTTAAACATATTGCCAACTACGTCAAATTCGTTATTTGGCGTATCCCACGGGTTACCGGCATCACCAATGTTCTGCACGCCCTGGTTATTGAAGCCTAGTTCAAGGTTCTTAAGTTTCTTGGAAGTTAGGTCCAGGGTGGCGTGAACGCCAGATACGGCACCAGCGCTGCTGTCCGCCGTAATGATTTCCCGGCTGTTGTAGCGGTTATAGGTAGCGGAACCGGCATAGCTAATGCTGGTTGGGCCAGGCTGCGCACTTGGCGTGGCTGAAGCGCGGGCGGCCGCCTCATCGTAAATCCGTTGCATGGCCGCCGCATCGGTGGTTTTACCGTGGGTGTAAGCCATTTGCACCGGCAGTTCGCTCTGATTAATGCCGGCTGGCATGGAGGCCGCACCAACCACATGCACTCGCTGCACGTACTTCTGACCGTTGCTATCGGTGGCGGACTGGTTGTTGGAATTCAGGTTCAAGGTGGCCTGAATGGGCAATTGCACGCCATTAACGTTGGCGGTCAAATGCACATCACTGCTGGTGTTGTTCACGCCATCGGTTAGGGGTAGGTTGAAATCCTGGGCCAAGCTCACACCGTCGGTGGCAGAACCATTGGAGAAGGCTAGACCTTTGCGGAAAGTTACCTGGTCATAGGGCTGGCTGCCATGGTCGATGGGTGGCTGTGGAGTGGTAGTAGCGCCGGGCGTTGGCGTAACGCTGCTGTTGTAGCTGTTCACGTCCGTGGCCATGAAGGCATTCTGGTTAGCAATGCCGCCGGTGGTTGTGGGCGTTGGGCCAGGAGCAAAGTCCGTACCCACGAAAACGATGGAACCGTTGTGGTTATCGGAATTGGTTGGGGTGGGCGTTGGCGGTGTAGTTGGCGGTGCAACGGTGGGAACCGTCGTTGGACTAACGGTTGGCATGGGTGTGCCGGTGGTTGTAGGCACAGGTACAGTGGTGGCGCCCGTTGGCATAGGAATAAAGCCGGGGCGACCGGTGGTGGTTGGTGGCGCGCTGGGTTGGCCGCTGCCGCCACCCGTTGGTACCGGTGCAGGAGTGTTAGTTGGCGCCGGTGGCGGAACCGTTGGCGTTGGCAATGGGGCCTGGGTTGTGGTTGGCGCTGGCGTTGGAGTACTGGTGTGAACGTCTACCCCATCAGGCACATAAACGGAAAGGCCGGGCGGGGTGTTGGAGCTGCCACCGCAGGCGGCGAGCAAAGCTAAGGTTAAAGCTGATAAAGCTATTTTTTTCACGGGATATCCTCTTATTTAAATAATAAAAAATGAAGGCACGAAACATTAATTGGATAATTATTCTTGGGAAGAAAATGCTCGCCCCAATTAATTTCCAATAGCATAGGCCTTGCCAAATATAATTGTTGGCCAATGAATCTAATAATTACAACGCAACTCACCCATTAACCTCCGACGGTTTTTTCGTGAAATTTCATTGGTTAACCCATTGAAAAACAATGAATTAAATTCCTTTGTTGTCCTGGCGCAACAGGCTGTTGTGGCCATTATAAGGGATATGTTTTCCGTTTGCCTAGCAATAATCTTTAGCCTAAACAGCAATAAGTTTTTTCACCCCCGTAAAGCTATGGGCCATAGGAAAATATTTGTTAATAATTTAGGGGCGGCCAATTAAAAGCCCAGAACGAAGCCGGGGCCATTTAGGGCTACGGCAATAGCCATTAATTTACCGCCGGACGGGCGGTTGTTCGACCTAAAGGTCTCACCGCGCCCGATTTTACAAACGGACGGGCGCTTAGATTGTATGTATCTAAGGCTTTAATTACATACAACCTAAGCGCCCGTCCGTAGGTAAGGGCGCGTGATCCCCGCCGGGCGAACAACCGCCCGTCTGTCGGTAAATGGCTTGAATCTAACTTAATTATCGCCCTGGCCGTCAGCGCGGCGGGCGTAGAACTCCGTCGCCCAGCTGGTGAAGCGCTGTTCCTCAATGGCCTGGCGCATCTGTTTCATTAAATTAATGTAGAAATAGAGGTTGTGAATGGTATTCAGCCGGCTGCCCAGCATTTCGTTGCATTTGTCCAGATGGTGCAGATAGGCGCGGCTGTAGCTGCGGCAGCAGTAGCATTGACAGCCCTCTTCAATGGGCCGCGGGTCGTCCCGGTAGCGGCTATTGCGCAGCTTTAGCACGCCAAAGGCGGTAAATAGGTGGCCGTTGCGGCCGTTGCGGCTCGGCATGACGCAGTCGAACATGTCCACGCCGCGGCGCACCCCCTCCACCAGGTCTTCCGGCTTGCCCACCCCCATCAGGTAGCGGGGCTTGGTTGCCGGCAGCAGCGGCAGGGTACATTCAAGCATTCTTTCCCGCTCCTCCTTCGGTTCGCCCACCGCCAGGCCGCCAATGGCATAGCCGTTAAAGGGAATTTCCAGCAGGCCGGCCACCGATTCACGGCGCAGATGCTCGTAGGTGCCGCCCTGGACGATGCCGAAGAGATTATTTTCATTGCCCCGGAAGCTGTCATAAGAACGTTGGGCCCAGCGCAGGGATAGGCGCATGGACTGCTCCGCCTGCCGTTCCGTGGCTGGGTAGGGGGTGCATTCGTCAAACTGCATGACGATGTTGGAACCTAGCGCCCGCTGCACGGTCATGGAGCGTTCCGGACTGAGAAAAACCCGGCTGCCGTCCACCGGCGAACGGAAATGCACGCCTTCTTCGGTGATTTTGCGCATTTTCGCCAGGGAAAAAACCTGAAAACCGCCGGAATCCGTAAGAATGGGCTTCGGCCAGTTCATAAATTTATGGAGTCCCCCATGCCGCTGGATCAGCTCATCGCCGGGGCGCAGCATCAGGTGGAAGGTGTTGCCAAGAATAATTTCCGCGCCCAGCTGCTCCAGCTCTTCCACGGACAGGCCCTTAACGGTGGCCAGGGTGCCCACGGGCATGAAAACCGGCGTTTGTACCGTTTGCCCTTCCCTAAATGTAATAAGACCACGGCGTGCACCGTGGTCTTCACTTAATAATTGGAAGGTGAGGCTCATTGCTGCTCAACGCCCAGGGAGTTCAGTGTTTCCTTGGTCAGGCCGCCCACGCCCAAATTATTGTCCTTCTGGTATTTCTCAATGGCCTTAAGGGTGGTTTTACCCAGAGAGCCGTCGATTTTGCCAATGTTATAGCCCTTGGCCTGGAGGGCCTTCTGCACCGCTTCAATGGTGTTTTCATTTTGCGTGTCATTGCACAACACGCTTTCCCAGCGCACTTCCGCGTCAGCGGTTTTTTCAAAGACGGTAACTTCCGCATATTCGGCGGGAATGGTTTTCTTCTCTTCCTTAGCTTCCTTAACCAGTTTTTTCACCTTAATGGTTTGGTATTCGGCCGGCTCTTCGGTTTCTACCACTTCCGCTGGTTTTTCCACCACCTGCTTCTTAATTACGGTGGTTTTCGCCGCCACGGTAGTGTCTTTGACGGAGGCCTTGTTCTGCACCACCTGCTTGGTGATGGTATCGACCTTGGCCGGCACCTCATCTAAACGTAGGGCTTCGCCAGTGGACGAGAAGGTGCGGGCGCCGCCTTCGGAACGAATGGTTTTGTGGGCCGGCTTACTGACAATTTCTTCGCTAATTTCACCGTACTGGGGTGGAATCACTTCTTTCTCGACGGTTTCCGGCTCGGTGATTACTTCTTCCTCAACGGTTTTAAAGGTGGCCGGTACCACTTCTAATTTTTTAACGGCCGGCTTAATTTCCACCTGTTCTTCCACCCATTCATATTCGGCGGGAATAATTTCAATGGTTTCGGCTTCTTCTTTAATTACCACCTGTTCGGTGCGTGGTTCAAATTTGGCAGGGGTTACCACTAGGGCAGTGCATTCGCCGGCTTTAACCTGGGGAATTTCTAGAGTAGTTGAATTACTTTTGCTTTCTTCTTTATTGTCTTTACTCTCTTTATTATCCTTTCCTTTACCTTCGCTGGCCGCCGCAGCGCTGGCTTTAGCTGTAGTGGTAGCTGTTTCTTTTCCTTTCTCCTGGGCAATGGCGAGATTCATAATAATGGCGCTTGTTAATAGTGCGATTTTTAATTTCACAATAACTCCTAAAATTTAGTATTAAAAAGAAGGGCTATTTTAATTGCATATCCGGAAAAATTAGTGCCAAGTCCATAATTTTTATTACTTTACGGCGCTAGTAGGGACAGTAAAACTTTGTTAGACTCGGCCACTTCATTTTGTCTATTAAAAACATAGGAATATTTAATGAAGAAAAAACTAATACTAAGCGCCATTGGCATTGCATTAGCCGGCTGCGGCGGCGGCAACGCCGACTCCCAACTGGGCACGTTCATTCCAGCGCCGGCCCCGGCACCCACTGACACAAGCGTACCAAATCCCATTCCAAGCAGCCAACCAACCCTTAGCCCCAGCAGCACGCCTGCTGTTCCAACTCCTCCGGGCGGCGGTGGCAATAACCCCACCAATCCAACCATTCCAACCGCTTCGCCGGCTCCTTCGGCCAGTCCGACTGCTAGCGCTTCGCCAACGGCAACTTCAACGCCAACGGCAACTTCAACGCCAACGGCAACTTCAACGCCAACGCCAACGCCAACGGCAACTTCAACGCCAACTGCAACTTCAACGCCAAGTCTAACAATTACCCCCACGGTGGCACCAAGCCCAACCGATACCCCCAGCGTAACTCCGACTGCGACACCAAGCCCAACGGTGCCGGCACAACCTTCAGCCACCCCAAGCGTTAGCGTTCAACCTTCCGCGGTGCCCAGCGCTTCACCTTCCGCATCGGCCAGTCCTAGCGCCAGCGCTGCACCAAGTGCCACGACCACCCCAACGGCGGCTCCAACCACGGCCCCCAGCGCCTCGCCAACTGCCACGGCTAACCCAACGGTGGCGCCAACTCCAACCGATACTCCGCGGCCTTCAATTATTGCCCCAGTGGTTACCGATCTGCCGCCGGTGAATCCAGGCCCAATGGCCACAGCCACACCAACCAACATCGGTACTGGCGGCGGTGGCAATGGCGGCACTAACAACCAAGACCCGGGCACCCCACCAACGGTTACACCTAATCCAATGGCTTCGGCCACCGTTACGGCGATACCCAGTGCTTCACCTTCGGCGGCCGTAAGTCCGAGCGCGGCACCGTCTCCGTCGGCCCAACCATCAGCTAGCAGTTCGCCTTCAACTAGCCCATCGGCCAGCGCTACGCCAAATGCTAGCCCGTCTACTACCGCCACCGCTTCGCCGGCGGCTAATCCGACAGCCAGCGTCTCGCCAAGCGCTACCACATCGCCAACGGCGGACCCAAGTCCAACGACCAGCGCCACTTTGGGGATAAATGCGGCGGCCAACAACCTTTCACCATTCCGCTGGTTTAATGCCCAGAAACGCTACTGGTTCTTCGTGTCCTACTGGTGGGCAACCGATCCGAAGTGGGAGACTTTGATTAAAAACATTGATGTGTCTGGGCCGATCATCATTAATCCCCGTAGCGGCTTCGGCGACAAGGTGGAGCCGGATTTCGTCAATTTAGTTAGAAGAATCCGTGGCCATAACAAGCCGATGGTTGGCTACGTGCGCACCATTAAAGGTACCCGCAGCAAAGAATCCATTCTTGCGGAAATAGATAAATACCAGAAGGCCTATAAGCTGGACGGCGTCTTCCTCGATGAGATGGTGAATGGCTGGTCTCCCGAGGAAGCTAAAAAAATGCCGTTCTACAAAGACCTTTACCGGGAAATTAAGCGGCGCTATGGCAATGGCTTCCTGGTGGTCGGCAACCCGGGCACCAATACCAGACCGGAAATGCTGGAAGCGGCGGACATGCTCATGAGCTTTGAGAAGAATGTGAACGAGTACATGAACGACAAAAATGTGCCAGTTACCACCGATGCCTACCGTCGGCAGTCGCCAATCCGCTTCATTCACGTGGCCCACAACGCCAACGAGCGGCTGGCCGACCAGATGCTGGCGAAGGCCTCCCGTGAGAACGTGTCCTTTATTTATGTAACCGACGACACCTTCAGCGGCGTGCCCGGCTCCGAGTCGCCAAGTAATAATCCCTACGATCAGCTGCCCAGCCGGGCCCTCCAGGAACGTACCCTACGCTGGATTCGTGGGCAGCAGCAGGCTAAATCACCCATTAAACCGAAGCCGGGCCGCCGCTTAATTGGAAAATTTGGTGCGGCCACCGCTGGCAATAACGGTGCGGCGATGGTTGCCGGTGCCCAAGGTCGAGGTGATAACCGCCAAGCCATTATTGGACCGAAGGCCAAGAGAGGTAATCCAATGGCCGCCGCCGATGGGGCGGCAGCGCCGGCAGCTAACGCTAAGGCAGCGGCCACGCCGGGTAATTCACCTTTAGCCAATAATCCGGCGGCCAAGGCCAATGCTGCTGCGGCCCCAGCGGCGAAAAACGTCAATGGCAAGTACTTCAGTGAGCAGGAAAAAACTACCATGCTGGTACAAATGGGCCGGAGCAATTCCAACGCGGTGGTTAAGGCCTGGCACGGTGAGAAGGGCGCCCTTAGCAGTTTTGGCAAAGCTGGTCAGGTGCTTGGGGGCGTAGTGGTAATGGGCAATAAGTTCACCATGAACGATGCCCAGCTAATTGCCAGCTATGACAAAGCATTCACCGCAGGCAATCCGAAGGCACGCCGCAATGAGGTCTTTAAATACATTAACCAATGGGGCGTAATTGCCGAGTTGCATGGCAACGAGGCTAAGGATCCGAAGGTTCAATTCCGCAATATGACCACCTACATTCTGCGCAAGGGTTCAAACACCTGGGAGAAGGTGCAGGTGGCCAATAACATCAACGGGGCTGAGTACTTATATGGCGACATGAACACCTCCCTAAGTAGTGGTAACGGCTGGAAGGAGAAGGGCTTGTCCGGCGCCTGGTTCGGTAAGAAGCCACTGCTTAGTTCGGCCAATGGCGTTATTACCCTCGGCACGGTAACGCATCAGCACCCGTACCCGCTGACGCGCTACACCGTGGGCAACCACTACAACATGGAGCACATCGGCAAGGACAACATTGACGGCGTGCTGGTTACCACGGAGGTGCGTCTGGCGCCGGGCACCAAGGGCTTTGCGCGCATGGCCCTACAGCTGGGGGCGGACTTCAAGCCGAGCGACCGTGGCAATGACTACGACAAGATGGCTTGGTACCCGGGCTTTGGCATGTCGCGCTTTGAATTCATTGGGCGCGAGTGGACGCGGGTTAGTGCCGTTAACGTGTCTGACGCCGGCGGTGGCATTGATGGCGGCAAGGGCAACGCCATCTCCAGAGAGCGGTTTATGAATAGCAATATTCCCCGCTAACGGTAAATCTGAGTGAGTCCTAGAGACTCATTGAGATAGATACAACGGGGCGCTTCCCCTGTATGTAATTAAAGGCTAAATACATACAGGAGAAGCGCCCTATTGTATTTATTACATCAGGGCGCGTGAGCCAAAGGCGAACAACCGCCCCGTTGTATTTATATACATAAGGGGCGCGTGAGCCACAGGCGCACAACCGCCCCGCTGTAGCCTCTTAAGCCGGTTGGTCTTAGGTGGCATGATTCAGCAGACCTTTAATAAATAGGATTCTTTGAATTTACAAACGGACGGGCGCTTCGGTTGTATGTAATTAACGCTTAAATACATACAACCGAAGCGCCCGTCCGTCGGTAAAACGCCCCCGTTGTGCGGGCGTATAATTTGCCATTTATTCATGCTCCATCTGCGGAACGGCGGCCCCGCCAGCCCCGGGAGTAGCACAACAGGACACCTTAATGAATTTAGAAACCCTAATCAAAGCACCGCTACGGCAGGTGGAAAAGCTCATGCTGAAGGAGATGCACAGTGAAGTGCCCCTGGCCGAACTGGTCATGCGCTACACCATCGGCAGCGGCGGCAAGCGCTTTCGCCCCATGCTGACAATTCTCAGTGCCGGCCTCTGCGGTGCCATTAATCAGGCCACCATTCAGGCGGGCGCCTTCATTGAATTTATTCACAGCGCCACCCTGCTGCACGACGACGTGGTTGATGAATCGCCGCTGCGGCGGGGCCGGCCGGCCGCCCACAAGGAATTTGGCAATGCGGCGGCGGTGCTGGTGGGCGATTTCCTTTACACCCGCGCCTTCCAGCTGATGGTGCGCACCAATAAGGCGGCGGTGATTGCGACCATGGCCGACGCGGTGAATTTAATTGCCTCGGGCGAGGTAATGCAGCTGAGCAATATGCACGACCCGGACGTGGACGAGGAGCGCTACTTTCGCGTTATCGAATTGAAAACCGCCGTGCTCTTTTCCGCCGCCTGCCAGGTGGCCGGGCAGCTGGCCGAGCAGCCGCCGGAAATTTGTGCCGCCCTCTATCAATACGGGCGCAAATTGGGCCTGGCCTTCCAAATCATCGACGATATTTTGGACTACACCGGCGAAGAACAAAGCCTAGGCAAGGCCCTCGGCGACGATTTGGCGGAAGGTAAGCCGACGTTGGCCCTTATCCGGGCGCAAAGCCAATTGCCGGCGGATAAATGTCAGCGGCTGCGGGAAATCATTAGGGAGGGCCGGCGGGAGGCCTTCGGGGAAGTATTAGCCCTGCTGCGGGAAACCGACGCGCTGGATTACTGCCGCCGGCGGGCGCAGAGTTTAATTGACGAGGCCATCGGCCATTTGCAGTCATTCCCGAACAATATTTATCGGGAAGCGCTCACGGCCATTGCCCGCCAGGCCATCGCCCGCCAGGCATAAAAAAAAAGCCCTGACGGGCTTTTATTGGAGAAAGTCGGAATGACAAGATTTGAACTTGCGACCCCTTGCACCCCATGCAAGTGCGCTACCAGGCTGCGCCACATTCCGAGACGGACAATTATAATGAAAAACTTTTGGGAGTGTTGATGATTTTTGCCCAGTGGCCTGTGGCGGCGCGGTTTTTGGCCGGCACCACCACCGAAAAGGACTATCGCCAGGAGACCATGAAGAAAGCCCTGGCGGAGCTGTTGCCGGGGCGGCCCTGCTGGCTGAAGCAGGTGCACGGCGCCACGGTCTTCAATCCCAGCAGCTACGCGGGCCCGGCCAGCGCCGGCGACGGCTTTTACTCCGACGACCGCGCCTTCACCCCGGTGGTCATTACCGCCGACTGCCTGCCCATCGTCATCGCCGCGGCCAGTGGCCGGGGCTGGGCGGCCCTGCACGGCGGCTGGCGCGGCCTGGCCCAGGGCATCATTGCCGCAACGGTGGCGCAGTTACCCGCCGGAGAAGTGCTGCACGCCTGGATTGGCCCGCACATTCGCCAAGAAAACTACGAGGTGGACGCGGCCTTTTCCGATAATTTTCCGGACTATCCGGAGGCCTTCCGCCCCAACCGGTCCGGCCACCAGCTGGCCGATTTAAGTCTTATTGCCCGGCGCCAGCTGGAACGGGCCGGCGTAGCTTCGGTCAGCGATTGCGGCCTGGACAGCTTCAGCGATTTACGCTTTCACTCCTACCGCCGCAGCGCCGGCAACTGCGGCCACATGGCCACCTTCATTTTTCCCCTCAACTAAGGACTTTTATGGGTATTTTTAACGCACGCATCAGCTTACTGGAAGGCATTCACCAGAATGCGCTCTTACTGCTCAAACAGGCCGGCTTCAGCCAGGTGGAGGGGCAGAAAACCGCCCTGGAGGGGGAAGAATTAATTCGCACCCTGCGGCACACCGACGTGGTGGGCATACGCTCGCGCACCAAATTGACCCGGGCGGTGCTGGAACAGGTGCCGCACCTGAAGGCCATCGGCTGCTTCTGCATTGGTACGAACCAGGTGGATTTAACCGCCGCCGAGGAGCTGGGCATTCCCGTCTTTAACGCCCCCTACTCCAATACGCGCTCGGTGGCCGAACTGGTCATCAGTGAAATCATCGCCCTGTTCCGCGGCCTGGGCTGGCGCAACGAGGCGGTGCACCGGGGCCGCTGGCCCAAGGACGCGGCCAATTCCTTCGAGGCCCGCGGCAAGACCCTCGGTATCATTGGCTACGGCAATATCGGTTCGCAGCTGTCGGTGCTGGCGGAGGCGCTGGGCATGCGGGTGATTTACTTTGACGTGCTGACCAAGCTGCCGCTGGGCAATGCGGAACAGGTGGGCCAGCTGGACGAGCTGTTGAAGCGGGCCGATGTGGTAACTCTCCACGTGCCGGAGCTGCCGGAAACCAAGCACCTGATTACCGCCCGCGAGCTGTACCTGATGAGGGCCGGCGCCTATCTGATTAACGCGGCCCGCGGCCACTGTGTGAACATCGACGACCTGGCCGAGGCCATCAGCTCCGGCCATCTGGGCGGCTGCGCCATCGACGTGTTCCCCACCGAGCCCAAGGCCAACGACGAGGCGCTGGACACGCCCCTGCGCGGCCTGAAGAACGTGATTCTGACGCCGCACATCGGCGGTTCCACCCAGGAGGCCCAGGCCAATATCGGCAGTGAAGTGGCGGATAAGTTCATTAAATACCTGACCCTGGGCGAAACGGTGGGGGCGGTAAACTTCCCGGAAGTGGCCATGGCGCGGCGGCCGAACACCCACCGGCTGCTGCACATTCACCAGAACCGGCCCGGGGTGCTGTCGGCCATCAACAGCCTGTTCGCGGAAAACAACATCAACATCACCGGCCAGAGCCTGCTGTCCCGCGGCAGCATTTCGCACCTGCTCATCGACATCGACCAGGGCGGCAAGGAGGTGGCGCTGGAGCAGCTGAAGAGCATTGACGCGACCATACGCGCGCGCATTCTCTATTGATAAACAAACTACGGGCGGTTCTTAGTCCTTCGGACTCAGCGCTGCGCTTTGGTTGTATGTATTTGGGCCTTAATTACATACAACCAAAGCGCCCCTATGTTTGTATGAGGTAATTTACAGACAGGAGGGCGCTTTAGCTGTCTGTAATTTCCATTAATGAGGGCCCAACTGGCGGGGGCCCCAGGTGTCCCGAGGATTAGCACCCGTTCCATCAGACCCGCCGGTTCTTCCACGCCTTGACCATGCCCTCTAAATCACGCCAGCGAAAATGCCGGCGACTTAACCCCAACGCTATTTCCCGGCCTAAATTACCTACAGGGGAAGCGCCCCGTTGTCTGTATAAACGTTTATCCCAACGGCCGCCGGCCAGTCATGTAGCATTACGGTCTTTACGGCGCGGCGGCTAAATTTAGGCCGCCAATCTCCATTAATTTGAAGAATTTTACAAACAACAGGGCGCTTTACCTGTATGTATTTAGAGCGTTAATTACATACATCAAAAGCGCCCCTATGTACGTTAATTAAGGATTTCCATGCAAGACACGACTAAAGGCATACTTTGGGCGCTGCTGGCAGTGCTGTGCTTCGGCACCATGAGCCTGCTGGTGCGCGCCATCAACGACATTTACCACTTTGCGGCGGCGGAACTGGTGTTCTGGCGCATGATGCCGGCGGTGCTGATTCTCTGGGCCACCGCCCGGCGCCGCGGCGACCGGCTGGCCACGCCCCGGTGGCGGCTGCACCTGGGCCGCAGCCTGGCCGGGGTCATTTCCATGATGCTTTACTTCTACGCCCTGGCCCTGCTGCCCCTGGCCACGGCGGCTACCATTTCCTACACCTCGTCCCTGTCGCTGGCGCTGCTGTCCTTCCTAATCCTGCGGGAACGCATACGGCCGCTCACCCTTTGCGCCCTCTTCCTGGGCCTGGCCGGCGTGGTGCTGCTGCTGCGGCCGGACTTCAGCAATCTGTCCAAGTGGGGAGTGGCAGCGGCCCTTTCCAGTTCGCTGCTGGCCGGCGGCGCCTATCTCCAGCTGCGGGAGCTGGGCAAATTGAACGAACCGGCCTGGCGCATCGTCTTCTATTTCACCCTGATTAGCACCATAACCAGCGGCCTGCTCACCAGTCTGCTGGGCTGGCAGGGGCCGCACTGGGGCGCCGTACCCTATCTGGCCGGCATTTGCCTGACGTCGCTGCTGGGCCAATTTGCCCTGACCAACGGCTACCGGCTCGGCGACAAGTTCACCGTGTCGGCCCTGTCCTATCTGACGGTGGCGTTCATCGCCCTCGGCGCCCGCTTCCACTTCGGCGAAGTGCTGGGCTGGGGCCAGCTGGCAGCCATGCTACTCATCATCGGCGCCGGCATCATCAGCGCCCTGCCACCGCGAGTTAAGGCTTAAAAATGGAAGTGCCGGTACTGGTACGCCGACGCGAGGGGAGGCAATTAACGTTGGAACTGCTGCCGGCCGGCGGCTGCGTGGGTTGCAGCTGCGGCGGCCGTGGGGAAGCGCCCTGGTTTCGCTATCTGGGCAGTCGGGAATTAAAGCTGGAGGCGGCCGGCGACTTTCAGCCCGGCCAGCGGCTGGCCCTGCGCCTTGCGGACGAGCATCTGCTGCTCGGCGCCCTGGCCTTCTACGGTCTACCGCTGCTGGCCCTGCTGCTGGCCCTGGCCCTGGGCCGCACGGAGGGGCAACAGCTGCTGCTGGCGCCGCTGGCTCTAGTCCTGGCCGCCCTGCCAGCGCGCTTTTACGGCCAACGCTGGCTGCGGCGGCGCCTTTCCTTTGTCCATTTGCCGTAAAATTTTTCTCCCAATAATCACAAGGGTTTGCCATGTCTAATCACCATCACCGCGTTCTCATCGGTTCCACGGACTTCTACCGCCCCCAGGAGCCGCAACATCCGGCCCTCGACCGCATCGTCGCCGACCTGCAGATTCCCCTGGAAAAAATTGATGTAATCCGCCTCTACGATATTTTTAACCTGCCCGAAGCGGCGTTGGACACGGTAATTCGCTGGACCCTGTCCGACCCGGGCATTCGCGGCCCCCTCGCCGCCCTGCCGCCCTGCGACTACGCCTTCGCCTACGAATACCTGCCGGGCCAGTTCGACCAGTGCGCCGACAGCGCCGCCATCTGCATTGGCCTCACCGTGCCAGAGGCGCGCGCCGTGCGGGTGCAGACCGGCAAAATCCTCTGCTTCCACAGCGCCCGCCCCCTAAAAGAAGAGGAAAAGGCGGCGCTGAAGCGCTTCTTCATTAATCCTTTAAGTGAACGGGAGAAGGATTTGAACGCGGTGCCGGAACTCCACGGGGCCGGCGCCAGCCCGGAAACGGTGCGCCACTACGCCAATTTCCGTGATTGGAGCGAGGACGAGCGGGAAAACTGGCGGCGGGAGCAGGGCTTGGCCATGACCGCCGCCGACCTGGCGCTGGTGCAGCAGTATTTCCAAGGCCAGGGCCGCGACCCCACGGAAACGGAAATTAAGATTCTCGATACCTACTGGTCCGACCACTGCCGCCACAGCACCTTCGCCACGGTCCTGGAAGAGGTGCAATTCCCTGCCAGCCCCTTCGGCCGACAGTTACAACATTCCTTCGCTGAATTCGTCAAAGCCAACGGCAAGGACAACTGCTGCCTGATGGACTTAGCCACCATCGACGCCCGGGTGCGGCGCCGCCGGGGCCAGCTGCCGGACGTGGAATTTTCCCCGGAAATTAACGCCTGCTCCGTGTTTGTCGAAGTGGACGAGGACGGCGAACGGCGGCCCTGGCTGTTGCAGTTCAAAAATGAAACCCACAACCACCCCACGGAAATCGAACCCTACGGCGGCGCGTCCACCTGCATCGGCGGCGCCATTCGCGACCCGCTGGCCGGCCGCGCCTACGTTTACCAGGCCTGCCGCCTGTCCGGCTCCGGCGACCCGCGGGAGCCCATCGCCCAGACCCTGCCGGGCAAGCTGCCGCAGCTGGTCATCGCCCAGGGTTCAGCCCTCGGCGCCTCCAGCTACGGCAACCAGATTGGCCTGGCCACCGGCCAGGTGCGCGAGTTCTACCACCCGGGCTACAAGGCCAAGCACATGGAACTGGGCGCCGTGGTCGGCGCCGTGCCGGTGGAACACGTGCGGCGGCGAGAACCGCGGCCCGGCGATTTGGTTTTACTGCTGGGCGGGCTCACCGGCCGGGACGGCTGCGGCGGGGCCACCGGTTCGTCCAAGGCGCAGCACCAGAGTTCGCTGACGGTCAGCGCCGCCGAGGTGCAGAACGGCAACGCCCCCGAGGAGCGCAAGCTCCAGCGCTTATTTAGTAAGAAGGAATTTGCGGAAAAAATTCGCCGCTGCAATGACTTTGGCGCCGGCGGCGTGTCCGTGGCGGTGGGCGAACTGGCGGCGGGCCTGAACATTGATTTGGACCAGATTCCCGTGAAATATCAGGGGCTGGGGCCCACGGAGCTGGCCATTTCCGAATCCCAGGAGCGCATGGCCATCGTCATTGACCCCAAAGACGAGGCGGCCATTAAGGCCCTGGCGGCGGCGGAAAACCTCAACGCCACGGTCATTGCCGAGGTGAGCGCGGCGGAAACCCTGACCATGCGCTGGCGCGGCCAGCCGGTGGTGCATTTGCAGCGCTCCTTCCTGGATAGCAACGGCGCCCGGGCCGTACAAAAGGGCGTGGCGGTGGCCGACTTTAATCCCCGCCCTGATTACTTTGCCGACGGCTCTTGGCCGGAAAATCTCAAGCAGCTGCTGGCCAACCCCAACCACGCCGACCAGCAGGGTCTAGGCGACCGCTTCGACCATTCGGTGGGCGCCGGTTCCGTATTGCTGCCCTACGGCGGCCAGTGGCAGCGCAGCCCCAGCGAGGCCAGCGTTTACCTATTGCCCACCCGCGGCGCCACCAGCACCGCCTCCATTCTGGCCTATGGCTTTAACGTGGCCGAAAGCGCCGCCAACCCCTATCTGGGCGCCTATCTGGCGGTGGTCGAAGCCACGGCGCGGCTGGTGGCCTGCGGCGGCGGTCGCGCCCATTATTCTTTACAGGAATATTTCCCGCGCCTCGCCACGGAACCGCAGCGCTGGGGCCAGGCCCTGGCCGCCCTGCTCGGCGCCCACGACGCCCTGCAGGGTTTGGAAAGCTGCGCCATCGGCGGCAAGGACAGCATGAGCGGCAGCTTCAACGATTTGCACGTGCCGCCCACGCTGGTGGCCTTCGCTGTCGGCACGGTGAATGTGGAACAGGTGCGTTCGCCGGAGTTTAAGCGGGCCGGCGACCGGCTCTACCGGCTGCGCTGCCCCAGCGACGAGTTCGGCCGTCCCGACCTGGCGATTTTCCAGGCGAATAACGAGTTTCTCCGCCAGCACAACGGCCAGCTGCAATCCATACGTGCCCTCCGCGCCGGCGGTCTGGCCCTGGCCCTCTATGAATGCGCCCTTGGCAACGGGCTGGGCGTGAATGTCCGAGCGGCGGAGCTGTTCCGACCGGAATACGGCGGCTACCTCATCAGCAGCCGCGACGAACTGCCGGCCTTCGGCAATTTGCAGTATTTGGGGGAAGTGAGCGCCGAGGGCACCTTGACCATTAACGGGACCAGCGCGCCGCTGGCGGAACTCTACGGCCAGGCCCGCGCCACCCTGGCCGGCGTCTATGAGCTGTTCGCCCCCGCCGACCCGCGGCCAGCGCCGGCCTTAGCCACCCAACCCCAGCCCCTGCGCCTGCCCAGCCTGAAAAAGGCCCAGCCGCGGGTCTGTCTGCCGGTGTTCTTCGGCATGAACAGCGAGCTGGACACGGCCCGCGCCTTCCGCAACGCCGGCGCCCTGGTGCAGGAGAGCGTCTTCTGCCAGCGGCCCGGCACCAACGATTTGGAGGAATCGCTGCAACGGCTGGAAAAAACCATCGACAACAGCGAGATTTTCGTCCTCTGCGGCGGCTTCTCCGCCGGCGACGAGCCGGACGGTTCGGCGAAATTCATCGTCAATGTGCTTAATAGTCCGCGGCTGCGGGAAGCCCTGGAACGCTTCCGCGCCCGCGACGGTCTCATGCTTGGCATCTGTAACGGTTTCCAGGCGCTGCTGAAGGGCGGTTTCTTCGACACCGCCACGGGCGAAGTGGCCACCCTGGTGCACAACCGCATTGGCCGCCACGTGTCGCGGCTGGCCACCACGGTGGTTAGCAATAACCACAGCCCCTGGCTGCGGGACTTTGCCATCGGCCAGGGCCACGAGGTGGAATTTTCCCACGGCGAAGGCCAGTTCCTCGCCAGCGCGGCCCAGCTGCAACGCTTCATCGACCGGGGGCAAATCGCCTTCCAATACGCCGACCCGCAGACGCTGCAACCCAGCTACGACGTGCGCTTTAACCCCAACGGTTCCCTACTGGCGGTGGAAGGGCTCATCAGCGCCGACGGCCGCATTCTCGGCAAAATGGGCCACTCGGAACGGCAGCGGGCCTGCACCCACCGCAACTTCCCCCAGCTGCGGCGCCAGGACATCTTTAACCAGGGCGTGCGGGCCTTCCAATGAAAATCTACCTGGTGGGCGGCGCCGTGCGCGACCAGCTGCTGGGCCAGCCGGTGAAGGATAGGGATTGGCTGGTGGTGGGCGCCAGTCCGGAGGAAATGCTGGCGCTGGGCTATCAGCAGGTGGGACAGAACTTCCCGGTCTTTCTCCACCCGCAGAGCAAGGAGGAATACGCGCTGGCGCGGCGGGAAATCAAGGACGGCCAGGGCTACCAGGGCTTCCGCTGCAGCTTCGGCCCGGAGGTAACGCTGGAGGAAGACCTGCTGCGGCGGGACCTGACCATTAACGCCCTGGCCCAAGACGAGGCCGGCCACATCTACGACCCCTACGGCGGCCAACGGGATTTACAGCAGAGAATTCTGCGCCACGTGTCGCCGGCCTTTGTGGAAGACCCGCTGCGGGTGCTGCGCCTGTGCCGCTTCCTTGCCCGCTTCGGCGCGCTGGGCTTTACGGTGGCGGAGGAGACCCTGGGCCTGGCCCGCCAGCTGCTCTACAGCGGTGAACTGGCCACCCTGACCCGGGAACGGGTGTGGCTGGAATTAGAGAAATCGCTGGCGGCGCCGCGGCCGGATTTATTCTTCCGCTGCTTCCAGACCATCGCCGGCGACCGCTGGGAGTACTTCCAGCTCTTCGGCCTGACCTTCAGCGAGGAAAGCTTTAGGGCGGCCCTGGAACGGCTCCGCGGCTGCCCCGACGGGGTGCCGCAGCACCGGCTGGCCCTATTTTTAAGCGCCAGTGATTTGGCTAATTTCTGTAAAGCCCTGCCGGTGCCCAACGATTACCAGTACTGGCTGAAGCTGGTACAGGAGCAGGCGGCCACGGCGCGCCATTACGGCCAGGCCACTGCGGAGGAGCGCTGGCGCCTGTTCAACCGCTGCCAGAGCCTACGGGCGGCGGGGAATTTGGCTGAACTGCTGCGGCTGCTCCAACTTGAAGGATTGTGGGAAGAACTGCGGCCGCGGCAACGGGAACTGCTGGCCATCGACAATCAGGCGCTGATGGCCCAGGGCTTCAGCGGCCGGGCCCTGGGCGAAGAAATTAAGCGGCGGCAGCTGGAGATTTTGGCCTAATTTAAATACAACGGGGCGCTTCACCTGTTTGTAAATAATGCGATTTATACAAACAGGTAAAGCGCGCAGCGCCTGAGACCATCAGGTTGCAGAACCGCCCCGTTGTTTGTATCTAATTGAATTAATGCTCGCCGTAGAGCTTGATGAATTCTTGGCTCAGTAGCCGGCCCGCCTCAACCACGCTGATATTCACCCCCAAATCCTTCAGCTGGGTCATGGTCATCTGCTTCAGGCCGCAGGGATTAATCCAGCTGAAGGGGCCCAAATCCATGTCCACGTTCAGGGCCAGGCCGTGATAGCTGCAACCGTGGCGAATCTTCAGGCCCAGGGAGGCAATTTTCTGCCCCGTCACGTAAACCCCCGGCGCGTCCGGCCGGGCCACTCCGTCAATATGCCAGCGGCGGAGCAGATTAATCACGGAATTTTCCAGCATCGACACCAGCGCGCGAATGCCCACCTGGCTGCGGCGCAGGTCCAGCAGCAGGTACATGACCAGCTGGCCGGGGCCGTGGTAGGTGATTTGCCCGCCCCGGTCAATGGGCACAATGGGAATGGCGCCGCGGCGCAGCACGTGCTCGTCCTTGCCGGCCAGGCCCTGGGTGAAAACCGGCTCGTGCTCCAGGAGCCAAAGTTCATCGGGGCATGCCGTGGCCCGGCGCCCCTCGGTGAAGTCCTTCATGGCGGAAAAAATCTCTGCGTAGGGCTGGAGCCCCAATTCCCGAATAATCATTTAAATACACCTGAAGCGCCCGACTGTTTGTAAAACGGCGTAAATGGCCAAATACAAACAGTAGGGCGCTTTAGCTGTTTGTAAATATGCGATTTAAACATACAGGGGAAGCGCCCCCAGGTATGTTTAGGCAATATTTTTAAAAGGTTTTGTAACGACGCTTAAAGACAATGCGATTTTTGAATTTTCTGTCAATGGGCGACTGTAAAAAATATATGCCAGCGATAAAAGCGACTATCCCCACCAGGAAACTGCCAAGATAAATGGCCAAAACGATAGACAGCCCGAGAGATATAAAGGTAATCAGCATTACCATCTCCAATGGGGTTCCATATTCAACTTCCGCCTGGCAGCCACGGCAGACCCTGGCACCATAGGGAACTTCACCGTGGCAGTGGGGACAAATTAGTGCAGATTTATTGCTCATAGTTATTCATCAATCAGATTGGGGTTGGCTTTTAGCAAATTAATGAAAAAGGCCGCCGCAGCGACCTTAGGTTAAAGCATCATGGTTACCAGCGGGTGGCCGCTGAGGGCGCGGTAGAAATCGTCCACCGCCTGGCGGCTGGGAAAATTAGCCGTCAGCACCACCGCCAGAAAATTCCCGTTGCGGGACGGATTGGTCTTCAAAGAAATAAAGTCCGCCGCCGGAATCATCTGGTCGGCCGTTTGCCGCACCAGCGCTTCCAGGGCCGGGTCATTCTTCCCCATCACCCGCACGGAGATTTTCGCCGGAAAGTCTAGCACCTCCTCCTTGGGGCCAAGTACCTCCTCCGTGCTCATTTCAACGCGCGAATGTGCACTTCCGCCGTGCCGTTATCAATTAGGCCCAGCTCCTCGGCGGCGGCCCGGGAAATGTCCAGCACCCGGTCGCCGTGGAAGGGGCCCCGGTCATTGACCCGCAGCACCACTTTCTTGCCGTTGGCCGGGTTGGTTACCTCAATGGTGGTGCCCAGAGGCAGTTCCTTGTGGGCGGCGGTCATGTCGTTCATGTCGTAAATTTCGCCGTTGGCGGTCTTGCGGCCGTGGAAGCCGGGGCCGTACCAGGAGGCGGTGCCTTCCTGCTCGAAGCCCTTGCTGTCGGCGAGGGTTTGGTAGCGCTGGCCGCGCACGGTGTAGGAATAGGCCTTTTTCAATGTGCGGCTGTTGGCCATGGCCTTCTGCAGCTCGCTAGGCATTTCGTAGCGGTTGGAGTCCTGCAGGTATTTTTCAATTTCCTTCTCCGGCAACTTTTCGGAGAGTTCGGCCTTATCTCTAGTTCCTGTAAAATCAATGACTTTTACAATATTTATGCGTACGGGCGCGTCTTCTTTCTCTTGTGGCTTATCTTCTGCTTGAACAGCAACGGTGCAAGCAATGAGGGTTGTACATAAGAGCTTTTTATTCATTCAATTATCTCGCTAAATTTCTAATTGCCTGAGCCAGATTAACCACTGCCATGGCGTACATGGGCGAGGTGTTATAGCGGGTAATCACATGGAAATTATGGCTCACCAGCCAATATTCCTTGCCCTTGTCGCCCACAAGATTAAGTGTGCCAACTTTTTCCTGTGGGTGCTTATCTAGCCAGGTGCGCAATTCTAGCGCATAAGTTTTCGGATTACGATTAATTTCCCTAATTATTTGATATGGTTTAATTGCCGAACCAAATGCTTTTAATTGGCCATCGTCAGGTAATTGTTGCGCATAAAAATATTCGCTGTCTTTTTTCCAACCGCGATTCTTCAAATAATTGGCGACGGAGTAAATCACGTCCTTGTCGCTATTAAACAGGTCGATTTTGCCGTCGCCGTCGCCGTCCACCGCATCGTTCAGATAGCTGCTGGGCATGAACTGGCCCATGCCCATGGCGCCGGCATAGGAGCCCTGGGTCCGGTAAATATCTAGCTTTTCCCGCTTCTGCAGCTGGAGGAAATGCACCAGCTCGCTGCAGAAGAATTCCGCCCGCGGCGGGTAGTCAAAGCAGAGGGTGGCCAGGGATTGGAAGACCGGCGTTTTGCCCATAATCTTGCCGTAGCGGGTTTCCACGCCGATTATGGCGGTGATGATGTATTTATCGACGCCGTAGAGCTCCTCGGCCTTCTCTAGCACCGCCTTGTTTTTATTGAAGAATTCCACGCCGCGGTCGCGCCGGTCCTCGTCGTCAAAAATCTTTTTATATTCAAACCATTCTTTGCTTTTTTCCGCCGGCTTGGAAATCTTATTGAGCACGTCCACGTCCGTGGCCACGCGGGAGAAATAGGCGTTCAGAGTGGCTTCGTCAAAGCCCTGTTCATGTTTAAGTTTATTAATTAGGGTAACGGCCTTCGGATTATCCAAATGGGAGGGAGTTAATTCCGGCGGCGCCGGTGATTGGGCGCAGGAAAGAGAGCCCAACAGGGTTAGGAGGGAGAAAAACTTTTTCATGGCTTCCACTGGGAAAAGCGCTCAGTTTAGCATTAATCGGATTCCGGCGCCCCGCCGCCCAGGGTGGCCATTTAATATCCATTACTCTGGCCAATTAATTAGCTAATTATCAATTTATATTAATTGCCAATTAATTGTTAATTACTAAAACCAATTAATTTTCCATTGCTCTTACATTAATGGTGAATTAATAATTTCCGGCAATAATTTAATTACCGGAACCGGCCAATCCGGCCCGCTGGCCCGACCCGGGCAAAGCCCCTAGAATAGGGACTTCACCCCCTAGGGGCAATCAACTAACTGGAGTAAGCATGAGCGAGGAAAAAAAACCGTCAGAAGCCATCGACAAGAAAAAACTGCTGGAAAAGAAATTGGCCCAGCTGGACGTGGAGGAGGTGGGCGGCCCGGCCGGCCCGGAACCGACCCGCTACGGCGATTGGGAACGCAACGGCCGCTGCATTGATTTCTAGGAGCAGCCATGAGCTTTAACCACCGCAAATACCGCCCCTTCGCCTTTGCCCCGCCGGCCTTTTCGCGCACCTGGCCCGATAAAACCATCACCAAGGCGCCGCGCTGGGTCAGCGTGGACCTGCGCGACGGCAACCAGGCCCTCATCGAACCCATGACCATCGAGCAGAAGCTGCGCTTCTTCAAGCTGCTGGTG
This sequence comes from uncultured Cardiobacteriaceae bacterium, assembly GCA_963533935.1. Taxonomy (GTDB): domain Bacteria; phylum Pseudomonadota; class Gammaproteobacteria; order Cardiobacteriales; family Cardiobacteriaceae; genus CAUSKK01. The sequence goes on from CAUSQL010000016.1 coordinate 22,139, forward strand.
CAAATTGGCTTTAAGGAAATTGAAATCGGCTTCCCCAGCGCCTCGCAGATTGAGTTCGACTTCACCCGCCGTCTCATCGAGGAGCGGCTAATCCCCGACGACGTAACCGTGCAGGTGCTGGTGCAGTCCCGCCAGCACCTCATCGACCGCACCTTTGAATCCCTGGCCGGGGTGAAGCGGGCGGTGGTGCACCTCTACAACCCCACCTCCCGGGTGCAGCGGGAGAAGGTCTATAAAAAGTCCAAAGAGGAAATCATCGACATCGCCTGCTTTGGCGCCCGGCTGCTGCAGGAGCGCGCCCGCCAGTACACCGGCAGCGAGTGGATTTTTGAATATTCCCCCGAGAGCTTTTCCCAGACGGAACCGGACTTCGCCGTGCAGGTGTGCGAGGCGGTGGCGGAAATCTGGCAGCCGGGGCCGGAACGGGAGGTAATTTTTAACCTGCCGAACACGGTGGAATCGGCCACGGTCAATGTTTACGCCGACCAGATTGAATACTTCTGCCAGAAGTTTTCCCACCGCGACCGGGTAACCGTCTCCATTCACCCCCACAACGACCGGGGCGGAGCGGTGGCCGCGGCGGAACTGGCGGTGATGGCCGGCGCTGAGCGGGTGGAAGGCACGCTGCTCGGCAACGGCGAGCGCACCGGCAATATGGACATACTCGTCATGGCCATGAACCTGTATTCCCAGGGCATTGACCCGCAGCTGGACTTCAGCCAGATGAATCAGCTGGTGCACACGGTCAGCGAATGCAACAACCTGCCGCTGCACCCGCGCCACCCCTACGTGGGCGAGCTGGTCTTCACCGCCTTTTCCGGTTCGCACCAGGACGCCATTAAGAAATCCCTGGAACGGCCGCTGGTCGATGGGGTCTGGGACGTGGCCTATTTGCCCATTGACCCGGCGGACATTGGCCGCTCCTATCAGGACGTGGTGCGCATTAACAGCCAGTCCGGCAAGGGTGGCGTGGCCTATATCCTCGCCCAGAACTACGGTCTGAACCTGCCGCGCTGGCTGCAAATCGACTTCGCCAAGCAGGTGCAGCTGGAGAGCGAGCGCAGCCAGAAGGAGGTGAGTGGCGAGCGGCTGCTGGCCCTCTTCGAGGAGTGCTACATGGCGCCCAGCCACTACGAGCTGGAGGAATACGACGTCAAGCGCCAGCCCAATTCGGACCAGCTCCAGGTGGTGCTGCGCCGCGGCGAGCAGCTGGTGAATATCAGCGGCCGCGGCAACGGGGTGCTGAGCGCCTTCATTGCCGGCCTGGAACAGCTGACCGGGCTAAAAATCTCCGTGGCCAACTACGCCGAGCACGCGCTGACCAACAACACCGAGGCCCAGGCGGTGGCCTATGTGCAGCTGGTGATTGGGGAGCGGACGCACACGGCCATTGCCTACAGCCATGACACGCTGACGGCGGTGCTGCGGGCGACGTTGGGGGGCCTAAGCGGCGCCCTGTAGCCCTAATATAAATACAGCTAAAGCGCCCTAGTGTTTGTAAAAGCTCTTAAAAGCCTATTTACAAACATACGGGCGCTTCTCTTGTATGTATTTAGCCTATAATTAATACAGCTAAAGCGCCTCACATCTTTAAATTAATCAAGGAGTAAATATGACTGAACCATTGAGCGCCCTATCCCACGTGTCCCTGGGCACCAACGATTTCGCCCGCGCCGTCGCCTTCTATGACGCGGTGCTAAAGCCGCTAGGTATCGGCCGCGTGCTGGATTTGAGTGAACATCAGGCCCTGGCCTACGGCCGGGCCTATCCGGAATTTTGGATACAGCAGCCCTGCGACGGCCAGCCGGCCCAAAGCGCCAACGGCGTGCACATCGCCTTTCTCGCCACCAACCCGGCCCAGGTGGACGAATTTTATAAGGCGGCGCTGGCCGCCGGCGCCCGAGACGAGGGCGCGCCCGGGCCGCGGCCCCACTACGGCCCGGAGTATTACGGCTGTTTCGTCCGCGATTTGGACGGCCATAAGATTGAAGCCATGGCCTGGCTCAGCGATTCCCCCTAGCAATGGCACGGCCCCTTTAATGGGAAAAACCTAGCGGGGCGGCGCCCCGTTGTCGGTAAATAGTAATTTTAAATACAGGGGAAGCGCCCCGTTGTATGTTAATGCCCTTAAACATACAGCGGGGCGCTTACCCTGTTTGTATTTATTGGCTTAACGGAGCAGGCCCAGGCAAATCCAGCCCTCCCGCTCGCCGAGCCGCTCGATGGCGTAGCCGCGGTAAACCTCGCGAATGCGCGCCTCCTGCCGGGCCAGCAGGCCGGCGAAGATTAGCTGGCTGTCCGCCTTCAGGTGCTTTTCAAACTGCTCCTTCAGGCCGCAGAGCGGTTCCAGCAGGATATTGGCGACGATTAAATCCACCGCCGGCGCATCTGCCGGATTGGCGCAAATCTCCACCTTTACCCCGTTCTTCGCCGCATTGTCCGCGCTGGCGCGCAGGGCCTGCGGGTCGATGTCCGTCTGGTAGACCGGCGCCGCCCCCAGCAGCGCCGCGGCGATGCCAAGAATGCCGGAACCGCAGCCGTAGTCGTAAACGCTCCGGCCCCGCAAATCCCGTTGCACCAGCTGTTCCAGGCACAGGGCCGTGGACGGGTGGGTGCCGGTGCCGAAGGCCAGCCCCGGGTCAAGGCGCAGCACCGTGGCGTTCTTATCGTCAATCTCGTGCTCGGTGGCGGCAACGATGAAGGAGGGGCCGAAGTAGATGGGCTTGAAGTGGTCCAGCCAGGCCCGCGTCCACTGGGCGTCGGCGAAGCAGCGGCGACTGATGGGAAGATTTGGCCCCAGCTCCTGGCGCAGCGCCGCCAGCAGGGCGCCCAAATCGCTGTCCTGGGCGAAGAGACCGGTTACGGCGGTGTGCTGCCATAGCGGCGTGGTGCCCGGCGGCGGCTCGAAGATTTCCTCCTGGTCGGCGGCCTGAAAAGTTATGGCCAGGGCGCCGGCGGCCAGCAGGGCGTCTTCGTAGCGTTCCGCCTCGGCGTCGGAATGGGCTTCAAGACTAAGTTCTAGCCACTCTGGCGAGTGGCTAGCGCCGGCTGCGCCGTCGTCAAGCCATTCACTTTGTGAATGTCCCGCGCCGGCTGCGCCGTCGTCCAACCATTCACCGCTATTACTCACGCCAGCCCCAATTTATGTTCCAAATAGTGAATGTCCATGCCGCCGCGGCGCACCACCTCGTCCTGGAGCAGTTCCCGGTGCAGGGCCGTGTTGGTCTTAATGCCCTCGATGACCAGCTCCGACAGGGCCATTTCCATCTTGGCAATGGCGTTGGCCCGGTCGGTGCCGTGGGCAATCAGCTTGCCGACCATGGAATCGTAGTGGGGCGGCACCGTGTAGCCGGTGTACAAATGGGATTCCACCCGCACGCCCATGCCTCCCGGCGGCAGGAAGGTCTGAATTTTCCCCGGCGAGGGAATGAAGGTCTGGGCGTCCTCGGCGTTAATGCGGCACTCGATGGCGTGGCCGCGCAGCTGTATGTCCTCCTGGCGGTAGGACAGGGGCAGGCCGGCGGCGATGTTAATCTGCTCGCGGACGATGTCCACGCCGGTAATCATCTCCGTAACCGGGTGTTCCACCTGCACTCGCGTGTTCATTTCAATGAAGAAGAAGCGGCCGTCCTCGTAGAGGAACTCAAAGGTGCCGGCCCCGTGGTAGCCGATGCGCTTGCAGGCCTCCACACAGATGGCGCCAATCTCGGCCCGCTGCTCCGGCGTGATGCCCGGCGCCGGTGCCTCCTCCATCACCTTCTGGTGGCGCCGCTGCAGAGAACAATCCCGCTCGCCCAGGTAAATGGCGTTGCCGTGCTTGTCGGCCAGCACCTGGATTTCAATGTGCCGTGGCTTCTCCAGGAATTTCTCCATGTAAACCATGTCGTTGCCGAAGGCCTGGCGCGCCTCGCTCTTGGTCAGGCGCACGCTGTCGATTAGCTCGTCCTCGCTGCGCACCACCCGCATGCCGCGGCCGCCGCCGCCGCCGGCCGCCTTAATGATGACCGGATAGCCGATGTGCCGCGCAATGGCCTGCATTTCCAGCGGGTCGCCGGACAGTGGCCCGTCGGAGCCGGGCACGCAGGGGATACCCGCCGCCTTCATGGCCTTAATGGCTTCCACCTTGTCGCCCATCATGCGAATGGTGGCGCCGCGCGGGCCGATGAAGGTGAAGCCGGACTGCTCGACGCGCTCGGCGAAGTCCGCGTTCTCGGACAGGAAGCCGTAGCCCGGGTGTATGGCCTCGGCGTTGGTAACTTCCGCCGCCGCAATGATGGCCGGCATGTTCAGATAGCTCTCCGCCGAGGGGGCCGGGCCAATGCAGACGCTTTCGTCGGCGAGAATCACATGCTTCAAATCCGCGTCGGTGGTGGAATGCACCGCCACCGTTTCAATGCCCATTTCCTTGCAGGCGCGCAGAATGCGCAGGGCGATTTCGCCGCGGTTGGCGATTAATACCTTCTTAAACATCACTGCACCACGAATAGCGGCTCGTCGTATTCCACCGGCTGGCCGTTCTCCACGAGAATTTCCAGCACCTTGCCGCCGAATTCCGCCTCGATGCGGTTAAACATCTTCATGGCCTCGATGATGCAGACCGTGTCGCCGGCCTTAATCTCCTGGCCGAGGGCGACGAAGTTATCCGCGTCCGGCGACGGCGCCGAGTAGAAGGTGCCGACCATGGGCGAGCGGATGATTTTGCCGCTGATTTTCGGCTTGGCCTCTGGAGTCAGGGCCGGGCTAACTTCCGCCGGCGCGGCCGGCGCAACCATTGGCGCCGCCGGATAGGGGTAGAAGGGCTGGGGGGCGCCGTAATTGACGTTGCTGGCCCCGGCGCGATTGATGCGAATGGTCTCCTCGCCCTCGGTGATTTCAATTTCCGCCACGTCCGATTCCTGGAGCAGCTCGATTAGCTTTTTAATTTTTCTAATGTCCATGGGTTTTTCCTCAAAGTTTATGAATTAGGCTTGGCGCAGCAAATGCTGGTGCGCCGCCAGCAGGGCCAGCTCGTAGCCGTCCAGCCCCAGGCCGGTGATGACGCCCAGGGCGATGTCGCTGAAATAGGAGTGCTTGCGGAAGTCCTCGCGCTTGTGAATGTTCGACAGGTGCACCTCGATGAAGGGAATGGCCACGGCGGCCAGGGCATCGCGCAGGGCCACGCTGCTGTGGGTGTAGCCGGCCGGGTTGATGATGATGAAATCCACCTGGTGGCGCCCCGCCTCGTGGATTAAATCAATGAGCGTGCCCTCGTGGTTGTGCTGGATAAACTCCAGCTGGTGGCCGAACTCGCCGGCCATCTGCTGCAGCCGTTTTTCCAGGTCCTCAATGGTGCTTTTGCCGTAGTGCTCCGGCTCCCGCGACCCCAGCAAATTCAAGTTGGGGCCGTTAATTACAAAGATTAGTGCCATAGTTTCTACACATGATTAAAGAGAAGATTGCCAGCCCTTGAGCTTGGCGGCGAAGTCGTCGGCGGCCAGTTCGCCAATGATGGTCTCCCGCGGGGCGGCCAGCGGCGCCCGGGGCCCATAGGCCAGCACCGCCGGCGGGCCCACCAATTTCAGGCTTTTAAAGATGGCCCGGTGCTGGTCGTTGAAGTCCGTAACGTCCAGCTTCAGCAGGGTGAAGCGGCCCAGGTCCGCCGCAAAGCGCGGGTTACGCCAAATTTCCCGCTCCCAGCGCTGGCAGGCCACGCACCAGTCGGCGTAGAAATCCACCAGCACCGGCTTGCTGCTCTGGCCCAGGGCCCGTTCCAGTTCGCCCTTCGTATTAATGGTGATGAATTGGGCCGCATTTTTACCGACAGTAGAAGCGCTTCCTTGTCTGTAAGACAAGGAAGCGCCTGAGCCGTAAGGCGAAGAACCGCTCCCCTGTTCGTAAATTTCCCCGTCGCTGAAGAGCTTACTGCCCAGGGCCAGGGCGAGAATGAAGGCCAGCAGGCTGATGAACAGCCGCAGCCGGTCGCCGCGATTTTCCAGCTTATTGGGCAGCCAGTAGACGCAGGCGAACAGGGCGTAGCCGGTCCACAGCAGCTGACCCGCCAGCAGCGGCGCAATGCGCGTTAGTAGCCACAGGCCCACCGCCAGCAGGGCGAAGGCGAAAAGGCTCTTCACCCGATTCATCCAGCCGCCGGCCTTCGGCATGTACTTCTTCAGAGCGCTGGCGAAGACCAGCAGCGGGAAGCCCATGCCCAGGCCGAAGACGAACAGGGCCAGGGCGCCCTTGGCCACCGTGGTTTGAGTTACGAAAATCAGCAGCGCCGCCAGTATGGGCGTGGCGCAGGGGCTGACCACCAGAATGGAGAGGGCGCCCATGGCTAGGGCGCCGCCGAAGGAGCCGCTCTTCTGCTGGCGGCTGAGCTTATCCACGCCGCGGTTCAGGAAGGCCGGCCCCTGAATGACGAACACATCGAAGAGGGACAGGGCTAAACCAATGAACAGCAGGGCCACCAGGGCGGAAATCCACGGTTTCTGCAGCACCAGCTGTAAATTCACCTCGGAATAGGCGAAGACGGCACCGAGCAGGGCCAGGGCCAGGGCCATGCCGAGCACGTAGGTGCTGACCAGGGCGTAGGCGCGGCGGCTGCTGACGTTTTGCCCCACTACCATGGAGCTGACGATGGGCACCAGCGGGTAAACGCAGGCGGTGAAGGAGGCGCCCAGGCCCATGAGCCAGACCCAGAAGAGGGCGGCGAAGAAATTGGTTTGCAGCCGTTGGGTGATGCCGTCGGCCAGGGAGCCGGACGAACCGGTTCCCGGCGAAGCGGTAGCCGGCGCGTCAGCCGCCGAACCAGTGTCCGGCTGAACCGCTTCAGTGGCCCGATGGTCGCTCTCGGCGCTTGGATTAGTCGTAACTGCCGTTGCCGGCTTATCTTTACCTACACCCAAAGCGCCCCCCTGTTTGTTATTCAGCGGAAAACTGCGGGTGAAGGGCGGATAGCAGATTTTGCCCTCCTCGCAGCCCTGGAGCTGGAGGGTGAATTCATTGCCGCTTAACTGCGCCCGTGGCACGGTGAAGCTCAATTTATGGCGGTAAATTTCCTGCTCGCCGAAGAACTCGTCCCGGTGCATTTCCCCCGGCGGCAGCGCCAGTTCCCCCGGCCCGCGAATCTTACTTTTATAGAGGTAGAAGCCGGCGGGCATGGTGATGGCCACGCTTAAATCGCCGTTCTGCTCGTAGGCGAAGTCGCTGACGAAGGCTTCCTCATCGCTCAGGGTCTTGCTCTGATTAAAGAGCCCCCGATTGGGGTTGGGGCTGGCCCGGTTCATGGCGGCCGTCGGTTCGGCTACCGCCGGCGTTGGTTCAGCGTTCGTTGGCGTTGCATCAGCTGTCGCTGCCTGCGGTTCGGCTACCGCCGGCGTTGGTTCAGCATTCGCTGCCTGCGGCTCAACATTCGTTGGCGTTGCATCAGCTACCGCCGGCGTCGGCTCAGCGTCCGCTGGCTTCGGTTCAGCTGTCGCTGGCTCGGCCGCCGGCGCTTCCAGCACCCAGCGGGTGGGCGGATAGCACACCACGTCCTTCTTACAGCCCTGGGTTACCAGCTCATAGCTATCGGCCTTATCCCGCAACTTCAGGGTCGGCGGCTGTTCCCAGGTCTGCACCGGCCCCAGGTAGGGGTCTTCCTTCGCCACCGGCGCCGGGCTACTTTCGTAGTTCTGGCCGCCATTGACCGTGGTCTTATTGGCGTAAAGGTAGTGCTCGGCGGGGAAGTCGATTTTTAGAATTACGTCCCCATTAACATTACTCAGCTGGGGTTTGAACACCTGCTCCGCCGGCGGCAGCTCTTGGCCCCAGCTCAGGCCGGCACACAGCGCCAGCGCTCCGACGGAAGACTTTATGAATTTTCTAAACATGGTGAGTGAATTGGTCGCTAAAATCTGGGAAATGTTAGCATTTTACCGGGAACTTGCTCGACTTTTTCGCGCATTTACTAAATTAATTTTTTTAAGGAGCAATCATGAGCCCTTCACTATTTATTTGGAGCTGGTTAGTTACGGAAATGGTGGTTTTCGCCATTTTTACCTCACTTTTCGGCCTATTTTTCAGCATTATCCTCATTATCGCCGGCAGCTTCTACGGCCGCTGGCTGCTTAACAATCACCTGCGCAAAATGGCCTACGAGCGCAAAAACCTGGAAATCTCCCCCACCGAAGAGGGCTACAGCCTGGTGGGCGCCATACTCTTCCTCATTCCCGGCATTTTCTCCTCCCTGCTCGGCGCCTGCTTCGTCTTCAACGGCCTGCGGCTAACCGTGGGCCGCAAGCTGTGGGACTTCCTGCACCCGGACGAAATCTACGACCGCTACGAGAACTCCATTAAGGGGGTAATGGTGGACGTGCGCCGACCGGACGGCTCCCGGGTGGACGCGGAAATCATCAATCGGAAGGACCGCCGTGATTGAGCGCTACAAGGAATTCACGCCGCTGGTGCCGGCCAGCGCCTGGGTGCATGCCCTGGCCTACGTGAACGGCGACGTGCAGCTGGGCGAGGACGTTAGCGTCTTCCCCAGCGCGGTGATTCGCGGCGACTGCGCCCCAGTGCGCATCGGCGCCCGCAGCAACGTGCAGGACGGCGCACTGCTGCACACCACCCACCAGAGCCGCTTCAACGACCAGAAGCCTTTAACCATCGGCAGCGACGTAACCATCGGCCACGGCGCCATTCTCCACGGCTGCACCGTCGGCGATGAATGCCTCATCGGCATGGGCGCCATCGTCCTCGACGGGGCGGTGCTGGAAAAACACGTACTCATCGGCGCCGGCACCCTGGTGCCGCCGGGTAAGCGGCTGGACGGCGGCTTCCTCTACGTGGGCAGTCCGGCGAAGCCGGTACGGCCATTGACGGCGGCGGAGCTGGAATTCTTTAAATATTCTGCCGGCAATTACGTGAATATCATGCGGGCCATCCGTAATTCCTAAAAAATAAACATACAACTAAAGCGCCCCTATGTTTGTAAAGTAACGATTTACAAACATAGGGGCGCTTTAGTTGTATGTATTTATCTATTCCTTTTGGTTGGCGATGATTGTAGAATTAGGCTTCATTTATTTAAAGTCCGATTGGCTAATTAACAAACTTTGCCGGCGGAGTTCTTAAATTTCTAATTTTGGCTCCGGCGCCAGCCGGTGGTTTTAGTTTATTTTTTTATTTATTTAAGGATTTTTTATGAAAAGGATTCTAGCGTTAAGCTTAATTAGTGCTCTGGTGCTTAGTGCCTGCGGCGGTAGTAGTAGTAGTAATTCACCGGCTCTAAATAATGTGCCCATGGTGGCACCCAATAATCAGAACGTTAAACCAAGCGCCACGCCCAGCGTTCAGCCGACCACGCCAGCGGTTACACCGTTAAACAAGGTGAACAGCCAACCCAAAACTCCCGATGCGCCATCAACTCCCAGCTATAACGGTCCGGCAACAATTCCCATGCCAACCTCTGCAACTCCGGCGAATCCTGCAACTCCGGCGAATCCTGCAACTCCGGCCAATCCTGCAACTCCGGCCAATCCTGCAACTCCGGCCAATCCTGCAACTCCGGCCA
>CAUSQL010000017.1:0-31525 GCA_963533935.1 uncultured Cardiobacteriaceae bacterium
CCAGTGGTGGGCTTATTAAATTGACGGACGGAACCGTCGGGCAGGGTGATGTTTAACATGAAAATCCTTAGCTCGCCGGGCGACTACCACACGCAGAAGGCGAGAGTTGGGAAAATTGCTGGTAGTGAAGGGGAGAATTATAGCGGCCGCAGGCGCGGCTGGAGCTTACTATAAATACAAGGGGGCGCTTCCCCTGTATGTATTTAGGCCGTTAATTACATACAGGGGAAGCGCCCCCTTGTATTTATAAATGGCAAATTTACGGCGAAAATAGGCATTTTGGGAGTAAATCATGGGGGAATTCTTACACTGGCTAAGCGCCTCTAGCCACTTCGTGGAACGGCTAAGCCTGGAGATAATTTTTCTCCGGCTCGGCCTGGCCGTGCTCTTCGGCGGCCTGGTGGGCCTGGAACGGGAACGGCACCATAAGCCGGCCGGCTTTCGCACCTACATTCTCGTCTGCCTCGGCGCTGCCAGCGTGTCCCTGCTGCAGGACCAGCTGCGCCTGGAACTGCTGGCCCTGCCGAACGTGCCGCGCAGCATGACCCTGGACCTGGGCCGCCTCGGCGCGCAGGTTATCAGTGGCATCGGCTTTCTCGGCGCCGGCAGCATTCTCATTAAAAGCCGCAGCGAAGGCATCATCGGCCTGACCACCGCCGCCGGCATCTGGGCCACCGGCTGCATCGGCCTGGCCATCGGCTGGGGCTTCTACGGCATCGCCCTGGTGGCCATCATCTTCATGCTGGCCATCATGATGGTGAAGCGCTTTGAACTACAGCTCATGCCGCGGACCAATAACCGGCGGCTGGTGCTCAATTACGCGCCCAATGTGGCGGCGGAAACGCTGCTGCCGCGCTGCGCCGAACTGTGCCGCGCCCATAATCTGGCCCTCGGCCACATTGACAAGGACCCGGCCGGCCGCCGCCTGGCCCTGGAGCTTAGCGAATCCAGCCCGGCCGCCCGCCAGGCGCTGTTGCTGGCCCTGGCCCAGCAGGAGGAGATTCTAGCGGTGTGGCAGGAATAATTTACCGACGGAGGGGCGCTTCCCCTGTATGTTTAATAAGGCTTTTAAACATACAGGGGAAGCGCCCCTCCGTTTGTAAATGGTTCAGAAAGCATAAAAAAACGCCGAACAGGTCGGCGTTTGAGGTTTTAAGGATTTGGCTATTCCTTCTTGCCGGCGAAGACACCGTCAATGCGTTCTCTACTATCAAAGTTGCCGTGAATGTATGAACCAATAATTTCTTCGCCATTGGGGCCAACGAATCCCCCTATTAGACCAGTTAAGGTATTTGGCCCCAGCGCTTCTCTATTTTTCTCTCTGAAATCTATAGAACCTTGACGAATTATGCCGGGTATTGATGCCTTATGACTTGGGCTATCAACTGTAAAGGTAAGGGTTTTATCAGAAAAGTTTGTGTTCATTTCTATCTTGCCCTGCTCAGTACGCTGGCCGCTGTTATCGTCCATATTGCGTAAATTAAGGAAAGCATCGCCTTTATATGTGGCATTACCCGTTGATGGTAATCCTATGGGTTCTTTAGTCATGCGATAGAAGAGCGAATGGCCATTACTGTTGTCAATAATTGAGCCAATTTGCACGTTTTTATATTTATCGCCACTAACCTTAAGCTCCCTATAGGGAAGACTAGTCCCCGCCGTGTTGTTGTAGGTCAAAATGCCATTTTGCTGTGAAACAGGTGAAGAAGCTGGGAGTGTTAGTACATGTTGCCCAGATTCTAAGTTAATAATTGTCTTTTCCGTTGAAGAAAAATGCTCTAAGTTAGGCGTACCACTTTGAGCGGTAATACTGGTTCCTTCTGTAGGCATTCTAAAAATAGAACCTACCCATTTCTTACCATCATTTTGAATGCCACCAGTGCCCGGGTTAGTGGTCGGTTGCACCGTCGGCTGCACGGTGGCGCTCGGGGTCGCACTGGGCTGCGCCGTGGCGCTGGGTTGAGTACTCGGCGTTGCGCTGGGCTGCACGGAGGGTTGCGCCGTTGGTTGAGTAGATGGCTGAGCCGTGGCACTGGGCTGGCTGCTTGGCGTCGCGCTTGGCTGGCCGCTCGGCTGAGCCGTTGGGCTGGTGGTTGCCGTTGGTTGAACGGTTGCACTCGGCTGCGTAGTTGGCGTTGTGCTGGGCTGTACGGAAGGCTGGGCCGTTGGGCTAGTAGTCGCCGTTGGCTGGGTTGAAGGCTGAGCCGTTGGGCTGGTAGTTGTCGTTGGCTGTGCTGTCGCCGTTGGTTGAACCGTTGCACTCGGTTGCGCGGTTACGCTGGGCCGGGTTGTGGGTTGCACCGTTGCCGTTGGCCGGCTTGAAGGCTGAGCCGTTGGCAACGCACTGCCGCTGGGAATGTAAATGCTTGAAGGGCCACCCTGGGTTGGCCGACTGTCGCTGTCGTTGGCCGGCGCGCTGGGCTTCTTATTGTTGTCCGCCTCCGGCTTGCTGTCATTGCTGCTGCTGGGCGTGGCCGTCGGCTGGGGCGTATTGGTGGCAGGGCTGGGCTGCTGCTGTCTATTGGGTGCCGCCGGCGTAAAGGTGGCTGCTGGGCCGCTATCACCATTGCCGCCGCAGGCGCTAAGTAGGGTGGCCGCAAGGATTACCGCCAGATTCAATTTACTTTTCTGCATGATTACTCCGCTAGTTCGTCATAAAAGTAAGACATTCTAGGGATTTTGTCGTTTGCTAACCACAAACTTTTAAGAATTTGTCATTTAAAGACGAAAAATTCAGGCCATTAAATTTAGTAATTGGTTTGGAAAGCCGACGGAACAGCCTGTAATTGCCAGCCGTCGGGCGCCGAATTTTAAGGAGCAGTGTGCAGCCAGCTAAATGGGTTATTTACCGACGGAGGGGCGCTTAGGCTGTATGTTTATGGGGGTTTTAAACATACAACCTAAGCGCCCCTCCGTCGGTAAATTAAGGATTAAAAACAAAAAACGCCCCCGAGCCGTAACCCGGGGGCGCTTATTTATAGGCGCTAGGCCGTCAGAGGCTTCTTAAACAGACCCAGCAGCAGCGCCGCCAGCGCCGTACCGGCGCCAATGGCAATCACGTAGCTGAGCAGGTGATTGATGGCATTGGGTATGAGCAGCACGAAGAAACCGCCGTGGGGCGCCCGCAGTTCGCAGCCCAGGGCCATGCTGATGGCACCAGTCAGAGCGCTGCCCAGCACCAGGGCCGGAATCACGCGCAGCGGGTCCTTGGCCGCAAAGGGAATGGCGCCCTCGGTGATAAAGCTCAGGCCGAGCACTCCGGTGGATTTGCCCGCATCGCGCTCCTCCTGGGTGAAACGGTTCTTAAAGAAGATGGTCGCAAAGAAGATGGCCAGCGGTGGCACCATGCCTCCGGCCATGGTCGCCGCCATAGGCCCGCCAATTTCCTTACCCACCAGCGCCACGGACACGGTGTAGGCCGCCTTATTGATGGGGCCGCCCATATCCACGGCCATCATGCCGCCGAGTAGGGCGCCCAGTAGCACCGCCGCCACCACGCCACCGCTCTGGTCGTGCTGGAGATTGGTCAGCCAGGTTTCCAGGAACTTATTGGCCTGGGCCACCGGCGGGCCGATTTCCTTATACATGAGCAGGCCAATAATCAATGAACCCAGCAGCGGCAGGATTAGGGTTGGCTTCAGCGCATCCACGTCGCGCGGCAGCTTGATGTATTTATTTAAACCGGCGGTGAGGTAGCCGGCCAAGTAGCCGGCGAGAATGCCACCGAGGAAGCCGGCGCCAATCTTATCGGAGATGTAGCCACCGACCATGGCCGGTGCCAAGCCCGGCCGCCCGGCGATGGAAAAGCCGATGAAGCCGGCAAGAATGGGCACGAAGAGGGCAAAGGCGTCCTTACCCATGCCGAAGATGACGTGGCCAATATTGTCTTTGTACTCGTCCTTATAGATGTAGATGCCGTTTTCCCCGAAATAGTAGGAACCGATGGCGAAGCCCAGGGCAATCAACAAACCGCCGGCCACTACGAAGGGCAGCATGTGGGACACGCCGGTCATCAGGTGCTTGTAGAAACCACCTAGGGCGCCGCCCTCGCCGCCCGCTTCGGCCGTTGCCCCTTCGCCCTGATGCACGGTGGCTTCGGCCAAGGCCTTCTGAATAAGACCGGCGCCGTCGTTAATGGCCGCCTTGGTCTTACTGCGGAATAATTTCTTCCCGTTGAAACGGTCCAGGGCCACGTTGGTGTCCGCGGCGATGATGACCACGTCGGCGGCGGCGATGTCTTCGGCGGTCAGCACGTTGTCGGCGCCCACGCTGCCCTGGGTTTCAATTTTCACCCGATAGCCCAGCGCTTCCGCCCCCGCCTGGAGCCCTTCGGCGGCCATGTAGGTGTGGGCCACCCCGGTGGGGCAGGAGGTGATGCCGACGATAAATTTGCTACCGCCGGAACTTGGGGCACTGGCCGCAGCCGCGGCGCCGCCGAAGAGTTGGTTTAAATCGCCGCGGGGCCGGTCCGCCAAATTGGCCGGCACGGCGCCGTCGCCATAGACTTCAATTTCATCGTAGCCATTGGTATCCACGGGGCCGCCCTGCTGAATGGTGGCCGTGGCGCCGTGCAGTTCCCGCACCAGCAGCACTTCCACCGGGCTAAGGGCGCCGGTGAGATATATTAATTTCATCGCTCTTCACCCTCTCTGACGATTACCACCCGCTCGCGCAGCACGTCGATGCGTTCCCGGGTCGAGATGAAGGAGGACTTGTTCTCCACGTTGGAGGCGCCGAAGGCGGTGGCGGTCTTGGCAATGTCCTCCAGGCCTCGGCCCAGCAGCACGCCGCGGATTACCCCGGCCACCATGGCGTCGCCGGCGCCCACGGTGCTGGCAATTTTCACCCGCGGTGGCGAGGCATGTAGCGCCTCGTCCTTGGTTACGAACCAGGCGCCGTCTTCCCCCATGGAAATGACCACCAGCCGCATGCCGCGGTCGATGAATTTGCGCGCTTCGGCAATGATGTCGGCGTCGCTGTTCAGGGCCTTGCCGGTCATTTCCCGCAACTCGTGAATGTTCGGCTTAATGAAGTCCGGCAACACTTCGGCCCGGGCCATTTCCGTTAGCGCGGCGCCGGAGGTGTCCACTACCAGGAATTTATTCTTCGGCTTGTAGCGCTTCATCATCTGGCCGTAGAAATCCTTGGCCACGTTGGGCGGCAGGCTGCCCCCAAACATGAGCACCTCGGCCTGGTCAATTTGTTTATCAATTAAATCAATGAGCTGTTGCAGCTGCTGGTCGCTGATTTCCATGCCCACCAGGTTCACATCGGTGGTTTCCCCGTCCTTGTCCACAATCTTGATGTTGCGGCGGGTTTCCTTCTGCGGCACGCGGATGAAGTCGTCCTGCACGTGCTTTTCCTTAAACAGTTCCACGAAGCGCTGGTCGTTGAGGGCACCCAGATAGCCGGTGGCGCTGGCCTCGATGCCGGCGATGTTCAGGTTCACGGCCACCTTTAGCCCCTTGCCGCCGCAGGCGAAGTCCATGCGGTCGCTGCGATTAACGACGCCCCGCTCCCAGCTGTCCACGTGCATGGTGTAGTCCAGGGCCGGATTCATGGTTACGGTAATAACTTTCATAGATTTTCCTCTCGATAATTACAGATTTAGCTCGCGGCGGAATAATTCCCGCACCTGGTCGCCGTCAGCCAGGGTCAGGGCCTGATGGGCCAGCTGGCTCAGTTTGGCAAAGGACACCGCCTTCAGACCGTCCTTAATGCGCACCACCTCCTTCGGGCTAACGGACAGCTCGCGCACGCCGAGGCCCACCAGTACCAGCGCGCCAAGCCGGTCGCCGGCCAGGCCGCCGCAGACGCCAATCCATTTGCCAACACCGTTAATGGCCTGGGCGCTGCGGTAAATTAGTTGCAGCACCGCCGGGTGCAGCGGGTCGGTCTGGGGTGCCAGCTCCGCATTCATGCGGTCCATGGCCAGGGTGTATTGGGTTAAATCGTTGGTGCCTACGGAGAAGAAGGCCACTTCGGCGGCCAGCTGCTCGGCAATTAGCGCCGCCGACGGCACTTCAATCATCACTCCCACCGGCATGTGGTTCAAGCCCACCTCGGCGGCCACCTGGTCCAGCAGGCCCTTGGCCCGGCGCCAGTCGGCCATGGTGGCAATCATGGGGAACATCACCTTAACGTTTTTATGGTCCTTGGCCACGCGGCAGATGGCGCGCAGCTGCGGTAGAAACAGGTCTTCGCGGCGGAAACAGAGGCGAATGCCACGGGTGCCGAGGAAGGCGTTCTCCTCCTTCTGTAAATTCAGATAGGCCACCTCCTTATCGCCGCCGATGTCCAGGGTGCGAATGATTAGGGGTTTATCGCCGAGCTTGACGGCCATGGCGCGGTAAATCTGCTCCTGCTCGTCCTCGCTGGGAATATGGTCGCTTTCCAAATAGAGGAATTCCGTGCGCATGAGGCCCACGCCCTCGCCGCCCAGTTCCAAGGCTGATTCCAGCTCCTTGGGCTGATTAACGTTCATGACCACTTCAATGGTGTGGCCGTCGCTGGTGCGGGCCGGTTCAAAGCGCCGCTGCAATGCCTCCGCCTCGGCGGCCTTCAGCTCCGCCAGCCGGGCCCGGGCCGAATCCAACTGTTCTCCGGTGGCCTCCAGATACACGGCCCCGCCGTTGGCGTCCACAATCACCGTGGCCCCCTCCGGCAGCGCCGCCAGATTCTTCAGGCCGGAGATGGCGGGAATGCCCATGCCGCGGGCAAGAATGGCGCTGTGGCTGGTGGCGCCGCCCTGGGTAGTAATAAAGGCGGCGATGTGTTCCGGATTAAGTTTGGCGGTGTCGCTGGGGGTGAGGTTGTCGGCGCAGAGAATGGTATCGGGCTGAAAATCCAACTGACTGTCGCTCAGGCCCAGCAGCAGGCGTACGACCCGGTCACGCAGGTCCTGAATGTCCGTGGCGCGGGCGGCGAACACCGGGTTGCCGCTGGCCTGGAAGCGCTTAATTTGCTCGTTGCAGGCGGCGAAGTAGGCCGCTTCGGCCCGCTGGCCCTGGCTGATGGCGCGCACGGCCTGGGTCAATAGGTCCTCGTCCTTGAGCAGGGCCAGATGGGCGCCGAAGATTTCCGATTGCCGGCTGAGGGCCTCCAGGGCCCGGCTGGCGCTATCCAACGCCTGATTCAATCGCTTGCTTTCCTCCCAGGCGCTCAGTTCGCTGGGCCGCGGGTCGATTTCGTAGCTCTGGCTCTGGTAATGGCGAATTTGGCCGATGGCCAGCCCTTCCGAGGCGCAGATGCCCACCAGGGCGCGCACTTCCCCCTGCGGTTGCCAGAGGGCGGCCTTGGGCGCTTCAGAGATTTTTTCACTTAAATCGTCGCCGAGGCCGCTGCGAATCTGCGTAATTATTTGTTGCAGAGCGGCGGCACTGTCGCTTTCCACGGTAATTTCTTCGCCGGGGCCAATGGCTAGAGCCAGCACTCCCATCATCTTGGCGGCGTCGGCCCGCTGGCCGTCGTTCTTACGGAGGAAAACCTGACTGCCGCTGGCCTTAACGGCCTTGGCCAGATTGGTGGCGGGCCGGGCGTGAAAGCCCAGGGGATTGGGAATGACCACTTTTTCTTGGAATTCCAGGGAAGATGCCGGGGAATTGCTGCTGGCAGCGCCATCGTTTGCGCCGCCGGCCAGGGCTGCCATGATTAAATTTTTGTCGTCGGTGTGAATTAGCCGTTGCAGCTGCTCTTGATTATTAAGGAGTCGGGTCAGTTGGCGCAGAATGCCGAGGTGTTCGCTGTCGGAGGCGGCGATGCCCACCACCAACTGCACCCGTTCGCCGCCTTCGCCCCAGCTGATGCCTGCGGGGATTTGCACGATGGCAATGGCGGTTTCATTAATGAAGCGGCGGGTTTCCGGGGTGCCGTGGGGAATGGCCACGCCGTTGCCCAAATAGGTGTTGGCCTGCTGTTCCCGCTGGAACATGCCCTGGACATATTCCTGCTGCACCTTACCGTTAGCAATTAAGAGTTGGGCCACCTGTTCGATGGCAGTTTGCTTATCTGGGACGCTGCTGTTCAGCTGAATGAGCCCGGCGGTCAATTGCATAAATCTCACTCCAATTGGGAAAGTTTGATTATAGGTTTTAATAATTTGGCCCAGGCCCTTTTTCCATTAGTATTTGGAAAGGATTGGGGCGCCGATTACCCCACCCAATTAGGTCAATTACATACAGGGGAAGCGCCCCTATGTATTTAAATAGTTAGAGTAAATTTCCTTACAATGGCCCCTTGCCCTAACCGGGTGAGCCATTACCCCAAATTAGAGCAAAGGAGCATTAATGTTTAATTGGCTAAAACGTAAAAAAACCAGCGAAGACACGGCGGAGCAGCTGCCGGCGGACCAGGGCGGCTATCTGGCCCGGCTGCGCCAGGGCCTGAGCAAGACCCGCGACGGCCTGAGCAATCTCTTTCTGGGCAAGAAGAAAATCGACGCAGATTTGTTAGAGGAGCTGGAAACCCAGCTGCTCACCGCCGACCTGGGCATGGATTTAACCTTGAAATTAATGGCGAAAATTACGGAAAAATTAAACCGTAAGGAGCTGGCCGACGGCGAAGCCCTGCGTGCGGCCCTGGCCGACGAAATGCTGGCCCTGCTGCCGGCCGACGAGCAGCCGACCCGCGCCGGCACGCCCCACGTAATCCTGATGGTGGGCATTAATGGCGCCGGCAAGACCACCACCATTGGCAAATTAACGGCCCGCTTCCAGGCGGAGGGGAAAAAAGTAATGCTGGCCGCCGGCGACACCTTCCGCGCCGCGGCGGTGGAACAGCTACAGAGCTGGGGCCAACGCAATCAGGTGCCGGTCATCGCCCAGGCCACCGGTGCCGACAGCGCCTCCGTGGCCTACGACGCCCTGGAATCGGCCCGGGCCCGCGGCCAGGACATTCTCATCATCGACACCGCCGGCCGCCTGCACACCCAGAATCACCTAATGGACGAATTGAAAAAGATTAAGCGGGTGCTGGGGCGGCTGGACCCGAGCGCGCCCCAGGAAACCCTACTGGTCATCGACGGCGGCACCGGCCAGAACGCCCTGCGCCAGGCGGAGGAATTCCATCAGGCGGTGGGCCTGGACGGCATTGTCCTCACCAAGCTGGACGGCACGGCCAAGGGCGGCATCGTGCTGGCCATCGCCGAGAAGCTGGCGGTGCCAATCCGCTTCATCGGTTTGGGTGAGGCCAAGGAGGACCTGCGCGAATTTAACGGTAGCGCTTTCATTCGCGCCTTGTTGTATAATGATTGAAAAAATAAATGGAAGAGAAATAATGACAGAGAAAAATTTAATAACCACCAACGGCGGCGCTTTGGCCGGCCAACAATGGCTTAGCCCCGCCATCGATTTAGACCACTACATCGCCAAAGTGCGGCAAATTCCCGTCTTGGCCCCGGAAGAAGAGTACGCCCTGGCCAAGAAATTCCACGAAGAGAACGATTTACTGGCGGCCCAGCAGCTGGTAATTCACCACTTGAAGTTTGTGGTGCACATCGCCCGCAGCTTCAATGGCTACGGCCTGTACCTGGGCGACCTGATTCAGGAAGGTAACATCGGCCTGATGAAGGCGGTGAAACGCTTTGAACCCAGCCGCGGCGTGCGTTTAGTGTCCTTTGCCGTGCACTGGATTAAGAGTGAAATTCACGAGTTCGTCATTAAAAACTGGCGGCTGGTGAAAATTGCGACGACCAAAGCCCAGCGCAAATTATTCTTTAACCTGCGTTCCATGAAGAAAAGCCTGAACTGGTTGAATGCCAGCGAGGCCAAGGCCATTGCCAAGGAATTGGACGTGCCATTGAAGGACGTCTACGAAATGGAGCAGCGCATCAACGGCCAGGACATGGCCTTTAACGCCCATGAGAGTGAGGAGGACGAGGGCTACAACCCGGAAATGTGGCTCAGCGACGAGGGCGCCGACCCGGCCCTGCATGCGGAAAGCGCCGAAGAAAGTAATTTCGTGCAGAAGCGGCTGGCCGAGGGGCTGCGCAGCCTGGATTCCCGCAGCCGGGCCATTGTGGAAGCCCGCTGGCTGAATGAGGAGGAAGGTAAGGCCACCCTGCAGAGCCTAGCCGACGAGTACCAGGTTTCCGCCGAACGCATTCGCCAAATCGAGGCCCAGGCCATGAAGCATTTGAAAAGCTACTTGGTGCACGGCTAACGCATGTCAGACAAACCAGGAAAGAAAATGAGCCACCCAATCCGTAAGGCGGGGCTGAAAGTTACCGGGCCCCGCATGAAAATCCTCGAAATCATGCAGCGGGAGACCAGCGACAACGACGTGCATCTGAGCGCCGAGGACGTTTATAAAATCCTGCTGCGCAACGAGGAGGACATTGGCCTGGCCACGGTCTACCGGGTGCTAACCCAGTTTGAGCAGGCCGGGCTGCTGAAGCGCCACAACTTCGAGGGCAACCACAGCGTGTTTGAGGTGGACAACGGCGACAACCACAACCACCTGATGTGCGTTAAGACCGGCAAGATGGTGGAATTTCAGGACGATAAGCTGAAGGAATACCTGAAGGAGGTGGCGAAGAAGTACGACTTCGAGCTGGAAGACCACGGCCTCACCTTATTCGGTATTTACAACGGCAAGGATTAGCGCGAACAGAAGCAAGCAAAAAGCGGGTTTATTCCCGCTTTTCTATTATTTACCGACGGACGGGCGCTTAGGCTGTATGTATTTTTAACCTAAATTACATACAGCCTAAGCGTCCGTCTGTTTGTAAAACTAGGCGCGTGAGCGCAGCGAACAACCGCCCCTCCGTTTGTAAATCACCCATTCACGGCCGCCGCACTTGAGTCCTGGCGCCGCCGCCGTTTGGCCTTAGAATTAGGGCTTTTGATTTAAGGACTCCCATGCCGTTAAAGAGCAAGATTGACCAGGTGCTCGCCGAAGCCCTGGAGGCCTTGGATAAGATTGAGGAAATCAAGTCCAATGCCCTGGATAGCCTGAAGAACAGCTATCTGTCGAAGAAGGGCAAATTCGCCGAATTCAGCCAAATGCTGGCCACCGCCAGCGCCGAGGAGCGGCCCCGGCTCGGACAAATCATCAACGGCGCCCGGGATAAATTCATCGCCGCCCTTGAGGAGAAGCGCCGCCAGCTGCAGCAACGGCAGCTGGCCGCCAAACTGGCCAGCGAAACCATCGACATTTCCCTGGAACGGCCCCGGTGGCGTGGCTCCCTGCACCCGGTAACCCTGACCCGCCGCGCCATCGAGGGCTGGTTCGGCCGCCTGGGCTTTCAGATTAAGGACGGGCCGGAGTTGGAGGACGATTTCCACAATTTCACCGCGCTGAACATGCCGGAGCAGCACCCGGCCCGGGCCATGCAGGACACCTTTTACATCAATCCGCACCTGGTGCTGCGCACCCACACCTCCGGCGTGCAAATCCGCAGCCTGGAAGAACAGGGCGCGCCGCTGCGCATCATCGCCCCCGGCCGCGTCTACCGTTCGGACTACGACCAGACCCACACGCCCATGTTTCACCAGATTGAAGGGCTGGTCATTGATAAAACCAGCAATTTCGCCAATTTGAAGGGGCTAATCATCAATTTCCTCCGCGATTTCTTCGCCGCCCGCGGCGGCCAGCTGCTGATTCAGTTTCGCCCCTCCTTCTTCCCCTTCACCGAACCGTCGGCGGAGGTGGACATTGCCTTTGTGGACGGCGCCGGCCGCCGTTCCCGCTGGCTGGAGGTGCTCGGCTGCGGCATGACCCACCCGCAGGTGCTGCGCAACTGTGGCATCGACCCGGAGCAGTACCAGGGCTACGCCTTCGGCATGGGGCTGGAGCGGCTGGCCATGCTGCGCTACGGCGCGCCGGATTTACGGCAATTCTTTGAAAACGACCTGCGTTTTCTCAATCAATTTTACGGGGAGGGTTAAATGCGTTTAAGCAGCGAATATTTGCAAAATTACCAGGGCATTCACATCGCCAGCGACCTGCTGGCGGAGCGGCTAACCATGGGCGGCCTGGAACTGGACGAGCTAATTCCCCTGGCGCCGCCCTTTTCTGGAGTCATCGTCGCCGAGGTGCGCAGCATGGAGAAGCACCCGGACGCGGACAAGCTGCGCATTGCCCGGGTCTTCAACGGCCGGGAGGAATTACAGATTGTCTGCGGCGCGCCCAACCTGACGGCGCCGAGCAAGGTGCCCCTGGCCACCATCGGTGCGGAACTGCCCGGCGGCCTGAAGATTAAGAAGGGTAAGCTGCGCGGGGTGGAATCCTTCGGCATGCTCTGTTCCGCCCGGGAGCTGGGCCTCAGCGAAGAGAGCAGCGGCCTGCTGCTGCTGCCGGCGGACGCGCCGGTGGGCCTGGATATCCGTGAATATCTCCGCTTAAACGGGGAAATTCTCGATTTGAACGTTACCCCCAACCGCGGCGACTGCCTGAGCCACCGCGGCCTGGTGCGGGAAATCGCCCTGCTGTGCAGGGATTTATTGCCGGCGGACTTTAAGGCCCAGGAACCGGCCTGGCCGGAATTTACCGACAGGGGAAGCGCCCCCCCGTTGGTAAAAAATGAAGCAACCCTGGCGGCCTGCCCCGCCTATCACCTGCGGGCCATTCGCGGCCTGGACAATCGCCGGCCCACGCCGGACTACATGGTGCGGCGGCTGGAGCAGGCCGGACTGCGCTGCCACGACCCGCTGGTGGACATCACTAACTTCGTCATGCTGGAGCTGGGCACGCCGCTGCACGCCTTCGACAGCGACCAGATTAGCGGCCCGGTGCAGCTGCGCTGGGGCCGCGCCGGGGAAAAATTAACCCTGCTCAACGGCAGTGAGGCGGCGCTGGACAGCGATTTTCTACTGATTGCCGACGAGGAGAAGGCCCTGGCCGTGGCCGGGGTCATGGGCGGCCAGGCCAGCAGCTGTAGCAGCGATACCAGGAACATTTACTTGGAAAGCGCCTGGTTCAATCCGACCGCCATCGCCGGCCGGGCGCGGCGGCTGAACCTTAGCTCCGACGCGGCGGCCCGCTTTGAACGGGGCGTGGATTATCAGTTGCAGCGCCGGGCCCTGGACTACGCCACCGCGCTGATTCTGGAAATCTGCGGCGGCGAGGCTAGCCCGGTGGCCCACGTGGGCGACGCGAGCCTACTGCCGCAGCGGCCTCCCATTAATCTGGATTTAAACCGGGTGGAAAAATGGCTGGGCCGCAGCTACGAAAAGCAGCGGGTGGTGGAAATCTTTAGCGCCCTGGGCTGCACCGTGGCCGATGGGGGCGAAAGTCTGGCGGTAACCGCGCCCAGCTGGCGCTTCGACCTCACCATTCCCGAGGATTTAATTGAGGAAATCGCCCGGGTGGACGGCTACGGGCAAATTCCCGACCTGCTGCCGCCCTTCCCCTACCAGGAGCGGGACGACTTTAACCCCCACTGGCCGGCGGAGCAGCTGGCGGCCCTCGGCTTCAATGAGGCCATCACCTACAGCTTCCTTGACCCGCAACTGCAGGAAGCCTTTAAGCTCGGCCCGGCCATCGACCT
The DNA here is from genome assembly GCA_963533935.1 of uncultured Cardiobacteriaceae bacterium. Classification (GTDB taxonomy): domain Bacteria; phylum Pseudomonadota; class Gammaproteobacteria; order Cardiobacteriales; family Cardiobacteriaceae; genus CAUSKK01. The sequence goes on from CAUSQL010000017.1 coordinate 13,487, forward strand.
GCAAAACCCCATCAGCGCTCATTTGAGCCAGCTGCGCCTCAGTCTAATTCCGAACCTGGTGCAGGCGGTGCAGTACAACCGCAACCGGCAGCAGCCGAATCTGCGGCTGTTTGAGATTGGCCGGGTCTTCCTCGGTGCGGCAGCACAGCCCTACCGGGTGGCGGGAGTCCTAGCCGGCCTGGCGGCGCCGGAGAGTGCGCTGACCGAGAAGCGGCCGGTGGACTTCTACGACGGCCAGGCGGCGGTGCGGGCATTGCTGGGGCCGCGGCCGGTGCAGTTCGTCCGTTCCCAGCGCTCCTTCCTGCACCCGGGCCAGAGCGCCGACGTGATTTTAAATGGGAGAACGGTGGGCTGGCTCGGTGCCCTGCACCCGGCGCTGCTGGAGGAGTTGGCCATTAAGGGTGGAGAAATATTCTGCTTTGAACTGGAAATGGCCGCCCTGGCGCCCTTGCCATTGCCCCGCTACCGGCCCCTGCCCCGCTTCCCGGCGGTGCGGCGGGATTTGGCCCTGCTGGTGCCCAAGGAATTGCCGGCGGAAACGCTGCTGGCGGCGGCGCGCCAACAGCTGGGCGACCTGCTCAGCGACGGCTTCTGCTTTGACGTTTACGAAAGCGCCACCCTGGGGGCGCGCAAGAGTTTGGCCCTGGCGCTCATCTGTCAGAATCCGGAAAAAACCTTGCAAGATGAAGAACTTAACCCCATAATCGATGCTCTAATTAAGCATTTGAAAGATAAATTTGACGCCGATTTGAGGTAGGAATATGACACTAACAAAAGCAGATATTGTGGAATCACTGATTACCCAGGTGAAGCTGTCCCGCCCCGATGCCCGCAATATTGTCGATGATATGTTTGCGGAAATCCGCGATTGTCTAGCGCAGAATGAAGCGGTAAAAATTTCCGGCTTTGGCAACTTTGAGTTGCGTAATAAGCGGGAACGGCCGGGCCGCAACCCGAAGACCGGCGAAGAGGTGGCCATTTCCGCCCGCCGGGTGGTCAGCTTCCGCGCCGGCCAGAAGCTGAAGTCCCGGGTGGTGGACGTGGCCCCGCGGGGCTAATGGGGCAAAGGCGCCAGCAAAAGCCAGGTTAAGCCTGGCTTTTTTTGTGGCGCTGGCGGAGGCCGACTTTTCCCCGCGGGCCCGTTAAACTAAGCGCTTTTTCTAAAGGTAATGCCATGAAGCACGGGACGCTGGATTTAATTGCCAAGAGCAAATACTTTGATTTATTTGGGGTTTTCCTGGTTTTTCTCTCCGCCCACCTGGCCGGCTATCTCTACGACAATCTGGCCGCCACGAAATTTTTTCGCAACAGTGCCTGGGCCGGCTACATTGATTTTCTCCATGGGAATAAGGCGGCGCCGCTGTCCTATCCCATCACCTTCATCATCTACATCTACGCCATTGAAAAATGGATGCAGACGGAGAAATACCGCACCAGCCAGCCGCTGGCAGGGCGCCAGGCACTGTGGGCCTTCGGCCTGGTGGCCGCCATCTGCCTGTCCTTCAGTTACTACATCAACGACCTGGGCTTCGATGCCCATAATCGGGGCGCCATCTTCTGGTTTACCACCGTGGTGTTCGCCCTGTCCCTGGCCGGCAATATCCTCAACGCCATGAAATTAACGGTGCAGTGGAAGTTCTGGTTCCTTTACAACCTGGCGCAGCTGGCCAAATCCCTGGTGCAGGGCAATTTCGCCAATGTGGGCAAGTACATTTATTACCTGATTAACGCCATCGCCTGCCTGGACTTCTGGCGGAAATTCGACCGGCCCCGGGAAACGGTCAATGGGGAAGCGGTCAATGGTTAGGAACCGCTGGTGGCGCTGGGGCCGCTGGCTGCTGTTGCTGCTCTTCACGGTCAGCGCCAACTATCTGATTTTGCAGAATAATTATTTCTGGACGCTACGGGGCACCGAGAGCATTCAGCTGTCGGCGGCGCAGAAGAAGAGTCTGGCGGCGCTGCCGCCGGTGCATTTGGAAATCTACGCCCGGCGCAACCCCCAGCTGCGGCGGGCCATGGACAATCTGCTGCGGCCGCTGCTGGTCTACGTGCCGAGCCTGACCGTCAGCTACGTTAATCCGGATTTGGACCCGGTGAAGGCGCAGCGCCGCGACATCACCGCCGAGGGCCAGCTGTACCTGGAAACGGCCCGCGGCGGCCAGAAAATTGCCCTGGCCAGCGCCCCGGCCCTGGTGCGGGCCCTGCTGGCCGAAGTTAGCGACAGCGACCGCTTCATCGTGCACCTGCAGGGCCACGGCGAGCGGGACTACCTCAGCGACAGCGCCGGCTCCTGGCGCAGCTTCTACCGCCGGCTCCAGGCCGGCGACATCAGCCACGGCGTCTTTGATTTAAAGGACGGCCCGCTGCCCCAGTCGGCGGAGGCGCTGGTCATCGCCGACCCGGACCCCATTCCCACCGCCGACCAGCAGCTGCTGGCCGCGGCCATTGATAGGGGTCTGAACCTGCTCTACAGCACCGACGTGCAGAAGCACTATCTGCCGGAATTTCTCCAGCAAATCAGCGGTTTAGCCATCGTGGACGGCAAAATCGTCAGCGCCGCCAGCCTCGCCCGCGGCCTGGAGAATCCGCAATTTCTAGTGGTGGAAGACCTGGGCGACACGCCCATCACCCGGCCCATGACCAAGTCGCCGCTGCTGCCGGAGGCGGTGGGCTTTAAAGAAACCGGGCCCAGCGCGTGGCGGCGCCAGGTGCTGCTGTGGTCGGACGCCAAGAGCTGGGCGGAGCGGGGCGATATGGCCAAGCCGCCGGTGAAATTTGACGCGGACGAAGATGTGCGCGGCCCCATCGCTCTGGGCTGGCTGCTGACCCGGCCGCACCCCAGCAGGGCGGGGCAGACCCAATCCATCGTTATCCTCGGCGACAGCGACCTGGCCCAGGAGAACTACCTGGCCAGCGGCGGCAACAGCCAGCTGCTGGACAATATCGTCGGCCAGCTGCGTTCGGTGGCGGTGAATCGAATTGTCGCCACCGAACGGCCCGACCAGTTCATCAACCTGGCCGATGAACACCAGATGGCCCTGGCGGTGCTGCTGCTGACCCTACCGCTGGTGCTACTGGTGGGCGGCCTGCTGTGGTGGCGCTGGCGCTATCGCTAGCGGGGCCGCCGGCCGCTTAGCCATCTTAAATAGAGTATTTACAAACGGACGGGCGCTTTCCTTGTATGTAAAAATTACTAATTTACAAACAGGGAAAGCGCCCGTCCGTCGGTAAAACTAAGAATCAGCGCCAGAACCACAGCCAGCGGCCGGTGGTCGCGCAGTAGCGGCCGTAGTCCGTGGGGAACTTGGCCCGCAGCAGCGCCTCCTCCGCCGGAATCTGCCAGCGATTTAAATGAAAGAAGAAATAGGCCACCGGCAGCAGTGCCAGCGGACTGGCCAGGCGGGCGGCCCAGGCCAGCAGCAGCAGCCCCAGGCCCAGATACATGGGGTTACGGCTCAGGCGGTAAATGCCGGCCGTTACCAGCCGGCTAGCCTTATCAATTTGCACTGGGTCGGCGCTGGTGCGGGCGCGCAGAAACAGCAGCGACGCGGCGCAGTCCAGGCTAAAGCCCAGGCCGAGCAGGAGCCAGAAGAGCCCTTCCTGCGGTTGAAAGCGCGGGCCCAGCGGCGCCAGCAGATACATGGCGCCGGCGCAGATTAACAGCAGCAGCGGCGGCGGGATTTTCAGAGTTAGATTCATATCAATAAACATACGGAGGGGCGCTTCAGCTGTTTGTAAAAATAGCCATTTACAAACAGCTGAAGCGCCCGGCTGTATTTAAATCAGGTCGTTATCCCGGTAGAACTGCCACTTCTCGCGGCTGTCCTGAATGTCCATGGCGCGCAGGGTCAGCTGGCCAATGCGGTCGGTGGCGGTGAAGGGCGCTTCTTCCACCCGTTCCATGGATAGCCGTTCCGGGCCGTAGGTGAGATTGGGCGAGCTGGTGTCCAGCAGGGAATAGTCGTTGCCGCGGCGCAGCTTAATCCGCACCGTGCCCGTGATGGACTGGGCCAGCAGCCGCGCCCCCGCCTTCAGCATCAGCGCCTGGCTGTCGTACCAGCGGCCCTGGTAGAGCAGGCGGCCGAGGCGCAGGCCATTAATGCGCCACTGCTCGATGGTGTCCTCGTTGTGAATGGCGGAGAACAGGCGCTCGTAGGCGATGTGCAGCAGGGCCAGCCCCGGCGCCTCGTAGATGCCGCGGGATTTCGCTTCGATGATGCGGTTTTCAATCTGGTCGGACATGCCGAGGCCGTGGCGGCCGCCGATTTCGTTGGCGGCGTAGAACAGTTCCACCGGCGCCAAGGGCTTGCCGTTTAAAGCCACCGGCTGGCCGCGGGCAAATTCCACCGTCACCTCTTCGCTGGCGATGGCCACCTCGTCGCGCCAGAAGGCCACGCCCATGATGGGCTGGACGATTTCCACCGACGAATTTAACTGTTCCAAATCCTTGGCCTCGTGGGTGGCGCCGAGCAGGTTACTGTCGGTGGAATAGGCCTTCTCCGCGCTCATCTTGTAGGCGAAGCCGTGGGCCTGGAGGAACTGGGACATTTCCGCGCGGCCGCCCAGTTCTTTAATAAAGTCCTCGTCGAGCCAGGGCTTGTAGATTTGCAGCTGGGCGTCGGTCATCAGGCCGTAGCGGTAGAAGCGTTCGATGTCGTTGCCCTTGTAGGTGGAACCGTCGCCCCAGATGTGCACGCCGTCCGCCTGCATGGCCTTGACCAGCTCCACCCCAGTAACGGCGCGGCCCAGCGGTGTGGTGTTGTAGTAATGGACGCCGGCGGTGCTGATGTGGAAGGCGCAGCCCTGTAGGGCAACGATGGCTTCCCGCACCAGCGCGCCGCGGCAGTCGATGAGCCGGGCCACCGCGGCGCCGTATTCCCTGGCCTTGCGGGGAATGGCCTCGTAGTCCGCCTCGTCGGGCTGGCCCAGATTAGCGGTGTAGGCGTAGGGAATGGCGCCCTTTTCCTTAATCCACAGCAGGGCCGCCGAAGTGTCCAGGCCGCCGGAAAAGGCAATGGCCACCTTCTGGCCCCGGGGTAGTTGTCGCAGAATGCTCATGTTTGTCCTTGGTTGATTGCAGAATGCCGCCCGAGCGGCGGTTCGCCCATTATGGCCACTGTGTTTAACCGCTGCCAACATTAAATTTACCGACTGTTTTACAAACAGACGGGCGCTTCCCCTGTATGTATTTAAGGCTCTAATTACATACATATAAAGCGCCCGTCCGTCGGTAAATATGGTTTAAAGCATTAGCCGCTGGCCCAGTGCCGCGCTCTGCCGGCTCAGCTCCAGCAGTTCCAGCACCGCCAGCACCTCCTCTTCCTTGACCGCCAGGGCCGCCTGGCCCCGAAGGGCGCCGTAGAAATTGTCGTAGAAGGCGCCGTAGTTACCGGCCACGCTGGCGTGGGCCGTGGCGCCGTTTTCATCGTAAATAAAACCCCAGTCCGCCGGCGCTTCCCGGTTCCAAGCGCCGACCGGAGCGACGCCGGCGGCCAGCAGCGCCTCCTGATTGTCCGCCGAGGCCTTGAGGTAAGAACCGCGGGTGCCGTGGCAGACCAGGAACGGCGCCGGCGCCCGCGCGTATTTGCTGGCGCCGAGCACCACCTTTAAACCGTTCCCGTAATAGAGATTGACGGTGAAATTGTCGTCGCTGACCGCGCCCGGGTGCTGGCAGCGCAGGTCGGCGGCTAAGCTCTGCGGCCTGCCGCACAGCTGCAGCGCCATGTCCAGCAGGTGCGGGCCCAGGTCGTAGAGCAGGCCCACCCCCAGTTCGCCGCTCTCCTTCCAGCGCTTGGGGTTCAGGCCGGCGGCGTAGCGTTCCATTCTTAAAAATATATCCACCGGCGGGCCGAGCCGGTCGCTGGCCAGCAGCGCGCGCAGGGTCAGCGGCCCACTATCCCAGCGCCGGTTGTGGTAGACCGCCAGCAGCCGTTGCTGCGCCGCCGCCAGCCGGTAGAGCTCCACTGCTTCGGCCCGGGTGGCGCAGAGGGGCTTTTCCACAATCACGTGCTTACCGGCGGCCAGGGCGCGGCGGGCCAGCTCCCCGTGGCTGGGGTTCGGCGTGGTAATGACGATGGCGTCAATGGCCGGGGTTAAGAGGTCGTTGAAGTCGCGCACCAGCTGGGTGCGGGGAAAGCCCGGCGGCGCGGCGGCGGCGCTGGCACTGTGCACTTTAACCAAATTAAAGCGCTCGTCCTGGCGCCAGAAGGGCAGGTGGAAGACCCGCGCCGCGTAGCCGTAGCCGGTGAGGGCAAGATTAATGGCGCTCATGATTTCTCCAAAATCTCTAGCCTAGGCCTTTTTAAGCCGGCGCCAAACGGTTTTTACCAACGCGGGGGCGCTTCCCCTATATGTATGGCAAACCGGCGGTGCAAACCGCAAACCGGCGGTGCAAACCGAATGCTCCAGGAATAAAATGCCCTTCTCTTAATTTCCAAGGAATCCGATGAATCACCGCCTTATCCTGCTCCTGGCCCTGGCCGGGAACGCCACCGCCCTGCCGCTGATTAGCAACGAAGCCCAGTACTGCGCCAAGCCGCAGGTTTGCCTGGAGCTGACCGTCAGCTCCATCGACAGCCCCGACCCGGCCCTGAACCGCTACGGCGACGGCCTATTGTTCGACGCCCTGGATAGTGCCCCGGACAGTTCCACGGCGGTCTGCCGTCCCGAAGGGCTGGATAAACCTGGTCTGGAAAAACGGCTGCGGAGCCTGGCCCGGGAGCTGGAGCTGGCGCAGTTCGAGCCGCGCGACCCGGCCTATTCCTACGACTATGACCTGAGCCAGGTGGGGGAAAGCGCAAACTACCGCGTGTTAGACCTGAGTTACGGCGAATGCCTCGGCGGCGCCCACTGCAACGGCGGCAGCGATTTTTACGTATTGCCCAAGGCCGGCGAGCTTCGGGCGCTTGGCCTCGATGACATTCTGCTACCAAACCAGCGGCCCCGGCTGGAGGAGCTGCTAAAGCAGGCCGCCGCCTCCTATCTCCAGGAGGACAGCAAAGAAGCGGTGGAACTCGGTGCCGAGGACCGCTGGCAATGGTACAGCGGGGACTGGCGGCCGGCGCGGGAGGGACTGATATTCCGCTACGGTACCGGCCAGCTGGACGGCTACGCCGGCGGTATGCCGGAGCTGCTGATTAGCAAGGAACAGCTGCGGGGCGTCATTAAGCCGGAAATCCTCGCCGAAGGCGACAGCTGGCAGAGCCAGGAACGGGGGAAAATGAGCGATAGGCCCCAGTGGCGGGATTAGTAGGGCTTAACTTGGGGTTTTACCAACGGACGGGCGCTTATGCTGTATGTTTAACCATGCGTTTAAACACACAGCATAAGCGCCCGGTTGTTGGTAAAAGCTGGCGAGCCCTATTTATCCTTAAGCTCACTGACGAAGCTGGGCAGCTGCCAGGGCGCTGCGTCGAAGGCCCGACACAGGCCGTTGCTCCAGCGCCGCGCCAGCTGGAATTCCTTGCCGTCCCAGCGGTACTGGACGCCGGCGCCGCAGTTGCCGCTGGCCTGTTCCCGCATGAAGCCGCTGATGCGGCCGGCTTTGTATTCGTTGAGGGGTTCGTCGTCCACCCCTTCACCCACCAGCTGGAGCCGCCGCTGCAATTGGCCGTCGAAGAGGCCGAAGCGGAAAATTTCGTTGTAGGCGCCCCAGTTGCAGAGGCGGGCCACCAGCCGGTGCTGGCCGTCCATAGGGTAGATGGCCAGGCGCAAATCCTTGTCCTTGCTGTCCCCGGCGGCGTCTTCGCAGGCGTTGTCCGGGTCGAGCAGCCTGTTCAGCCGCTTATATTCATCGCTGCCGACTTCCACATGGCTGGGGGCGGCGTCCGCCGCCGGAACTGCCTTAATCACCGGCAGCGCCGCCGCCTCATCTTTGGCTGCGGCCAGCTTTTCCAGCACCGCCGCCGCGCCATTGGCCGACAGAAGCCAGTGCTGCCCGCCGCCGGCGAATTTCACCGTCGCCGCCTTTTCCTTTAGGGCCTCCAGCAGAGCCGCGGTCTGTTCCGCGCTCAGGGACGCCTTACCGCTGCTTTTATCGGGTTTAAGGCTGCCCAGGTCGCGGCCGCTCACCGTCAAGTTAATTTCCGGCAGCTGCGCCTTATCGCCGTCCTTGCCGTTAAAGGCCACCTCACCCTTGACCGGCGCCCCCGGCGCCCGGGTGAAGAGCACGGCCACGGGCAGATTTTCATCGCCGGCCGCCTGATAGCCAACGGCGCGGCAGCTGTTGCCGTTATCGCAGACCAGCAGCCAATCGCCGTCGTTAAAAATGTCCTGGGCCGCGGCGCCGGCGCTGAGCAGGGCCAGCAGCATAAGTTTCTTCATGGTTAATCTCCTTAGAATAGGGAATGGGCCTAGTGGCCATGATAATCGACTTAGCACTTGGGATAAAAACATGACTAACCCTAAACCCGCCTACGACCGACCTGCCTTCTTCTATGGCTGGTCTTTTCTAATTCCCTGCGCCTGCTGGCTCACCGCCGGCTACCTTAGCCGGCACCCGACCCTGGCCAGCCACACCACGGTGCAGGGGCTGCTGGGCATCGTTGGCCTGGCCGCGCCCACCGCGGTGGCCGCCTGGCTCTTTGCCCAAAACCCCGCCCTGTGGGCCGACCTGAAGCCGCGGCTGCGCTGGCCCCGCTGCAACTCCCAGCTGTTGCTGGCGCTGCTGCTCGGGCCGCTAACCCTAATCCTCGCCATGCTGCTGTCGCTGCTGGGCGGCCACAGCGTCGCGCAATTTCACATCAGCGGCCAGCCCAGCTTCAGCAGCGCCCTATTTTCCCCCTGGCTATTGCTGGCCCTGGCGCCGCTGCTGGAGGAGCTGGCCTGGCACAGCTACGGTACCGACGCCCTGCTGCAGCGTTTTTCCCTGATAAGGGCGAATCTGCTGTTCTTCATTTACTGGCTGCTGTGGCATCTGCCGCTGGCCACCATCAGGGGCTATTACCAGAGCAATTTGGTGGAAGAGGGCTGGCAATACGGGGTGAATTTCATGGTTAGCATGCTTTGCTTCGTCTTTATCATGAACTGGTTGTATTTAAAGAGCGGCCGTAACCTGTGGATTGCGGTCATCTTTCACCTCTGCGCCAACCTCGGCAACGAGGTGTTCGCCACCCACCCGGACAGCAAAATCATTCAGAGCGGCCTATTCCTTCTGGTGCTGACCTGGCTGTTCTGCCGCGACCGGCAATTTTTTCTCGGCAAACCCAACTGAAATTAGGAAAAACCATGCATAAATTACTATTAATACTGGCGTTAATCGCCCCGGCCGCCCGCGGCCAGCTCCTCTTTGCCAATGGCGATTGGCTGGTGAGTTGTGATAACACCGGTACCTGTCGCGCCGCCGGCTATGAGGGTTACGACAACGAGGCCTACCCGGCGCCGGTCTCCGTTCTTCTCACCCGCGCCGCCGGAGCGGACGCGCCGGTGCAGGGGAAAATAAATTTCCGCTGGCCCGATTGGGACTACGGCGGCATGCCGCCCATTGCCGTAACCATTAACGGCCGCGACCTGGGCACGGTGCAGCCCGGCAACGGCGGCGAAGCGGCGACCCTGAATGAGAAACAGCTGGCGGCGCTGCTGGCCGCCCTCCAGAAGGAAAATTCCATTATTCACTTTACTTCCGTCGGTCGGGACTGGAATTATTGCTGCCAGGCTTTCCCCGAAAATTCAGACCTAACCCACACCTTCGACGGCCCGCACCGCTGGGAACTGTCGCTGGCCGGCGCCCAGAACGTATTAACCCGCATGGACGCGGCCCAGGGCCGCCTCGGCACCACTGACGCCCTGCTGCTAAAGAATCGCGGGCCGTTAAAAACCCAAGTGGGCCCCCGGCCCAAGCCGGTGATTGTGGCGCGGCCGGTGGCCGATGCCGAACCCGAGGAGCTGGGGCCCAGCTATCCCCATTTCGCCATTCTGCGGCGGCGGCTCGACCCCCAGGGCGAATGTGATGAACTGCCGGACGACACTAACGACTCCCATAGTCGCTGGCGGACGCATCTGCGGGTGTGGAATCTGGACGGCGAGCACCGGCTGGTGGAAATGTTCTGCACCCTGGCCGCCTACAATTCCAGCAGCAGCTACGGCGTCTTCGACCGGCAGCTGCTCCAGCCGTATCAGCTGTTCGACGCGGATAAATATGGCTTTGACGGCTACTTGGCGGGGCAGCTGTTCAGCCTGAAGAAGGGCCGCGGCCTCGGCGACTGCTGGAGCCACAAAAACTACGTTTGGATGGGGAAAAAATTCGTCCGCGCCGAAGTCAGCGATACTGGGCTGTGCATGGGCTTTACTGGCGGCGCCTGGGAAATGCCCACCTTCGTCAGCGAGGTTAAAGGGCTTAAGGAGGATAAGGATTAACCGAAGTTCTGAGTAGACCGCGCCGCTGTGGCGCCATTTACCGTTTATACAAACAGACGGGCGGTTCTGCGACCTAAAGGTCGCAGCGCTACGCTTCCCCTGTATGTTTATTTAACGTTTTAAACATACAGGAGAAGCGTAGCCTATGACCTTTAGGTCATAGAACCGCCCGGTTGTTTGTAATTGGTCAAAATAAGGCAATTAACATACGGCGAGGCGCTTTATATGTATGTTTAACGGTTAAAAATACATACAGCCTAAGCGCCCGTCCGTCGGTAAAGAATTAATTAGCCGGCCATGGGACTCAGGCCATCAATGACCGGCGCGTCCTCCCTGTTGTAATCCACCGTAATCCAGCCCAGGGTGCCGTCGCCGGTGCGCAGCAGGTAACGCTCTTCGCTGCACAGGCCCAGCTCATTTATCTGCCTCTCCTTGGGGCATTTATGCTGGTTGTCGCGCAGCAGCAGCGTAACCTGGTCGCCGGGTTGCAGCGTCGCCACAGTTTTGCCGCCGGCGTCGGTCAGAGTTAACGGTTTTTTCCGGATATCGTAATCGTCAGTGCCGCGCCGGCCCTGGTAGACGCTGTTTTCCCGGCCGATGTAGTAATAGGGCTGCTCCACCTCCTTAAATTGGCCGTCCACCAGCGCCCATTTCTCCCGGTGGTGCTCGGTGTAGCTGCTGCCGGCGGAGTCGCTGATGGCGTAAACGAAGCCGTTGCCGGGCATGTAGAAGGTCTGGCCGCCAATGCCCGGCGCCTTCCTAGCGTCCGCGCCGACGATGGCGTCCGCCGGCAGCCACAGGCAGAAGTAATCGTCGCTCATGCCGCTGGAGCAGAGCACGGCGAAGCGCGGCCCGTCCGGCTTCAGCGCCGTTTCCAAAATCCGTTCATAGTCGAAGACGCTGTCGCTGGGGTGGGCGCCCTCGTGCAGCTTATCCTCGTCGTCCTCGTGGAAAATCCCCTCACGGGCCTGGCCCAGGGCGCCGTCGTACCAGAGGCTAAAGATGTCCTCCTCCTGGCCCTTGTATTTCACTTCCCGCTTTTTCAGCTGCTCCGGATTAAAGTCATCGCTGCCCTCGCCGCCGGCCTTCGCCCAACCGACCAGGCCAAAATCGTTGCGCAGCAGCTGGTGGCCAGCCTCGTCGCTCATCAGCACCTCGGCTTTCGCGTCCTTGGGCAGCACGGCCACGGTGGCGCCGCCGTCGGGTTTAAAGGTCAGGCTAATGGGCCCGGTGGTGGTGGTTTGCAGGCCCAGCTTCGGCGCTTCGGCCAGGGGCAGGTCGGCGGCGCGGGCCAGACCGGCCAGCAGCAGGCTTAGCCATAGGGATTTGTTCATGGTTTCTTCCTTAATTGTTGTCTAAACAGGTTCTTTCGGCTTCCTGATGCCAGACGGGGCCGGCCTTTTTATAGCTGGCGCAGGCCATATCCAAATCTTTGGCCAGGCCCGGCCCGCCCTTTTCGTAGAGCCGGCCAATCCAGCCGTTGTGGGTGTAGTAGCCGTTGGCGGCGATGTACTTTTCGTACCATTTCTTTGCCTCGCCGTAGTCCTAGGCCAGGCCCGGGCCACCCTTTTCGTAGAGTTCGCCCATCAGGTCGTAATACCTATTGCCGTTGGCGAAGGCCAGCTCATACCATTTTTTCGCCTTGGCGTAGTCCTGGGCGACCCCATTGCCATCGGCATACATGCCGCCAACTTCGGCCATGGCTTCGGCGTTGCCATCTTCGGCCAGCTTTAGGTAGAGCATCAGCGCCCGGTGGTAGTTTTTCTCCCCGTAGGCCTTTTCCGCCTGGGCCATAGTTTTCTCGGCGGCCCCGTTTACCGGTTCCGGCTCATCGGCGGCGGCGAGGTCGGCCAGCAGTAAAGCTAGGAGCAGTGATTTACCCATAATGGTTCCTCGTAATTAAAGGGGGAATTTTAAGCCCGAACACTTGGCCGACCAATGGGCTTATAAATACAATGGGGCGCTTATACTGTTTGTATAAGGTCGATTTACAAACACACAGGCGCTTCCCATGTATGTATATATAGAGCAGCGCTTGCCTATCAAAGTTAATCTTACAATCGGACTTTTAACGGGAGAAATCCATGAACCATGCATTAAAACTAGCGGTCTTATTGGCCTTAACCAGCTTAAACGGCCAGGCCAGTGAACCTGCCGCCCCTAATGGGGAAGACCGCATTCAAGCATTAGCTAATCAGGGCAATGTGGCTTACGAGAAGAAGGATTACGCCGCGGCTCGCCGCTACTTTGAACAGGCCGCCGCCGCCGGCAATGAGCAGGCGCAGCTGAACCTGGGCGTCATCTACGAAAAGGGCCAGGGCGTGTCGGTGGACTACGCTAAGGCCCGCCAACTATTTGAGCAGGCGGCCGCCGGCGGCAATGAGCGGGCCCAATTTAATTTGGGCGTGCTATACGATCAGGGCCGCGGTGTGCCCCAGGATTTCACCAAGGCGCGGCAGTGGTACGCTAAGGCCGCCAATCACCCTAAGGCCCAGGCCAATTTGGCCGCCCTCTACCTTAAGGGCCAGGGCGGTCCGCAGGACCTAGAAAAAGGGGTCCAGCTGCTACAAAAGGCGGCGGACGCTGGCATTGCCGAGGCCCAGGTAAATCTTGGCATCATCTACCGCAGAACTGACCCGGCCGTGGCACGTGAATGGTTTAAAAAGGCCGCCAGCCAAACGGAAGAGCCGACAACCAAGGCTCAGGCGGAAAAATTCCTACAGGCCCTAGACACCAAACCCTAGTAATTTACAAACGGACGGGCGCTTCCCCTGTATGTTTAAAAGCATCATTAAACATACAGGGGAAGCGCCCGGTTGTATGTTTAACCCAATCTCAAGGAGGAAATATGGATAGGAACGCCCTGAAGGCCCAGGCCGAACAGGTGCTGGCCGCCAGCGAGTGTGGCCACTACATTAATGGCCACGGTCAGAAGGTGGATTTCTCTAGCGCCCAGCGCGGCGCCGAAGCCGGTAGCCGCTGCTACCGCCCAGCAGAGCTGGCCGCACTCCGCTGGCCGGCCGCGGCCGCCGTGCCCGTCATTAGCGTAGGTGAAGAAAGCACCAGCGCCGCCGCCCAGCGCCTGGTGGTAAGTGAGGGGAAAAGGGACGTGGTGCTGCTGAATTTCGCCTCGGCGCGCAACCCGGGCGGTGGCTTTCTCGGCGGCGCCCGCGCCCAGGAGGAAGACCTCTGCCGCAGCTCCGGCCTCTATCGCTGCCAGCTGCAGGCGCCGGAGTATTACGAGGCGAACCGGGGACAGAAATCGCTGCTCTACACCGACCACATGATTTACTCGCCGTCGGTGCCCTTTTTACACGTAAATGATTGGCTGGACGATTATTTCTGCGTCGATGTTATCACCGCCCCGGCGCCCAACGCCGGCGCCCATTTGCAAAAACACCCGGAGGACGGCCCGGCGGTGCTGGCGACCCTGCGGCGCCGCGTCGGCCAGGTGCTGGATTTGGCCGCCCACCGGGAACGCCGCCATCTAATCCTCGGCGCCTGGGGCTGCGGCGTCTTCCGCAATGAGCCGGCCGCGGTGGCCCAGGCCTGGGCCGAGGCCCTGGCCGCCAAGACTTACCCCTTTGCCAGCGTCCACTTCGCCATCTACGACCGCAACCCGAGTCAGTCGGTGCTGCGCGCCTTCCGGGAGCAATTCGCCTAGGGCTCTGCGGATTTATAAATACAGCTGAAGCGCCCTGTTGTTTGTAATTAAGGTTTTACCGACGGACGGGCGCTTCCCCTGCATGTAATTTAGCCTTTGCACCAGTCTTGCCCAGTAGCTATAAACCAGCCTTTTCCATTAAGAACCTTAATTCATGGGCACCCCAGCAACGGCTCCATATTTGGGACAGTACTACCGCGGCCCTTAAGGCCGGAGTCAAGTTGAAAAAATTAGAGCGCCCTACAGGAGCGCTCTCTTTATGGTTTAGTACTTGGGCAAGTAAAGGACATTCGCCAGGGTGGCGATTATCACTGTGAGATTAAGCAGGGCGTGCAAAATCACCGACGCCCACAGATTGCGGTGCTGGAGTCGGACGTAGCCAAAAATCAAGCCCATCAGCAGGTAATAGGGCAATAGGGGAAGACCTGAATACCAATGGACCAGGGCGAAGACCAGCGAGGAAATTCCCAGCACGCCGCCGCGGCCAAAATAGCGCCGCAGATAGATGAAGAATAGGCCGCGAAAGGCAATTTCCTCGGCTATGGGCACCAGCAGCACAATGCAGAAGGGGTATATCCACCAGGGAGCCAACGGCTTAAAGGGGGGCATAAGCGACAAATTACCAAGCTTACCGCATAGTTTGTAAACCAGAGCCAGTAGCGTCAGGGCCACGGGCACCTGCCAGAGCAGGTGCAGCAGCGAACGGCGCGGCGTTTGGAAGCCAATGGTAGCCCAGCTTAGTCCCAAGCGGCGCCGCTGGCGGTCTTGCAGCCACAGCAAAATTAGCAGCAATAGGGGTGTAACCAAAAAAAGAAAAATACCGCCCAAACTGGGCTTTTCCATGTAGGCCATGTAGACGCCATAGAAAAATCCTATGGAAAAGCTATTGATTAGGATTAATACCACTAGGGCACGTAACATGGCCCAGTGGTCAATGACTGGTGGGGAGTTGTCATTAATATGATTTATTTTTGTCATAGTTTTAACCTCCAGTAAAAAACCACAGTTTAACAACTCACTCGATTTTTTCCAGTTAAGGCCAATTTAGGTGCAGTTTGGCCCATCGTCCTTAGCAATAAAACCGGCGTCCGGCCGCACCACCGACAGTAGCACGCAGTCTTCCGTCCCCCGGTTGCAGAGGCCGTGGCTTTGGCCAACGCCAACTACCACACTATCGCCGGCCCGAATGGTGCGCGGCGCCCCGTCGTCCAGCAGTTCACCCTGGCCGCGCAGCACCAGCCAGATGTCCTCGCCGGCCGGGTGCCGGTGGGGCGGCAGGGCAGCGCCGGGGGGAATTTGCCACAGCACCAGATTCAGGGTCGGGCCGCGGTGCAGCACGGTGCGTAGGGCTTCCGGGGGGCTTTCCCGCAGCTGGGCGGCGATGGAGATAATTTGCGGTAGATTTAGCTCATTCATGGCAACTCCTGGGATTAATTAATGAAAAAGCAGCCGACGGCTGCTTATCTTCAGATTAGTTTTTCAATTTTACCGGCCAGCTGGCGGGCGTACTCCTGGGCGCGCCGTTGAATTTGCTGTAAATCGCCGTCGCTGTGCACGTCGGGCCGGTAGAGGGCACCGTAGAGCACTTCAATGCCCTGCCAGCTCATGCCCACGTAGCCGGCCGTAGCCACCAGCGGCTTGGCCAACTCCTGGATTGGCGGAAAGGTCTTACCGTCGTAAACCGGTGCCGGCGCACCGGTGCTAGTGGAGGCCAGCAGCTTTTTGCCGTGCAGCCTATCGCCGCCGCTGCCGTAGGCGAAACCGTAGGTGAAGACGTCGGCGAACCATTTCTGCAGCCGCGCCGGCATATTGAACCAGTAGGTGGGGTACTGCAGCAGCACCACTTCCGCCTTCAGCAGGGCGCTCTGCTCGGCAGCCACGTCGATGTGAAAATCCGGATAAAGCTCGGACAGGCGCCGCACCTCAATTTGTGCGCCGAAGTGCCGTTCTAGGTCGTCGAGAATTAGCCGGTTGCTGTGGGACTGCTTTAAATCCTGGTGGTCGGAAATGACGAGAATTTTTGCCATAACTACTCCTGTTGTAATGGAGCGGCCATGATAGCAGCCGGGCCCGGGGCGAAAATTAGCGGGAACGTAGCGCCAATGCCAACACCGCCACACAGCCGACCAGGCCCAGCAGCGCCGGCGCCAGCAGCGGGCGCGCCATAGCGCCGGCTAGGGCCCAGCTGCCGAGCAATTTCGCCCCAGCGATGGTGGCCAGCAGTAGCAGAATCAGCCCCCGGCGCCGCCGCCAGCAGACCGCCGCCAGAGCACCTAAGGCCGTAATTACCGTCAGCAGGTAGAGCCACTGCGTAGCCGTCCAGGGCGCCGCCAGCCAGGCCCGTTCGGTGGCGAGGAAGCGGGCGATGGTTGGGTCGGGCACCGGCGGCGCCGGGAACCAAAACATGCTGCTGCACAACAGTAGCAGGGTGGCGGCTAGGCCCGTCCAACTGCGGTGCCAGGCGGCCAGGCAGTAGGGAATGAGGAATAGCGGCCGGCTGTACCAGCTCAGCGGGTTGTGATGGCGGGCCCAGGCCCAGCGGCTGAAGTCGTCGTTGAGGGCGAGGGCGGCGATGAGTCCAAGGGTGGCCAATGCCAATGCTAGGGCGGTGTTTCTATCGTTCATGGTCCCATTTAAGCAAAGATTTCCGGGGTTTTACAAACAGCCGGGCGCTTCTGATGTATGTATTTAGCCTTAATTACATACAGGGGAAGCGCCCTGTTGTTTGTAAACCACAAGCGATGCCTAAAGCTTCTAGAATGTAGATTTTCTAAGGAGCAACTCAATGAAAAGACTAATCACCCTATGGCTGCTCAGCGCCGTGGCCAGCGCCACCACACCAACGCCAACGGTTCAGGAGAAGCCGGTTAAGGCGGCGCCGGTTCCCCGCACCAGCCCGGAGGTCATTAAACCCACGGCCACGGATTACCAGGAGCTGCGCAGGCGGCTACTGGCGCCGCTGGAGGAGGAATATACATGTAATCGCCCCGCCGCCGAAGCGCCCATTTCCATCTACCCACTGAACGACAAAATCTGGCTGGCGCAGATGCCCTGCTGGTCGAGCAGCTACAACGGCGCCGATTTATTCGCCCTGTTGGACGAAAAGCGTCAGCTGAAGGGGCTGGTGCCCATCAACGACGGCTACGATTACAGCAATAAGGACGGCCGCGGCGTCATCGAGGGCGGCGGTCGGGCCGGCGGCCTGGACTGTGCCAGCGAAACCAAATACATCTGGGACGGCCAGCAATTCCGGGCGGAAGCCACGCAGACCTTCTGCCCCGACGCGGAGGGCGAGTACAAGGAGATTAAAGAGAAAAGTGATGGCTAATGGGCTGGAGAAATGGCGGGCGGACATTGACGGGGCCCGCCTGCGGCGGGAGCAGGGCATTTATATCTATGAGAACCCGGCCTATCTCCAGGGCGACAACAGCAAGTACATGAAGATGTATAACTGGATGGCGCTGGGCTACGATTTCGCCGAGCAATGGCTGGGCCGCCTCAAGTACGGCAACTCCATTGCCGAGATGCGCTGGCAGCTGATGGGCCAACTGCCCTGGGTGCCGGGCAGCGCCATGCTCTACGTATCCATCGGCACCGGCGCCGACCTGGCCTACGTGCCCGCCGGGGTGGATTTGCAAACCATCGCGCTGACGGGCGTGGACATTTCCCTGGGCATGCTTAAACGCTGTGCGGCCCGCTGGGCCAAGCGGGCGCAGCTGACCCTGGTGAACTGCGCCGCCGAGGACTTGCCCTTCGCCGACAATAGCTTCGACGGGGTCTTCCACGTGGGCGGCATTAATTTCTTTAACGATAAGGCGCGGGCGGTGCGCGAGATGCTGCGGGTGGCCAAGCCCGGCACGAAGCTGCTGATTGCCGACGAGACGGCGGACTATGTGGAGGAGCAGTACAAGAAGAGCGCGCTGTCGAAGCGCTATTTCACCGACGCCACCGTCGATTTGGCGGCCATCGAGGCCTGCATTCCCGACACCGTGCAGGAGCGGCGCACCGAACTGCTCTGGGAC
>CAUSQL010000018.1:0-31429 GCA_963533935.1 uncultured Cardiobacteriaceae bacterium
AACTCGCGACCCCAACCTTGGCAAGGTTGTGCTCTACCACTGAGCTATTCCCGCTGAAAAAGTAAGGGGGAATTCTAATATGGAAAAAAGCTTTTGACAAGCGACTGGGCAAATTTTTTCTTGGGGTCAATTTATGGCCACAGGGATAATTAATTGTTTTAACAGGAAATTTAAATATTTTACCGATGACGTCTGTAATTGAATTACCATTGGTCTCTTTATTTAGATTACGGAGAGTTAATGAAGAAATTTTTATGGCTTTTATTGCTTTGCGCCGGCGCCGCAGGTGCTGCACCCAAGGTGGTTAGTACCATTAAGCCCATTCATTCCCTGGTGGCGAAAATCAGCGATGGCGTGTTCACGCCCACCCTACTGATAAAACAAGCCTCCCCCCACGGCTACCAGCTGACCACCGCTGATAGCAAGGTGCTTAGTGAAGCTGACCTTATCGTTTGGACCGGCGCGGACCTGGAAACCTTCATGGTTAATCTTCAGCCCAAGTTAAAGAAAGATTTAGTCAGTTTGGAATGGGCCAAGCTACCCCAAGTGCAGTTGTTAGCCACCCGCCGCGGCAGTCCCTGGGGCGAAGGTGAGGAGCATGAAGAACACCACCATGAGCAAGGACAGCACGAGCACGATGGTGAGGAGCATCACCATGAGGGGGAAGATGACCATCACGGCGCCGGCCACCATCACCATCATGGCCCGCAGGATTTGCATCTGTGGCTGTCCAAGGCCAATAGCGAGCTGCTGCTAAAGGAAATTAGCGCCGCATTAACCAAGCTGGACCCGGAAAATGGCGCTAAATACGCCGCCAATCTCAGCAAGGCGCTGGCCGATTTGGAAAGGCTGCACAGTCGTACTGCCAGCCAATTACAACCGGTGGCCAAGCGGCCCTATCTAGTCTTTCACGACGCCTACCAATATTTTGAGCGGGATTTTCACCTGAACGCCCGGGGCAGCGTGCGTATCAATCCGGAGCAGGAACCATCTGCCGCCCATCTGGCCGAGTTGCAGCAAATGCTTGCCAAGGAAAAAATCATCTGTGTGTTCAGCGAGCCACAGTTCCCGGCGAAAATCATCGATAAATTACTGGCGGACACCAAGGTTAAGCGGGGCGAGCTCGACCCACTGGGGGCAGAGTTGCCAGCCGATAGGGACGCCTACGACAAAATTATCGGTAATTTGGCAAGCAATCTGGCTAATTGTTTACGGTAATCGCCGCTATTAGGTGTAGGTAATTTTTACCCTTTGGGGTTCAACTCCAACGCTTTACAAACGGACGGGCGCTTCCCCTGTATGTATTTAAGCTATTAGTTACATACAGGGGAAGCGCCCGTATGTATTTATATTCCCACCGGCCTGGCCAATCGTATTTTTCGCTAGCTCCTTGTTTTACCTGGGGAAAATCCCACGGCCGGCGCTTGTAAGCGCCAGTTAGCTTTGTTAAGGTAAGCGCCTTATTTCCATTATTTAGAGAGTGTTTTATGCAAAAGTTTTTCACCGTGTTCGCCCTTTTTGCCATGCTGTTTTTAACTGCTTGCAATACCGTTCAGGGCATGGGTCGCGACGTGCAACGCATGGGGTCAGGCATGGAAGGGGTGGCCCGTAAGGCGTCCCGCTAATAAAAAAAAACCGTGGTTTCTAGGCCACGGTTTTTTTTATTACTTAAAAATTAACCTCGGGTTTTTTTGTTTTATTTTTATGGCAAAGGCCGCCAAAGTCAGTAGTCCGTAAATGGATAGGAAACTTATCACTTCCCACCAATTGCCACTGTGCCAACCTTCCTTAATTTCCGGCACCACGATGAGAGGAGTTAGGGCCAGAAAATAGCCGGCGGCGGCCAAGTTTAATGGAATGCGTGGCATGAGCACCAGGGCTAAGGCCAGCAATTGCACGCATAAACGCATGATTTCAAAGGATACGTTCATCATAGTTACTCCATATGTATAGAATTATTCTATGAATTATTTAGCAGCCAAAAGCTTGCCAAGTTGTACGTTTACAACAAATAATTTGGCCAAGGCTGAGGCTGGCCGTTCTTCTCACTAAAACGGCATGGCATTAGCTTAGTAAGCCCGTATTTTTTATAAGGTAAAGCCATGAAAAAACTGCTATTGCTTCTGCTGGCCAGCGGCGCGCTGGCGGCTGAAACGAAAAAAACTGAACCCGCCAAGGACAATGAGGCCAAGGCGCAAGTCATAGAATCCTTTAGATACGACGATAAAAAGCGCTGCCATGTGGAGAAAAAGGCCGTCTTCCCCACACTGGTGGCCGCCTATGAGAGCGCCAAGGATAGAAAATTAGTCATTAAGGCGCTGGAAGCCACACTAAAGCGCGGGTGTGATATTGATGAAATCGACGCTGACCCCTTTAAAAAAGATAGCCTGGGCACCGGCCTTAACGGCTTAAATACGGCCATTATGTTCGGCAATGAAGATTTAGTCCAATGGTTCCTGGATAAGGGCGCCAATAGTAAATTACCCATTAAAACTAAGCTGTCAAATTTTGACGATTCACTAGAATTTGTAAACGTGCTAATACAAAAGACCGCCAAGCGGCCAGCCAAAGAGCGTGAGGAGAAGAAGAAGGCCTATGAAGCCATTAAAAAGCTCCTGGAAGCGAAGAAAAAATAGGATTGGCCATGTTTAATGCCCTGAAAAAATATCTGCAGCGCCCGAGCTTTTTCTTTCTTATCAGCTTTTTAATCTTCCTAATTCTCTATGGCCAAACCCTTGGCTTTGCCTACGTTTGGGATGATAAGAAGTTGATGGTGGCAAATTTAGATATTCTGAATCAGCCGCTGAGCTGGGAATTGCTAGCCCGGCCGGTCATTCCCGCCACCAGCTATCTGCGACCACTTATCTTTATTACCTGGTGGCTAGAGGTACAGGCCTACGGCAAATTCATTGAGCCTGTTAGCCATCTGATTAATATCGTTATTTATTATTTGGTGGTTCTACTGACCTATGCATTGCTCAAGCGACTTACCCGAGAATATAAGCATTCCACGGCTCTAGCCTGTATTGGCGCCCTAATTTTCCTGGTGCACCCGGCCAATGTGGAGACCGTTGCCTGGGTTTCCGGTCGCTTTGACCTGATGGCGAACTTATTTATCTTTTCCGCCCTCCTTATTTTCCTAAACGTTAAAAATAAGCTGCTGAAGAACAGTCTAATTGCCGTGCTCTTTGTGCTGGCCTTAGGTTCCAAGGAAACGGGTGTATTACTTATTCCCTTCCTGCTCTTAATTGATTTATATGACAATTTCCAGCCACAAGCCAGCTGGGGCGAACAGATAAAAAGGAGTTTCCGGGAGAATAAATTACTACTATATGTTTTGCTGGCACTGACGGTAATTTATCTGGTAATTCGCGCTAAATACGGCTCGGGTTTGTATCATGCGGGCATAAGCAGCTATTACATTGAAAATTATTACCTGAAGCGGCAGGTGCCAGTGCTATCGCTGAGCAGCTATATCACCTTCACCCTATTCCCCTTTTCCACCTATAGTCTGGTAGCTTCGCCGCTGGAGGAAATCTCCGCCAACAGTTTCTATGTAATCAGCTCCTGGCTGACGGTGCTGCTAACCCTAGGTTTAAGTGCCTATCTGCTGGCCAAACGCAATAGGACACTGCTGACCATTCTCGGTTATCTGACCGGCATCAGTCTGGTGATTTACATAATCCCCATTTCCGTAGGTAGCCAGCTGCGGGCGGACCGATTCCTGATGATTTCTTTGCCCTTCTTCTGCCTGTTTCTGTTAACCATCAGTAATGGGTTCTATGGCCTATTGCAGAATGAGCGGCAACGTAGCTATTTCTGCATTTTTGCCGGCTTGTATTTCTTCGGCACGCTGTTAACCACTGCTCTGGCCATTCCCCACTGGAAAAACGATGAGAGACGGGTAATCGCCATCAACAAGTATTACCTTCACTACACCCAGGAAGAAAACCGCTATTACAAGGAATACATCACCTATTTAACTGCGAAGAAGGAAAATAAACCCATATTGGCAGCCATGGTAGATAAAGAGCTGGAGCTGGCCCAACGGGACGAAAAGCGAAAATTTAACTTTGAGTTGGTGGATATCTACGGCTATTACCTGATCGATAAATTTAATGACCCAGAAGGTCTGCGTCTTTTAAAACTGTCTGAAGAGATGCTGGAAAATAGAACCATGTATCACACCAAATTCCTACAGGATTTTGAGCTATCCAATGTGTATTTTTACTCCTCCAAGGGTGAATTATTCATCAATCAAAACGTGAAGGCAGCTAAGGAGTACATGGATAAATTGAAAAATATTGACCGCAAATATCTTAAAGACGACCTGGTTCTGCTTCAGCAGGACGTTTTGGTGAATGTGTTAGCCAACGACCGCAAGGAGCTGGCCTATGACCTGTCTATCATTCAGCCCTATAAGAAGGTGCAGTATCTACAAAATAGTCCCATGGAGCTGCTGACGGAATACGTAGATTTCCACATTAAAAAACTCTGCAAGAAAAAGCCGGAGATGAGCGACCAATGCCACGATGACTTCAGCTTTGCCAAGTTAGTGCAGGAACTACAATAAATCTTCCAATAAAAAGGGCGCTTTACCAGCGCCCTTCTTTTTAGTCTAAACATTAAAGCGGAAGTGAATGACGTCACCCTCCTGCACGTGATATTCCTTGCCTTCCAGCCGCCACTTGCCGGCCTCCTTGGCCCCCTGTTCACCCCTAAATTCAATGAAATCAGCGTAAGAAATCACTTCGGCGCGAATAAAGCCCTTTTCAAAGTCGCTGTGAATGACGCCGGCAGCCTGGGGCGCCGTGGCATTCTTAGGCATGGTCCAGGCCCGCACTTCCTTAACGCCAGCGGTGAAGTAGGTGCCCAGACCCAGCAGTTCATAGCCGGCGCGAATCACCCGATTCAGCCCCGCCTCCTTCAGTCCGTATTCTTGTAAGAGCTCCTGGCGCTCCTCCGGTTCCAGCTGGGATAACTCCGCCTCAATGGCGGCGCAGACCGTAACCACTACCGCATTGCTTTCGGCGGCCTTCTGGCGCAGGGCGGTAACGTGCTGGTTATCGCTGCCGATGTGCGCTTCGTCCACGTTGGCGATGTACATCATGGGTTTCATGGTGAGCAGGAAGAATTCCCGACAGGCTTTCTGTTCTTCGGGGCTTAAATCCAGAGTGCGGGCCAAACGGCCGTTCTCCAGATGGGGCGTTAATTTATTGATGATGGAAAGCTTCAGCTGGGCTTCCTTGTCGCCGCCCTTGGCGCTGCGGGCCAGCCGCTGTTGGGCCTTTTCCAAACTGAGCAGGTCGGCCAGAATCAGCTCATTTTCAATGACCTGAATGTCCGCCAGTGGGTCGATTTTGCCGTGCACGTGCACCACGTCATCGTTGTCAAAGCAGCGCACCACCTGGGCGATGGCGTCGGTTTCACGGATATTGGCGAGAAATTGGTTGCCGAGACCCTCACCCTTGGAAGCGCCCGCCACCAGGCCGGCAATATCGACGAATTCCATGGTGGTAGGCAGCACCCGCTCGGGCTTAACGATTTCTGCCAGCGCATCGAGGCGTGGGTCCGGCATGTAGACAATACCAGTGTTCGGCTCAATGGTGCAGAAAGGGTAATTTTGCGCCTCGATGTTGGCGTTGGTTAGTGCGTTGAAAAGGGTGGATTTACCCACATTGGGCAGGCCGACGATGCCACAGTTAAAACCCATAAATTCTCCTGAATAAATTGCCCTATTTTAAAGGCAGCTACCGGAGAAGATTTATTCCGTGGGCTAATCCACCATCAGATTAGGGCGTAAGTTTCCAATCGTGTCTTGCGTTGAAGGCGCCGCCGAAGCCCTTCTCCTCATTCACATAAATACCGCCGACCTCGTTGGCCTTAGGCCCGAAGAAGGCGCCCTGGCTCTTGGTGCCAGCTTTCTCACCACTGAAGGTGTTTCCGGAAATTTGCGCTTCAATTTCGGCACTGACCACCGGCGTGCTATTGCCGCTGTTGTTAGTGGTGGTCAGAATTTGCCCCGTCAGGGTTTTACTATCGAAATCAGCAACAAAATTGGAGCCGTGAATATCCCATTTCGGCGGATTCGCACTGGCATTAACCGGGCCGTTGAGGTTGTTGTTATTTAAGGTGTAGGTGGCGAGGCCGGTATATTCCGCCTTACCGCTGACGGGCACTTCATTTTCCGGCGTCAATTTACCCTGGGTGAAAAGGTAGGTGTCGCTGCCGTCCTGGAGAATGCCCGACTGGGAGTTGGGGGAGAAATCCACACCATTGACGAAGGCGCCGGCGCTGAGGCTGCTGACGCTACCGGAATTTTTAAAGGTGTAGCCGGGGTTTATGCCTTCAGGGGATAAATCGTATTCCTTGCCGTTGACCCGAACTTTTTGCTTGTCCTCGCCGCTGATATTGATGGTTTCCACGTTCTGAATTTTGTCGCCGCTGATTTTGTAGGCGAAGCCGTTGATGGTTGGGCTAGTGGCTGGCCCGCGGGGGTTGGGATTAATAATTGTCACATGGTTGGTGGGCGTGGCGCTGGGTGATGTACTTGGCGTAGGCACGTTACTGGGGGTGGCCACCGGGCTATTGGTTGGAGGCGCAACCGGACTGCTGCTGGGTGTGGCCGCCGGACTATTGGTGGGGGGCGTAACGGGACTACTGCTAGGGGTGGCACTGGGTACAGGGCTATTGCTTGGAGGTGCAACGGGACTATTTGTTGCCGTAACGGTCGGGGTCACACTGGGCGCTGGGCTTATGCTGGGATTAGCACTGGCTGTGGGGCTAACCGTCGGATTATTGGGAGTTGGCACCGGGCTCTGGCTGGGGGTAGCCGCAGGGCTGCCGTTGGGGCTAATGGCCGGGGTGGCACTGGGCACGACGGTGGCGCCGGGCATGGCAATGTTTGCGGGGCCGCCGGCGGAATTATTGGTGTAATTGCTGTCATTGGCCGCGCCATTGCTGTTACCGGCGCTGGTGGCGGGCCGACTGGTCGGAGTGCTTGCGGGGCTGCCGCTGGGAGTTACCGGCGCACTGGCCGCGGGGGTATTCGCTGGCGTGTTGCTATTGTTGGCATTGCCGCCACCGTTGCTTGATGGGGTAACTGTATTGTTGCTGGGCGCCGGGTCGTTGCTGCTGCCGCCGCAGGCGCTGAGGATTGCTATGGTTGCAATAAATAATGCGGTTTTCTTCATTAAATCACCTGAAAATTTTTCTAAAAGGAACGGAATTATATTGTTTAATCGATTATTGGGAAACCACGCGGCCATTAACATTGATTTAATTAATATTTTTCGCCTAGCCAATGTGCAGTGGCCATTTAAGGCCAGACCTGGAGCTAAGTAGTGCCTGCTGGCATCGGACAGCTGGCAAATTTACAAACGGACGGGCGCTTAGAGTGTATGTATTTAAAACCATAAATACATACAGGGGAAGCGCGTTGCGCGTGAGCCTCAAAGAGGCGAACAACCGCCCATCCATTTGTAAAAATGAGAAAGCGGTACTTAAAGCCTCGGCCATTGGCAAGAATTCACCGGCCACCGGCGTCCGTTCCCAAGCGACCTTTTCTGGCGGCGGCCCAAGCTGCTATTAAGCCCCACTAATGGTCATTTACAAACGGACGGGCGCTTCCCCTGTATGTTTAATTAATCCAGCAGCAGGCTATCGTCGTTGATGCTTTCGCCCTTCTGCCGCTCGAACAAGGCCAGCAGGTCAGCCACGTCCGCCTTGGCCCGCGCTTCCCCGCTCAAATCGAAGGCCACCTGGCCCTGATGCAGCATGATGGTGCGGTCGCCGAAGTCCAGGGCCTGGCGCATGCTGTGGGTAATCATCAGCGTGGTCAGCCGCTGTTGGGCGACGATTTTCCCGGTCAATTTCAGCACGAAATGGGCGGTTTTCGGATCCAGCGCCGCGGTGTGCTCGTCCAGCAGCAGCACCGCCGACGGGGTCAGACTCGCCATCAGCAGGCTCACCGCCTGGCGCTGGCCGCCGGACAGCAGGCCGATGCGGTCGTCCAAGCGGTTCTCCAGATTCAGTTGCAGCGCCGCCAGCACCTCGCGGAACTGGGCCAAATTAGCGGTGCTTAAAGCGCCCCGCAGGCTGCGGCTCCGGCCCCGTTGCAGGGCCAGGGCCAGGTTTTCCGCAATGGTCAGATTGGCGCAGGTGCCGGCCAGGGGATTCTGGAAGACCCGCGCCACCAGCGCCGCCCGCCGGTGGGCCGGCAGGTGGCTGATGTCCCGGTTATCGACGACGATTTTTCCCTGGTCCGGGAAAATCTCCCCAGCGATGCAGTTCAGCAGCGTGGATTTGCCGGCGCCGTTGGAGCCGATGACCGTAACGAATTCCCCCGGCTCCAGCTTCAGGGACAGGCCGCGCAGCACGTGGTTTTCCAGCACCGTGCCCGGATTAAAGGTCTTATGGATATTTTCCAGGCTAATCATGGCTCTTACCCTTTAACTTCAACGGATTATTGGAAATCACAATGGCCAAGGTAACCAGCAGCGCCGTAATCAGGTTGAAATCCTGGGTCTTAATGCCCAGGCCCTTGATGTTCAAGGCCAGGGCAATGGCCAGCCGGTACATGATGGCGCCGAGAATGCAGCCCACCAGCGCCCGGCCGATGGTGCGCGGCGCCAGCAGCGCTTCGCCGCCGATGAGTGAGGCCAGCCCCACCACGATGGTGCCCATGCCCATTTGCACGTCGCTGTAGGACTGGCTCTGGGCCATCAGCGCGCCGGCCAGGCCCACCAGCCCGTTGGCCAGGCTGATGCCGAGCACAATCATCAGGCCGGTGTTAATGCCCTGGGCCCGGGCCATGGGCCCGTTCGCGCCGGTGGCACGAATGGCCAGGCCCAGCTGGGTGCGCAGAAACCACCAGAGCGCCAGCCCCACGGCCACCGCCCAGCAGCCGAAGAGCAGCACCTTCCATAGATAGGGGCTGAGGCCGAAGCTCAGGCCGCTGACGATGGTTTCCTTGCCGTGAATGGACAGGTTCGGCACCGCCATCACCCGCAGATTAATGGAGTAGAGGGCGGTCATCACCAGTATGGAGGCCAGCAGGTTCATGATTTTTAAGCGGACGTGCAGCCAGGCGGTCAATGCTCCGGCCAGGGCCCCGGCAAGAAAGCCACAGAGGCAGGCCAGCCAGGGGTTCAGGTCCTGATTAATCATCACCGCCGCCACCGCCGCGCCGAGGGGGAAGGAGCCGTCCACGGTCAAATCGGGAAAGTCCAGCACCCGGAAGGACAGGTAAATGGAGAAGGCCACCAGCCCATAGATGGCGCCGGAGGCCAGGGCGCCGTACAGCTGAATTGCGCTTAACATCACTTAATTATTTCCTTGGCCCGGTCGCGCACCGCGGCGGGTATGGTCAGCTTAATCTTGTCCGCCGCCTTCTGATTCAGCAGCAGCTCCACGTCCTTGGGCGTAGTTACGGGTATATCCGCGATTTTCTTACCCTTGAGAATGGCCGCCACCTGGCCGCCGGTGCTGCGGCCCACCTGGTAGTAGTCGAAGCTGATGGCGGCGAGGGCGCCCTGCTTCACCAGCGCCGTGTCGGCGGTGAACAGGGGAATCTGCCCCTGCTCGCACAGGTCCACCAGCGTGGCCAGGGCGGAAACCACCGTGTTGTCCTGGACGATGTAGAGGGCGTCCACCTGGCCCAGCAGCTTGCTGCCCGCCTCCTGCACTTCGGAAGTCTTAGTCGCCGCCGCCTCCACCAGCTCGATGTTTTCCTTGGCCAGCGCTTCCTTTAATTCCTTCACTGCGGCCACCGCATTGGCTTCGCCGCCGTTGTAGATGGTGCCCACCTTTTTCACCTGGGGCAGTAACTCCTTAATCAGGCTAACGTTTTTCTCCACCGCTACCCGGTCGCTGACGCCGGTGATTTGGCCGTCGGTCTTGTCCCAGGCGCTCACCAGCTTGGCCGCCACCGGGTCGGTTACGGCGCTGAAGACCAGCGGAATGTCGCCGTGGCCGTTGGCCAGGGCCTGGGCCGCCGGCGTGCCGAGGCCCACCAGCACTGCCGGCTGGCCACCGATGAATTTTTCCGCAATTTGCAGGGCGATG
Organism: uncultured Cardiobacteriaceae bacterium; assembly: GCA_963533935.1. Lineage (GTDB taxonomy): Bacteria > Pseudomonadota > Gammaproteobacteria > Cardiobacteriales > Cardiobacteriaceae > CAUSKK01. The sequence goes on from CAUSQL010000018.1 coordinate 10,066, forward strand.
GCGTTATTGCCCTGGGCGTTCTCGTACTCGTAATTCACGGTCAGCCCCTGGGCCTTAATTTCCTCCTCCAGGCCGCGGCGCACCTCGTTCAGGGCCGGGTGGTCGATGATTTGCGCAATGGCCACGGTCTTTGGTTCAGCCCCAGCGGCGCCGGCCAGCAGGGCGGCCAGCAGCAGTAATTTTTTCATTTAATCACCTCCTGGGCGCGCTCCAGCACCGCCGGCGGCAGCTTCAGGCCCATTTTTTCCGCCGCCGCCGGATTAATGACCAGGCGAATTTCCTTGGGCGTGGCCACGGGAATTTCCGCCACCGGCTTACCCCGAAGAATGGCGGCCACCTGGCGGCCCGCCTCCCGGCCCACCTCCCGATAATCGAAGGATTGGGCGGCGATGGCACCGTTCTTCACCGAACCCACGTCGCTGGCGAAGACCGGCAACTTATTTTCCTCGCCGGTCTGGACGATGGTTTTCACCGCCGACACCGCCGTGTTATCGAGCGTTAAAAGAATCACGTCCACCTTACCCACCAGCGCCTGGGCCGCCTCCTGCACTTCGGCGGTCTTGGTGGCCGCCGCCTCCACCAGCTCCAGGTTTTCCTTGGCCAGGGCGGCCTTTAATTCCTTGATGGCCGCCGCCGAATTGGCTTCGCCGCCGTTGTAGATGGTGCCCACCTTCTTAAGGTCCGGCTTTAATTCCTTTATCAGGGCGATGTTCTTGGCCAGGGGTACGCCGTCCACCACGCCGGTTACGTTTTTATCGGTGCGCTCCCAGCTGTCCACCAGCTTGGCCGCCACCGGGTCCGTTACCGCCGCGAAGACCAGCGGCACCTGGCCGTTTAAAACCCCCAGCGCCGCCTGGGCCGCCGGCGTGCCGATGGCCACCAGCACGTCCGGATTCTGGCCGGCCATCTTCTCGGCGATTTGCAGGGCGATGGCGTTATTGCCCTGGGCGTTCTCCAAATCCAGCTTTACCTTGATTTTCTCCTTAATCAGCTGCTCCTCCAGGCCGCGGTAGGTGTCGTTCAGGGCCGGGTGGTCGATGATTTGGCTCACGGCCACGTGATTTAATTTGTCGTCGCCGTGGCTCAGGCCGGCGACGAGAGCTAGGGCCAGCAGTAATTTCCTCATTTTTTCTCCTCGTTAATGATGGTATCGGCGCGCTTAATTAGGCTGTCCGGCAGTGCTAGGCCGAAGGCTTTGGCGGCGGCGGGATTAATCACCAGGCGGAATTTGCCCACCGACCGCACGGGAATTTCCCCGGCCGCCTTGCCCTTGAGAATTTCCGCCACCAGCTGGCCGGTGTCGCGGCCCACGTCGTAGTAATCGAAGCCCAGGGCCAGCACCGTGCCGCGCTGCACCGAATCCACGTCGGCGCTAAAGACGGGAATTTTCTGTTCCCGCGCCACTGCGAGCAGGCTGTCCAGGGCGGAAACCGCCGTGTTATCCAGCACGATGAAAATGCCGTCCACGCCGGCCAGAGACGCCGTCGCCTCCTGCACTTCGCTGGACTTGGTGGCCGGCGCTTCCACCAGCTCGATGTGCTGTTCCTTTAAATAATCCTTGAGCTTGGCCACCGACGCTGACGCATTGGCGTCGCCCGGGTTGTAGACCGTGCCCAGCTTCTTCAGCTGCGGCAGGGCCTCGCGGACCACCGCCAGCTGCTTGTCCAGGGGAATAGCGTCCATGGTGCCGGTGATATTCTTGCCCGGCTTATCCAGGCTGGGCACCAATTTGGCCGCCACCGGGTCGGTGATGGAGGCGAAGACCAGTGGCACCTTGCCGTTCAACACGTTGGCTGCCGCCTGGGCCGCCGGCGTGGCGATGGCCACCACCACGGTGGGATTCAGACCGAGGAATTTCTCCACAATCTGCTGGGCGATGACCGGCTGGCCCTGGCTGTTCTCCTGCTCGTAACGCACGGCCAGGCCCTGGGCCTTGAGCTCGTCCTGAATGCCCTGGTTAATGGCGTTGAGGGAGGGGTGTTCGACGAATTGCACGATGGCCACGGTGGCCGGTTTGGCGCTGTCCGTGGCGGACTGGCTGAAGGCCAAATTAGCGCAAAGGCCAAGGGCCGCCAGCAGAAATTTCTTCATGGCGTTTTTCCTAGTAATTCAAAGGAAAAATTATAAGGGATAGGGGCTGCGGGCCATGGCAGGACTTATACCGACGGAGGGGCGCTTACCCTGTATGTATTTAAACCGTTAATTACATACAGCATAAGCGCCCGGCTGTCGGTAATTGTCGCCCCGAGCCGCCCGGTGGGACTGGTAAAAAGGGCCGGGGCGCCGTAGGCTACTCACCTTTTTATATGCACAACCTGCCCTTTCTCATCGGCCGGGAGCAGCCCGCTGGCAATCTCCTCCTGGTGGCCAACGACGACGGCCAGAGCCTCTATCTGGTGGAATTGCTGAAATTCTTCTGCGCCGGCCGGAACATTCTCCACTTTCCCAGCTGGGAAACCCTGCCCTACGACCAGTACAGCGCGCCGCGCGAACTGGTCAGCCAGCGGCTCCAGGTGCTCAGCCAGCTGCCCAGCGCCGAAGACGCGTTAATCGTCATCGCCGCGCCGAGCCTGCGCCAGCGGCTCTGCCCGCAGAGCCACCTCGACCGCCAGGGCCTGTGGCTCCACCTCGGCCAGCGGCTGCCCCCCGACGCTTACCGCCAGCGGCTGGCCCGGGCCGGCTATCGGGAGGTGCGTTCCCTAAAGAATCCGGGGGATATGCTGGTTTTCCCCCAGCAGCTGGATTTGTACCCCTTCGCCGGCGGTTTGCCCGTGAGCGTGCGCTGGCAGGGGGAACGGGTCAGCGAGCTGCGGCGGCTGGATTTAAAGACCAATGAAACCAAGGTGCTGGCCAAGGAAATCAATCTGCTGCCGGCGGCGGAGCTGGATTTAAGCCAGCCGCTGCTGCCGCCGGGGCAAAATCCCGATTACTTTCTGCCGCGCTTCTTCAGCGAAACCGCCTGCTTCCTGGACTACCTGCCTTCGGCCACCCGGCTGCGGACGGTGGACAATCTGCCGGCCCTGCTCGACCAGCACCGGGAATTCTGCCGCGGCCGCTGGCGCGAGGGGCTGCCGGCGGAAGAGGAGGTCTGGTTCGAGCCAGCGACAATTCTCGACCGGCTTAGGGCCTTAAAACCTCTAGAGCTCCGGGGTGAAGTGCTGGATTTGCCCTTCAGCGGCACCGGCGGCGAGCGCCAGCGCCAGTGGGAAGACTACCGGCGCCAGTTCGCCGAAACCTTCATTTACAGCTCCAGCCCGCTGGACAGCGACGCCATCTTCAGCCCCCTGCGCCACAGCTTCAGCTGCGGCGACCAGGCCCATTTATTCAAGGGCGACCTGGAAGCGGGCGGCCCGGAACGGAGCAAGGCCACCACCCTCATCGGCGATTTGGCCCATCTGCAGCTGGGGGCGCCGGTCATTCACAGCGATTTCGGCGTCGGCCGCTACGAGGGTTTGGAGGAAATTGACGGGGAGGAAATGCTGAAACTGCGCTACCAGGACGGGGCCATCTGCCTGGCGGTGAGTCAGCTGAATCTGCTGGTGAAGTACAGCGGCCCGGAGGAATCGGCGCCCCTGCACAGCCTCAGCGGCAAGGAATGGCAGAAGCTGCGCGCCCGGGTGAAGAAATCCGTGGACGACGTAGCCGCCCAGCTGCTGGAACGGCAGGCGCAGCGGGAACGGGCCGCCGGCCTGCCCCTGCGCATTGAGCGGGAGCAGCTGCAACTCTTCAACAGCGCCTTTCCCTACAAATTAACCCCCGACCAGGCCAGCGCCATCGAGGCGGTAACTAAAGACCTGGCCGCCGACCGGCCCATGGACCGGCTCATCTGCGGCGACGTGGGCTTCGGCAAGACGGAAGTGGCCCTGCGCGCCAGCTTCATTGCCGTTAAGGCCGGCTACCAGGTGGCGCTGCTGGCGCCCACCACCCTGCTGGCGGAACAGCACGAGCAGAAGTTCCGCGAACGCTTCCGCAATTTCGCCCGCCTCGGGGCCCTCAGCCGCTTTAAGAGCGCCAAGGAGCAGAAGGAAATCCTGCGCCAGCTGGCCGCCGGCGAACTGGATTTAATCATCGGCACCCACCGGCTATTGCAGAAGGACGTGGCCTTTAAGAATCTCGGTCTGCTCATCATCGACGAGGAACAGCGCTTCGGCGTGCGCGCCAAGGAGAAGCTGAAGGAGCTGCGCCAGAACGTGAATCTTTTAACCCTAAGCGCCACGCCCATTCCCCGCACCCTGTCCATGGCCCTGAACGGCCTGCGGGATTTAAGCATCATCAATACGGCGCCCCGCGGCCGCCAGAACATCATTACCCGGCGCATGACCTGGGACGAGGAGCTAATCCGCGAGGGCTGCCAGCGGGAACTGGCCCGCGGCGGGCAGATTTACTTCCTCCACAACGACGTGGCGACCATGGAACGCATGGAGCGGCTGCTGCAGGAAATCGTGCCGGGCCTGCGCATTGCCGTGGCCCACGGGCAAATGCACGAGCGGGAGCTGGAACGGGTCATGTTGGACTTTGCCGCCGGCCGCTACGACCTGCTGCTATCCAGCACCATCATTGAATCGGGCATCGACATTGCCAACGCCAACAGCATTTTCATCAACCGGGCCGACCGCTTCGGCCTGGGCCAGCTGCACCAGCTGCGCGGCCGGGTGGGCCGCGGTTCCCAGCAGGCCTACGCCTACTTGATTAGCCCCGCCGACAGCCAGCTGTCCAGCGACGGCCAGAAGCGGCTGGACGCCTTCTGCCAGCTGAACAGCCTGGGCGCCGGCTTTCTGCTGGCTAGCCAGGATTTGGAAATCCGCGGCGGCGGCGAGGTGTTGGGTTTAAACCAGAGCGGTAAGGGCACGGAGCTGGGCCTGGGTTACTACCTGGAGCTGCTGGAAAGCACCGTGGAACAGATGAAGAACGAACGGTTGGGCCGGGCCGCGCCGAGCCCCGTAACCATTGACCTGGCCATTAACGCTTCCCTGCCAGCGGAATTAATCCGCAATCCGCAGCGGCGGCTGGCCTACTACCAGCAGCTGGCCCAGGCCAAGGAGCGGCGCGAGATAGACGCGGTGCTGCGGGACATCGAGGAGAATTACGGGCCGCTGCGCGACGACGAGCTGGAGCTGTTCCAGCTGCACGAGCTGCGGCTGCTGGCGGAGGCGGTGGGCATCAGGGAAATTCGCCAGCAAAAACAGCAGCTTAGCCTGACGGTGGGCGCCGAACCGCAGCTGAATCGGGAGAAGCTGCTGAGGCTGCTGGCAGGCCAGCCGGAGCGCTACCAGCTGCGCGACGGCAACCGCATTGTCATTGGGCTGGCGGCCGAAAATGTGCTTAGGCTCGTGAAGGACTTTCTCAATGAAATTAAGGAGCAACCATGAAAAAAATCCTCACCCTAACCCTGCTGGCCCTGGCCGGCTGCGACAGCAATATGAGCAGCGAGGCCCAGGAAAATATCCTCAACCAGCAGAAGGAGCACGCCGACAAGCGGCTGGAGCAGATGAACAAAGAGGTGGATAAGAACGTGCAGCGGCTGGAACAGGTCAGCGGCGTTACCAGCGACAACCCCATGCTGTAGTTATAGATACAACGGGGCGCTTTGGCTGTATGTAATTAACCCTAAAATACATACATTATAAGCGCCCTGTTGTTGGTAAATGGCCTTAAACATACAACATGGCGCTTTGCCTGTTTGTAAATTCCCAATTTTTTAACCAGGAGAACCTATGAAGAAATTACTAATGGCCCTGCTGTTGGCCGGCACCGCCCTGGCCCAGGGCGCCGAAGTTAAGGGCAGCGGCAAATCCGTCGATGTCATGAAGTTTGACGTGCGCGGCATCAAGCTGGGCATGGGCCAGGAAGAAGCGCTGAAGATAATTAAGGAGAAATTCCCAAACACGAAAATTGAGGAGAAGCAATCCGAAGAATTTTTAACCACCCTGCACGGCAAGGAATTCGTCCAGAAAATTATCATTAAGGGCGATAGGGACAGCCAATTCTTGGTGGCCTTTGCGCCCAACGTGTTGGAGCACAAACCCAAGGAATTAATTGTGGGCGGTGTGGGAATGCAGCTGCCTAACGGTCAGGACGATTTGTCCAAGCTGCAACAGTCGGCGGTGGAAAAATACGGTGCGCCGACGGTCGTCAATGGGAACGGCGATTATTACTGGTGCCAGTTAAACGACAAAAAGGAATGCGATGAAATGAAACCGCAGTTGCTGATTAAGGAGGATATAAACCGCATTGTCTTTGGCATAAGAGATTTTAGATTGGAAAAAGCCATTACCCCTGATACGAAAAAAAATTAAGCGGGACGGAGAAATTCTGAGCGCTAGCGACTGGCGAAGCCAACGACCGAATGGAGAAGAACCGCTCCGTTGTTGTTGGTAAATGGCCTTAAACATACAATAGGGCGCTTTACCTATTTGTAAATTCCTAATTTTTTAACCGGGAGAACCTATGAAGAAATTACTAATGGCCCTGCTGCTGGCCGGCACTGCCCTTGCCCAGGGCGCCGAAGTTAAGGGCAGCGGCAAATCCGTCGATGTCATGAAGTTTGACGTGCGCGGCATCAAGCTGGGCATGGGCCAGGAAGAAGCCCTAAAAATAGTTAAGGAGAAATTCTCCGATGCGGCGCTTGAGGAAATGGATTCCGAAGAGCTGATGACCACCCTGCACGGTAAGAAATTCGTCCAGGGCGTTACGGTTAAAAGCGGCAAAGACAGCGAATTCTTGGTGGTTTTTGCACCCAACGCGCTAGAGAACAAGCCCAAGGAATTAATTGTGGGCGCCGTGGGGCTGAAACTAGCCAATGGCCAGGACAATTTGGCCAAGCTACAACAATCGGCGGTGGAAAAATACGGTGCGCCGACGGTCGTCAATGGGAGCGGCGATTATTATTGGTGCCATTTAAACGACAAAAAGGAATGTGATGATGAAATGAAGCCCGGGTTGGTACTGGTGCAGGACAAGGAAAACATTAGTTTAGGTCTGGTGAATTTGGCTTTAGAAAAGGCCACCTTCGCCGCCGCCAAGAAAATTAATCAGGACAGCGCAGGAAAAATTGAGCTCTAGCTCCGCCGCCTAGATAGCTCTTTATAAAGACAGAGGGGCGGTTCTTCGACCTAGCGGTCTCAGCGCTGCGCTGTTCTTCTCCCTTCGGTCGCTGGCTTCGCCAGTCGCTAACGCTCAGGCCTTCGGCTTTACCTGTATGTAAATATCGCTATTTTTACAAACAGGTAAAGCGCCCCGTTGTATTTATACATAAGGGGCGCGTGAGCCACAGGCGAACAACCGCCCGTATGTTGGTAAAAGCTAATTATTGGCCGCCGGCGGGCAAGTTAAATAGCTGTTCCAGGGCCTGCGCCCAGCCGGCAGCGCGATTGCGGGGGCTCAGCTGATGCTGGGGATTAAGCAGGGTGCCGTCGATGTCGCTGAACACCGCCTGAAAACGCCGATGCATGAATTTCTCCCTTAACCGCAAAACTTCAGTTTATACAAACAACGGGGCGCTTATCCTGTTTGTAAATACGCCTAAATGGCCGTTTACAAACAGGATAAGCGCCCCGTTGTCGGTAAATCACTGCTTCGGCCGCCACAGGGTGATGTCCGGCAGGTTCCAGCGGTAGTGCACCGCCAGCATGCGCAGGCCGAAGATTAGCAGTATGGTCGCCACCGACCGGGACCACAGGTCCAGCAGGTGCAGCGTCAGCAGGTAGAAGCTGCTGCCGGCCAGCGAGGCGGTGATGTAGATTTCCTGGCGCAGCACCAGCGGAATTTCCCGGCAGACGATGTCCCGCAGCAGGCCGCCCAGCACCGCGGTCAGCGCCCCCATGAGCACGGCGATGGGGTAGGCCAGGCCGCGATTTAAAGCCGCTTCCAAACCGATGACCGTAAAGGCCGCCAGCCCGAGGGCGTCAAAGCCGCGAATCACGTAGCTGATACGTGCGAAAAAGCCGTAGGCCAGCTGCACGACAACGCTAACGCCAATGACCGCGTAGAAATAGTGCAAGTCCTTGAGCCAGAAGATGGGGTGGCGGTCGATGAGCAGGTCACGGAAGGTGCCGCCGCCCACCGAAGCGATAAAGGAAATGAAGATGCAGCCGAACAGGTCAAATTTCAGCTGCTTGGCCAGCACGGTGGCGGCGGTGGTGCAGGCGAAGACGCCAACAAAGTCGAGGAAGTAAATGAGGTGGTGAATTTCCAGCAGGGAAGATAGGCCCGCCGCCGATGAATCGTAAGTCATAAATGCGCCCAAAGCCGGCCATCATAAGCAATTGGCCGGGCATTTTTCGCTATTATGAACGGCGGGCTGGATTAGGAATTTCTCCCGCCCCCGCCTTGGCTTCGGCCAAGTTTTTCAATTGTTTTTAAGGAAGTTCTCCCATGAAAAAAATTCTCCTGCTCGGCGCTATCGCCTTTGGTACCAGCTTCGCTGCTGACCTGCGCTTTTCCACCGACGGCACCTACCCGCCCTTCTCGGAAATCAACCAGCAGGGCCAGCCCAGCGGCTTCGACATCGACCTGGGCAATGCTCTCTGTGAGCAGATGCAGCGTAAATGCACCTTCAGCCAAATCGACTGGGACGGCCTCATTCCCGCCCTGAAGAGTAAGAAAACCGATTTGCTCGTGGCGTCCATGAATGCCACCGAAGAGCGGGCGAAGTCCATTGCCTTCTCCGACCCCTACTACGTTAATCCGGGCATCACGGTGCGGGCTGTCGGCAGCAAGCTGGAGCTAAGCGAAGAGGGTCTTAAAGGTAAGACCATCGGCGTGCTGCGCGCCTCCACCTTCGACAATTACGCCACCGATAAGTGGGGCAAATGGGCAAATATTCAGCGCTACAACAGCCAGGAGGAGGCGAACCTGGACGCGGTGGCCGGCCGGGTGGACGTGCTCTTCGCCGATAAGGTGGTGCTGGAAGAGGGCTTCCTGGCCCGGCTCGGCAAGGACGAGCAGGGTAAATTCGAGCAGTTCGGCGCGGAAATCGACGATGAAAAGTACTTCGGCAAGGGCATTTCCATCGGCGTGCGTAAGGAAGACACGGAATTGCTGAAGGACGTTAATGCGGCGCTGAAGGCCATTAAGGAAAACGGCACCTACAAGAAAATCAACGATAAATACTTTAAGACGGACATATCTGGAGGGACAGCTAAAGCTGCCGCCTCCAGCGACGAGTCGTCTGGAGGCACCGCTAAGGCGGCCGCAGATACGAAGGCTGAGGGCGCCAAGGCCGAAGACAGCGGAGCTGCTGAGGCGAAAGCCGAAGACAGCAAAGCTGCTGAGGCGAAAGCCGAAGACAGCAAAGCTGCTGAGGCGAAAGCCGAAGAACCGAAGGCTGAAGGTGCTAAGTCCGAAGGCCAGGACGCCAAGGCCCAGACTAAATGACCCTGGACGCACTGCTGGGCTATAGGGAGCAGCTGCTGGCCGGCGCCCTCATTAGCCTGGAACTATCCCTCTCCAGCCTGGCCATCGCGCTGGTGCTGGGGCTGGCCGCCTGTCTGGCCGGCCGCTCGCCCCGGCCCTGGCTGCGCTGGCCGGCTAATTTCTACAGCACCATCGTGCGCGGCATTCCCGACCTGGTGCAGCTGTTCCTGCTCTATTACGGCAGCCAGTACCTGCTCAATTACCTGACCGACCATTTCAACTGGCCGCCCATGGAGATGAATCCCTTCATCACCGGCATCATCGCCATCGGCTTCATCTTTGGCGCCTACATGACCGAATCCTTCCGCGGCGGCTTCGACGCCATTCCCAAGGGACAAATTGAAGCGGCCCGCGCCTTCGCCATGAAGCCGGCCACCATCTTCTGGAAGATTCAATGGCCGCAGATGCTGCGCTACGCCCTACCCTCCATCGGCAATAACTGGCTGGTGCTGATGAAGAGCACGGCGCTGGTGTCCATCATCGGTCTGAAGGATTTGGTTTTTATCAGCAATAGCGCGGCGCGGGCGGCGCAGAAGACGGACATTTACGCCTCCTTCTGGTTCTACGGCCTGATGGCCCTGTTCTTCCTGCTGCTCACCAGCGTTTCCATACTGCTGCTCAAGCTGCTGGAACGGCGCTATTCCCTCGGCTTCCAGGAGCGCTAATGGACGGTAATCTCATCTATGAAATGACCTGGGGCAACGCGGCCCTGTGGCTCGGCGGCCTCTGGCAAACCCTGTGGCTGGTGGGCCTGTCCCTATTGCTGGGCCTAACTCTGGCCATTCCCAGCGGTATCCTGCTGGCTTCCCGTGCCCACTGGCTGTGGAAGAGCCCAGTGTGGCTGTTCAGCTATGTATTCCGCGGCACGCCCATGCTGGTGCAGCTCTACCTGTTCTACTACGGCTTCGGCCTGCTCATGGGCCGGGTGGAGGGCATTCGGGGCACCTGGCTCTGGGACCTAACGAAGCAGGCCTGGTTCTGGGCGCTGCTGTCCTTTGCCCTAAATACGGCCGCCTACACTTCGGAAATCGTCCGCGGCGCCATAATCACCACGCCGCGGGGGGAAATCGAGGCGGGCCGGGCCTTCGCCATGAGCCGCCGGCAGATTCTGCGCCACATCGTCTGGCCCAGCGCCCTGCGGCGCGCCCTGCCCAGCTACGGCAATGAGATCATCTTCATGCTGCACGGCTCGTCCATCGCCAGTGTGATTACGCTGCTGGATTTAACCGGGGTGGCGAAGAAAATCTACGCTGACAACTACGAACCCTTCGTGCCCTTCATCACCGCCGGCCTGCTCTATCTGTGCATTACCGGCCTGGTGGTGGGAATTTTCCGCCGCTGGGAACGGCGCTTAAAAATCACCACATAAAAAAGGCGCTTCCGCGGAAGCGCCCCCATTGCCTGATGATGATTTTTAGTCTAGTAGAGATTGTAAGTAATTTTCCAGGCCCATTTGCTCAATGAAGTTCTGCTGGTCGCCGAGCCAGTGAATGTATTCTTCCACGTCTTCGTGCAGCGCCTGCACCAGGTCGCGGGACACAAAGTCCTCTTCCTGCTCCAGAAATCTTATCGCCTCTTTTAAATCCTGGTGCTGGGCCGTGGCCAGCTGCAAATCGCAGGCGATGGCCTCGGGAATATCCTCGCCAATGATTAGCTTGCCCAGGTCCTGCAGGTTCGGCAGCCCCTCCAGCAGGAAGATGCGCTGAATAAGCTTATCGGCGTTCTTCATGGCCCGAATGGACTGCTTGTAAACGGGCTTTTCCAGATTTACATAGCCCCAGTTGCCCATCATGCGCCCGTGGAGGAAATATTGGTTAATGGCCGTCAGCTCGTGGCGCAGCAGCCGGTTAAGGCACTGAATAATCTGCGGTTTTCCCTGCACCGGTTTATCCTCCGCTTAGAGTTGGCTCTGTAGGAAGTTCTGCAAACCGATGTCCTTGATTTGCCGTTGCAGCTGTTCCAACCAGTGGGCGTGGTCTTCTTCCGTATCCTTCAGCTGGGCTACCAGCAGGTCGCGGGTTACGAAGTCCAGCTCCTCTTCGCAGAGTTTGATGCCTTTTTTCAGGGCCGCTTGCACCTTGTATTCCAGTTGCAGGTCGTTGCCAATCATTTCTTCCACGTTCTTGCCCACGTTGATGTCGTGCACCTTCATGTTGGGCACGCCGCCGAGGGTTAGCACCCGCGCAATCATGGAACGGGCGTGTTCGGTTTCGTGCTCGCTCTCGTGGTTATTGGCCTCGAACAGCTTGGTGTAGCCCAAGTCCTTGTACATCTAGGCGTGAATGAAATATTGGTCGCGGGCGGCCAGCTCACCGCCGATTAGCTCGTTTAAATAGGCAATAACTTTTTGACTTGCTTGCATGTTTTTTGGCCTCCTTTGGCCGGATTATTTGAAGAAGGCGCTAATGTGCCGAAAAACTTTAATGTGGTCAAAAAATTTTTTAAATTTTTTATCGTCAAGAATCGTAGCGGAATAACCTACTGATTTAATTAAAATTTTATTTTTGTTGCTGCTTATTAGCATTTGAACTCCAATTAACAATAAATTTTCCTAAACAAAAAACATTCCCAGATAAATTTTCTTGAAGATGTAACTAGCGCCAGACCCGCCGGATTAGGCGATGCAAATTGCCGTGGGCCAGGGCCGCCAGCGCGTTGTGGTCGTAGCCGCGGCCGGCAAGAATTTCCAAAACCACAGGCACCTGCTCTGGTGCCAGATAGCGGCCGCTCAAGCCCTGGGCGCCGTAGCCCGCCTCCCGCGGCCACCAGTAGGCCCGGTCCAGCTGCGGCGGCAGGTCGGAAATGCCGTCGTCGTAGCCGTAGTCCAGGCCGATGGCCACATGGTCAATGCCCAGCAGCTGCACCACGTAATCAATGTGCTCGGCCAGGCTTTCCGGCCGCAGCTGGCTGTCGCCGAGGAAGGAACCGACGCCGTTCAAACAGACCAAACCGCCGGTGGCGGCCACGGCGCGGAAGGCCCGGTCGGTACCGTTGCGGCCGTGGTCGAAGAGGGCGCGCGGGTTGCAATGGCTGTACAGCACCGGCCGGTCGCCGCTGTAATGGCAGATGTCCAGGGCCGTCTGCTCCTGGCTGTGGCTTAAATCCACGAGAATGCCGGCCGCGTGCATGGCGTCCACGAAACGTTCGCCCAATTTGGTCAGGCCCTGGGGCGCATCGTGGGCGCCGCCGGCGGCGCTGTTATTACGGTTATAGGCCAGATGAATCTGCCGCACGCCAAGGCGGTGGTAGAGGCCGACCATGGCCGGCCGCCCCAGCAGCGGTAGGGAACCTTCCAGGTCGAAGGACACGGCCAGTTTTTTTCCATCAACGGCCCGGCTTAAATCCTCCGCCCGTTCCGCCAACATTAGAAAATCACTGGCTTGAATCTGGCTGTGGAAGCTGGCCAGGGTGGTGAGGGTCTGCTCCAGACCGTTGAAGTCCATGGCCACGTTGATGGACACGTAGCGGGCGCCGGCATCATAGTGGCGGCGCAGCTGGTTCATGTCCGTGTCGGGGCGTAGGGGCAGGCAGCTGTGGGCGTCGAAAAAATACATAAATACTCCGGGTTAGGGGGAAGGGCCGCGGGGAACGGGCCGGAATGCCGTTATTATAGGTTTTTCCCCTTTAGGCACATTTCCATGCTTCTTTTTGACGGTCGTCCGCAGCAGCGCCGCCGCCTCTGGGCCGCGCTCGATTATCTCTGGGGCATTTTCCCCGCCCTCGCTTCCCTCTTCATATTGATTGCCCTGTGGCAGTTGGCCCACGAACGGCTGGGCGCCATGATATTGCCGGCGCCGCGGGCCGTGTTCCAGCGGGTGGGGGAAATACTTAGTTCCGCCGACCGGCAGCAGGTGCTGCTCACCGTGCAGCGGGGCTTTAGCGCCGTGCTGCTGGCGGTTGTAAGCGGTCTGCTGCTGGGCTTCGCCGCCGGCCTGCACCGCACGGTGGCTTTGCTCTGCCGGCCGCTCATCACCCTACTGCTGGCCATGCCGCCCATCATCTGGGTGGTGCTGGCCATCTTCTGGTTCGGCATGGGCAGCGGCGCGGTGATTTTTACCATTTTTATTGTGGTGCTGCCGCTGATGTTCGCCAGCGCCCAGCAGGGTTTGCTTAGTGTGCCGGTACCGTTAAAGGAAATGCTGGACATCTACCGGGTACCCTGGCCGCGGCGGCTGCGCCAGTTCTATCTGCCGCATTTAATCCGGCAAATTATCCCGGCGCTCATTGTCGCGGTGGGCTCCGGCTTAAAGGTTACGGTCATGGCCGAGCTGCTCGGCAGCGATGACGGCATGGGCAGTGCCATCCGCGAGGCGCGGGCCATGCTCGACGGCGTTACGGTGCTGGCCCAGGTGGTGATTATGGTGGCGCTAATCATGGCGGTGGAATACGGGCTGCTGGAGCCGCTGCGCCGCTATTTCATTGGGGAGCACCATGCTAAGCCTTGAAGCCATCAGCATTGAGCTGGCGGGAAAAACCATCGTTAGCGATTTCTCTTTGGCACTGGCGCCAGGCCAGTGCGCGGCCCTCTTCGGCCCCTCCGGCTGCGGCAAGACCACCATTCTGCGCGCCATCGGCGGCCTGACTGAGCTGAAGGCGGGGCGAATCATCAATAATTCCCGCCGCTGCGCCTACCTCTTTCAGGAGCCGCGGCTGCTGCCCTGGCTGACGGTGCTGGACAATGTGCGGCTGGTGCGGCCGGCGGTGGCCGAGGCACAAATTTTTACCCTGCTGGAACGGCTGGGGCTGGAATGGCGCGACGGCGCCAAGTACCCGGGGGAACTGTCCGGCGGCATGGCACAGCGGGTGGCGCTGGCGCGGGCGCTAATCATTGAGCCGGATTTGCTGCTGATGGACGAACCCTTTTCGGCGCTGGATTTAAGCCTGCGGCGGGACTTGCAGCAGCACATTGCCACGCTGCTGGCCGCTGGTCTGGCTGTGGTGCTGGTCAGCCACGACAGCGAGGAGGTGGCGCTGCTGGCCCGGGACATCTACGGCCTGGGCGGGAGGCCGACGCGGCTCCGGGAACACCTTCACCTGACCACGCCGCTGGCGGCGCGGGACCGGGCCTGGCTGGGGGAACAGCTGCGGCGGCCGCTGCTGGCCGGGCGGCTGTACTGAATTCCGGTTAGCAACACGGTTTTGGGTCTCTAGTGCCTAATTACCGACAGACGGGCGCTTCCCCTGTATGTATTTAGAATCTTAATTACAGACAGGGGAAGCGCCCCGTTGTATGTTTAAACACCTTAAACCGACAACTGGGCGCTTTAGCTGTTCGTTAATTGGCATTTAATGTGAGCTAGTTGGGGCCTGTGCTGGCCTAACGGCATGTTAAACCGCATAGTTACGGGCTAATTGGGCCACGGGGCCATTGCCAATATGAAGTGAATATTCCCTTCTCGGGTTTATTTACCGACGGACAGCCGGTTGTTCGACCTGAAGGTCTCACAGCGCCCATCGCTGACGCTCGGGCGGTTGTTCGGCTTGCGCCTCACGCGCCCATCGCTAACGCTCGGGCGCTTCTCCTGTATGTATTTAAAGCCTTAATTACATACAGGGGAAGCGCCCCTCCGTCGGTAAATTGCCGAAAATTAGCTGGAGTCTTCGCCCTAAAATAGCGCCATGTTAGAGAAACACCTGATTGCCTGTCCCGCCTGCGACAGCCTCTATAAAAAAGAGCATTTAGATAAGAACGAGGTGCTGCTGTGCGACCACTGCGGCAGCCTCATCGACGACGGCCTGGACGACTTCCGCGCCGCCTTCGCCTACGCCCTGACCTGTTTAATCCTCTTCGCCATGGCCAATCTGCTGCCCTTCATCACCCTGAATTTGAAGGGGGAAACCAGCAGCACCTCCATCATTGCCTCGGTGCTGACGCTGGCGGACAACGGTTTGCCGGCGCTGGCCTGGTTTTTAAGCCTGCTGATTTTCGTGGTGCCCCTCTGGTATTTGCTGGGGGTCATCTGGTCAATCCTCAGCTTCCGCCTCGGCCTGCTGCGCGGTCTGACCCGCAAATTCCTGCATTTGATGGCGCGCATGGGCCAGTGGAACATGCTGGAGGTGTACCTGGTGGCCGTGCTGGTTACCCTGGTGAAGGTGATGCAAATGGCCGACGTGCGCTTTCTCAGCGGCTTCTGGTCCTTCGCCGTGCTCATCTTCTTTTCCATCTTGCTGAACCGCAGCTACGACCTAGGCGATGCCATCTTCCTGCTTAACGACCACAAGGCGGCTAACGCCCAAGATTCCCTGATTAATGACCATGAACCAAATTACCGCTAAAAGTCAGCAGAAAATCTTTTGCCGTGAAGCCTGGCCACGGCACAGGTCATATTTTTACCAACGACTATGAATCAAATAACCGCTAAGAGCCAACACAAGATTTTTTGCCGTGAATGTAGGTCGGTCATGGGCCAGCCCTTCCCCCGCCGCTGCCTACACTGCCACGCGCCGCTGCACAGCCGCATTCCCCGCAGTCTGAACAAGAGCTGGTGCTACCTACTGACGGCCATCGTGCTGTTCTTTCCGGCCAATCTGCTGCCCATTTCCGCCACCAGCTACCTGGGCAGCACGCCCCAGGAGGACACCATTTTCACCAGCATCGTGCTGCTGTGGAGCCACGGCTCCTATGTGATTGCGCTGATAATCTTTCTGGCCTCCATCATGACGCCCTTTTTTAAGATTATGGTGCTGCTCTATCTGCTGTTGAACCACCGGCCGCGGCGGCCACCCATCTGGCAGACCAAGCTCTACCACTTGATTCACCTGCTCGGCCGCTGGTCGATGATTGACGTGTTTGTGGTGGCGCTGCTGGCCGCCCTCATCAACGGCAATTTGGCCAGCATCCGCGGTGGGCCGGGCATATTTGCCTTTGCCGCCGTGGTGTTTTTCACCATGTTAGCCACCGAGAGCTTCGATACCCGCCTGCTCTGGGATTACTACTTTGACCACGCCCATGAAAAAGAAGAAAAAAATTAACCTAATCTGGCTGCTGCCAACCATCGCCCTGCTGGTGGGCTTTTACCTGGCCTACGACCGCTATTCCCAGTACGGGGCCATTATCCAAATCACCTTCCCCAACGCCGAGGGCCTGGAAGTAGGTAAGACGAAGATTCGCTATAAGAACCTGGACATCGGCACCGTCCGCGATGTGCGTTTAAGCCCGGCGCTGGATTCGGTCATCGTCGAGGCGCAGATGGATAAGAATGCGGACAATCTATTGCGTAAAGACAGTGAATTCTGGATTGTGAAGCCGCAAATTTCCACCCGCGGCGTGATGGGCCTGTCCACCATTTTGTCCGGCAGCTACATCGCCGTTTCCATTGGCAAATCCGAGGAATACAGCCGCAGCTTTAAGGCGCTGGAGGACATTCCCCTGGTGGAGAAGGGCGAGCGGGGCCTGCGGCTCCAGCTGACCACCGAGCGGCTGGCCGGCCTGAACGTGGGTTCGCCGGTCTATTACCAGGGCATGACCGTGGGCCAGGTGGAGAAAATTGCCTTCAGCGAGGACTTCCGCCACATCGTCATCAGCGCCTTCATCAAGGCGCCCTACGACAAATTAGTCAATAAAAACAGCCGCTTCTGGAACGTCAGCGGCTTCCGCGCCACCCTTGGCAGCCAGGGGGCCAAGTTCGAGATGGAATCGCTGGAAAGCCTGATGATGGGCGGCATCACCTTCGCCTCCGACGGCGGCAATGCCAACGCGGTGGTCAGCGCCAAGGAAAACGCGGGGCCGGAGGATAAATCGCCGGCCAGCGACGGCAAGGCAGCGCCCATGACCTTCACCCTCCATAAGAATGAGGTGGAAAGCCGCGGCAAGGGCCAGCTGCGCAAGGAAAGCTATCTGGTCTATTTCCCCGATTCGGTGCGCGGCCTGAAGGTGGGCGCGCCGGTGAATTTTAAGGGCTTCGACATTGGCGAGGTCAGGGAAATTAACCTCATCTACGACGAGAAAACCCGGGACGCCAAGGTGCCGGTGCTGGTGGAAATCGAGCCGGAGCGCATTAATTCCACCGGCGGCAACAGCCAGCTCATCGCCAATCTGGTGCGTTCCGGCCTGGTGGCGTCGCTGGAGACTGGCAACCTGTTCACCGGCGAAAAATACGTGAAGCTGGAAATGGGCAAAAAGCCGCAGACGCTGAAGAAGGACGGGGACAGCAACTACGACGTGCTGCCGAGCCAGCCCACGGAGCTGGGCCGGCTCACCGAGGACGTCAGCGCCATCGTCGCCAACGTGAAGCGGCTGCCGCTGAACCAAATCGCCAAGAATGTGGAAGATTTAACCCGGGACCTGAAGGGCATCAGCGGCGACCTGCGCGGCCAGCTGAACGGCACGCTGAAGAACATCGACGGTCTGGTTAAGGACTTGGATAGGCTGGCCCGGGACAGCCGGGAGAACATCGGCAAAACCAGCGACCAGCTGAACCAGAACCTGCGCCAGCTGGATAAGGTGCTGAAGGGTCTAGGGCCGGAGTCGTCCCTGTACTTCACTCTAGAAAAAACCATGAACAGCCTGGAGAAGACCAGCACCCAGCTGGATAAATTGTTGAAGAAGCTGAACGGCAAGCCCAACAGCCTGATTTTCGGCGATTAGGGGTTAAAAAACATATAGGAGACGCGCAGCGCTGAGCATAGCGAAAAACCGCCCGGCTGTTTGTAAACAACCATATACAAACAGACGGGCGCTTTATATGTATGTAATTAGGGATTAAATACATACATATAAAGCGCCCGTCCGTCGGTAAATGCTAGCGGTAAGGCTATTTAGCGATTTTCTGTAGCGCCGCGCCAATGTCCGCCGGTGAACGCACCGTAGTTACGCCCGCCGCCTCCAGCGCCCGGAACTTGTCCGCTGCCGTACCCTTACCGCCGGCAATGATGGCGCCGGCGTGGCCCATGCGCTTGCCCTTCGGTGCGGTAACGCCAGCGATGTAGGCCACCACCGGCTTACGCACATTGGACTTAATGAATTCCGCCGCCTCTTCTTCCGCCGAACCGCCGATTTCGCCCACCATCACGATGTATTTGGTTTCCGGGTCCTGCTCGAAGGCGGCCAGGCAGTCGATGAAGCTGGTGCCGTTAATGGGGTCACCGCCGATGCCCACGCAGGTGGACTGGCCCAGGCCGATGTTGGTGGTCTGGAACACCGCCTCATAGGTCAGGGTGCCGGAGCGGGAGACGATGCCAACGGAGCCCTTCTTGTGAATGTGGCCGGGCATGATGCCCATCTTGCATTCTTCCGGGGTAATGATGCCGGGGCAGTTGGGGCCCACCAGGCGCACATTGGTGCCCTTCAGCGCCGCCTTCACCCGCAGCATGTCAAGTACTGGAATGCCCTCGGTGATGCAGGCGATGACTTCAATGCCCGCGTCCACCGCCTCCAGAATGGAATCGGCGGCAAAGGGCGGCGGCACGAAAATCATCGACGCGTTGGCACCGGTAGCCTGCACCGCCTCGGCACAGTTGTTAAATACCGGCCGGTCCAGGTGCTTGGAACCGCCCTTGTTCGGGGTAACGCCGCCCACCAGCTGGGTGCCGTAGGCAATGGCCTGTTCGCTGTGGAAGGTGCCCTGAGCGCCAGTGAAACCCTGGGTGATAACTTTAGTGTTCTTAGTGATGAAAATGCTCATAAATGCTCCTATTTGGCCGCCGCTACCGCTTTTTGCGCCGCGTCCGTTAAATCACTGGCCGAGGTGATGGCCAAACCGCTTTCGTCCAACATCTTTCTGCCCAGCTCCACGTTGGTGCCCTGGAGGCGCACCACCACGGGCACGGTCAAATTAATTTCCTTGGCGGCGCTGATAATGCCCTCGGCGATTAGGTCGCAGCGGACAATGCCACCAAAGATATTCACAAGAATGGACTTAACCTGCGGCGAGGTGAGAATGAGCTTGAAGGCCTCCTTCACCCGTTCCGCCGTGGCGCCGCCGCCCACATCCAGGAAGTTGGCCGGTTCGCCGCCGTGCAATTTGACAATGTCCATGGTCGCCATGGCCAAACCGGCGCCGTTCACCATGCAGCCGATGTTGCCGTCCAGGGCCACGTAGTTCAGTTCCAGCTCCTGGGCGCGGTTCTCCCGCTCGTCTTCTTGGGTGGGGTCGCGCATTTCCGCCAAATCCTTGTGGCGGTACAGGGCGTTATCGTCCACGGCAATCTTCGCGTCGAGGGCGAGCAGCTGGCCGTCGCCGGTGATAATTAGCGGGTTAATCTCCACCATGGATAAATCCTTCTCCACGAAGAGCCGGTGCAGGCCGGCCAGCAGCTCGGTCAGCTGGCCCACCTGGGCCTTATTTAGACCGAGGGCGAAGGCGAGGCGGCGGCCCACGTAGGGGAAGTAGCCGGCGCTGGCGTCCACGCCCACCGAGAGGATTTTTTCCGGGCTCTTCGCCGCCACCTCTTCGATGTCCATGCCGCCCTCCGCCGAGGAGATGAAGGAAATGCGCCGGGTGGCCCGGTCCACCACCGCGGACACGTAGAGTTCATCAACGATGTTCAGGCCTTCCTCAATGAGCACCTTATTGATGGGGAGGCCGATGGCGCCGGTCTGATGGGTTTTCAGGGTACTGCCCAACATGCTGCTGGCCAGGCTTTTCACCTCGTCCAGGCTCTTGGCCACCTTAACGCCGCCGGCCTTGCCGCGGCCGCCGCTGTGCACCTGAGCCTTAACCACCCAAACGCTGCCGCCCAGCTCCTGGGCCGCTTTGACCGCCTCGTCGGCGCTGTGGGCCAGAATGTTTCTGGGAGTGGCCACGCCGTACTGGCGGAAGAGAGCCTTGGCCTGATATTCGTGTAAATTCATCAGAGATTCCTCAAGTTAAAATGCCTGTTTCTAAGTCTAGCGGAAAAATTACAAAACTTTAATAGTTTTGTGCCGTGGCGCTGAAAAAGCCGCTTTTCCCAGCGTTTACTAACGGACGGGCGGTTCTTCGCTGCGCTCAGGCGCTATGCGCTTCCCCTGTATGTAATTAAAGGCTTAAATACATACAAGATAAGCGCCCGTCCGTCGGTAAAGGCCCATAAAGCCATAAAAAACGCCGAACTGGTCGGCGTTTTATATTTTTAGGCTTTAGCGATTACTGTTTTTTACCGGCGAAGACCGCATCGATATTCTCATAGTCCCTATCGTCATATCTCCTATCTCTTGTGTAGTAACGGTAGTTGCCGTGAACTTCCTCTGCATTCGGGCCAGCAAAGAAGCCGTTAAGCTCATTAACGTAAATCTGATTATCAAGAGGTGGTTTAGTTAGTGTTTCTGAGAAATCGGCGGCACTCGAACGTGTATTTACACCTCCAAATGGATAATGTTCTCTGTTTGAGGAATTAGTGCCAACTTCAGCCGCAACATAACTCTGATGACTTGGACTATTAATCTGGAATTCTACAATTTTCGTACCGAAATCAACGCCAATATCAACCTTACCCTGTTCAGTGCGCAGATGTTTCTCAGTTAAATCGCGGAAATTAAGAATGGCATCGCCTTTATAGTTGGCTTTGCCGGCCAGTGGTAAATTTGTTGGTTCCTGGTCATGGCGATGGAAGAGCTGGTGGGTGTTGTCATTGTCAGCAAGATAGCCGATTTGTACATGTTTATAGCGGTCATCGCTAACCATTAGCTCTTTGTAAGGAGCTATATCATGGTTATAAATCTTAATGCCATCTTGTTGGGCGCTGGGCGCTGCGGTTGGTAATGTCAGCAAATGGCGCCCGGAATTTAGTTCAATAATTGTCGGTTTTTCCGTTAAAGCTAGCTTATTTTGTTTACCTCTCACCCCCTCATACATAAATAGCTCTTCATGAGTATCGGGATCATCATTTTCTTTTGGCAGATTAATAATGGTTCCTGCGAATTTTTTACTGTTATTTTGCGCGCCGTTATTGCCGGGAGTGGTTGGCTGCACCGTTGGTTGTACGGTCGGTTGTACGGTCGGTTGTACGGTCGGTTGTACGGTCGGTTGTA
>CAUSQL010000019.1:0-30847 GCA_963533935.1 uncultured Cardiobacteriaceae bacterium
TCTGGGTTAATCCGGACTGCGGCCTGAAGACCCGCGGCTGGCCGGAAACCAAGGCAGCCATGGAAAATATGGTTAAGGCGGCGAAAATCCTCCGCGAAAGACACAAATAGGCCCTAAGCCCCCGTTCGGGGGCTTTTTTATGGCTTTTACCGACGGACGGGCGCTTATCCTGTATGTAATTAAAGCCCTAAATACATACAGGGGAAGCGCCCTTCCGTATGTTTAAGCCATTAAACAAACAATCGGGCGCTTCCCATGTATGTATTTAAGCCCTAAATACATACAGTAAAAGCGCCCCTCCGTCGGTAAATGGCCAGCTATAGGTCTTAATTGGCGGGTAAGTTCATGGGCCGGCACCGCAAGCGCCCGCACGGAACATTAATTGGCGCACCGGTACCGGCCCGAGCTTTTACGGTTGGCCGGTGTAAATGTAAAGGCACCGTTCTGGCTGGGGGCAGGACGTGCGGGCGGCCTCTTACGTCAAGTTATGCAGGGCCTTAGGATTTCAGCCCCAGATACAAACAGCTAAAGCGCCCCTCTGTATGTTTAAGCCATTAAACAAACAATCGGGCGCTTTATTTGTATGTTTATTGAGGCTTTTAAACATACAGGATAAGCGCCCGAAGGGCGCCTGAGCGCAGCAAAGAACCGCCCGGCCGTCGGTAAATAACCCTTGATGCTAGCGGGGATAGATGGCACCGAGGATTCGCGGCGGCCCGCCGGTGCTGCCGGTCAAATCCAGAGCCCGCCCGCGGAGACATTGGCAGGCCAGCCAGCCGAAGCCGGCCGCCTCCAGCGCCTGGGCCGGCAGGGGCGGCTCCAGGGTCGTCCAGCCGGGCAGCAGTTCCCGGAGCCGCTGGCGCAGAAAATCGTTGGCGGCGCCGCCGCCGGTCAGGCAGTAGTTGCGGGCCGGGTGGTTCTCCCTTAATGCCGTCGCCACCGTGCGGGCGGTCAGCTCCAGCAGCGTGCGCTGCACGTCGGCGGGGGCGTAATCGGCGAGGGGAAAGCGCGCCAGCCAGGCGCCGTTAAATTCGTCGCGGCCGGTGGATTTGGGCGCCGGCCGGGAGAAATATGCATCGGCCAGCATGGCGTTTAACAGCGGCTCCCGCAGGGTGCCGGAACGGGCCCAGGCGCCGGCTTCGTCGTAGCTGGCGTCCCGGTGGCGCTGAATCCACAGGTCCATCAGCACATTGGCCGGGCCGCAGTCGAAGCCGCGGCTTTCTTTTTCGGTCAGTACGGTCAGATTAGCGAAGCCGCCGAGATTAACAATGGCCACCGGCAGTTGCGGGAAAAAGGCCCGCTGGAAGAGCGGCGCCAGCGGGGCCCCCTGGCCGCCGGCGGCCACATCGCGGCGGCGGAAGTCCGTAACCACGCTGATGCCGGTTAGCTCCGCCAGCAGCGCCCCGTTGTGCCATTGCACCGTATAGCCCAGGTCGGGCCGGTGGCGTAGGGTCTGGCCGTGCAGGCCGATGGCGCGGATTTGAGCAGGTTCCAGGCCGTGGCGGGCCAGCAGCGTGGCCACGGCCCGGGCCATCAGTTTGGTCTGGGCCTGAATGGCCATTTCGGCCCGATTAATTTCGTCATATTGGGGGGAATTTAGGGACCGCAATTCGTTGGCTAATTCTTCGCCCATGGGCAAAAAATAATGGGCCAGATATTGGGTTTTTTTATGGACACGAATGAGGCAAACATCTACGCCGTCTAGGCTTGTGCCCGTCATAATTCCTATAAAATAGTTCAAGTTAATAATCTTAAATAATTGAGGATAACAATGCGGAATTCTATTGAAGAATTAAAACGCGGCACGGAGGATTTTATCGGGGAAGCGGAATTGCTCGAAAAACTCCAGGCGGGCAAAACCCTGCGGGTAAAACTGGGCATGGACCCGACGGCGCCGGATTTACACTTCGGTCACACGGTGGTACTCAACAAACTGCGGCAATTTCAACAACTGGGTCACCAGGTCATCTTTCTCATCGGCGACTTCACTGCGCAAATCGGCGACCCCTCCGGCAAGAACGCCACCCGGCCGCCCCTCTCCAAGGAGCAGGTGCTGGCCAACGCGGAAACCTATAAAAATCAAGTCTTTAAGATTCTCGACCCGGATAAAACCACGGTGGAATTCAATTCCCGCTGGTGCGAAACCATGACCGCCAGCGACGTGATTAAGCTCACGGCCAAGTACACGGTGGCGCAGCTGCTGGAGCGGGACGATTTCAGCAAGCGCTTCCGGGAAAATCGCCCCATCGCCGTGCACGAGCTGCTCTATCCCTTGACCCAGGGCTATGACTCGGTGGCCCTGGCCGCGGACGTGGAGCTGGGCGGCACCGACCAGAAATTTAATCTGCTGGTGGGGCGGGAATTGCAGCGGGCCTACGGCCAGTCACCCCAGGCGGTCATCACCATGCCCATACTGGAGGGGCTGGACGGCGTGCAGAAGATGTCCAAGTCCCTGGGCAACTACGTGGGCATCTTCGACGCGCCGGAAGATATGTTCGGCAAAATCATGTCCATTTCCGACGAACTGATGTGGCGCTGGTTTGAACTGCTGTCCTTCCGGCCGCTGGCGGAGATTGGCCAATTGAAGGCCGAAGCGGCCCAGGGCCGCAATCCCCGCGACATTAAATTTGAATTGGCTCGGGAGCTGGTGGCCCGCTTCCACGACGGGGCGGCGGCGGAGGCGGCCCAGCAGGCCTTCATTCAGCGCTTCGCTAAAAACGAGATTCCAGAAAATCTGGAGGAGGTGCACTGTGCACCGGGAACCATCGCCAACGTGCTGAAGGAGGCGGGGCTGGCCCCCAGCACTTCCCAGGCCCTGCGCGACATCGACGGCGGCGCGGTGAAAATCGACGGCGAAAAGGTCAGCGATAAAAAATTAACTTTGGCCAGCGGCTTCAGCGCCGTGGTGCAAATTGGTAAACGAAAAATTAAAAAGGTAGTTATTAAATGAAGCGCTTATTTCTCACTCTAATGGCGTTCTTGGCTTTGGCCGAACCCGCCGCGGGCAAAATTGGCAAGAACCGATTAGAGCGGTCCCAGGAAGCGCCCGCCGCCGAAAGCCAAGCGGCCGGCGAAGATGCCAGCGAGGGAACCACCACGGTCGGTGAAGTTATCGCAAAAGTCGGCGAAGGCCATGCAAAGTCGGACGAAGCCACTGCGGAAGCCAGCACCCCGGAGACGGCCCCGGCGGAAAATAGTGACTCAAACAGCATGGCCGAGGCCATTAAGAACAATAGCAGCCGCGCAGCACTCTTTAATCAGTACAAGGACAGCGTGGTACAGATTCGCACCATTAACAGTGCCACTGGGCAAAAGCAGGCCATCGGTTCCGGATTCATAATCGGCGACGGCTCCTTCCTGGCCACCAATTACCACGTCATCGCTCCTGCCGCCACTCGCAATAACTTTAAGGTGGATTACCTGGACCAGAACAACGGCCAGGGCAATTTAGAGCTGTACGCGGTGGACATAATCAATGACCTGGCCATTCTTAAGGCGACCAAGGTGGTGGGCAAGGCGCTGGATTTCGCCGCCGGCCAGAACCAGGGTGAAGCGCTGTTTTCTTTGGGCAATCCCAATGACTTCGGCTTTGTTATCGTTGAGGGCAGCAATAACGGCTTCCAGAAAAATACCGCCACCCCGCGCATACTCTTTTCCGGCGCCCTGAACAGTGGCATGAGCGGCGGCCCCACCCTTAACAGTGAAGGGCAAGTGGTGGGCATTAATGTGGCCACCCAGGGCAATGGCCTCGGCTTCATTGTGCCGGTGGCGGCGTTGGAGAAATTGTTAAAGGACAATAAGAGCAAGCAGGACATCAATCAGGCCATCGCTAAGCAGTTGAGCGCTGATAACACAAAGTACTTTGAGCAATTTTTCAAGGACAAATTTAAGAAGGTGTCCATGAGCGGCTTTTCCGTGCCCACGGAAATTGGCAATGATGTGCGCTGCTGGGATTCATCCCAGGAGCCGAAGCCGGAGGATTTGCTGGTGCAGGAAAACCTGGTGTGCCAGAACGACCGCAATATTTTCCTGAGCAACGATATGATTCTCGGCAATATTGTCTACGGCTACACCAACGTTTACGCCCAGGAAAACATCAATCCCTTCCGCTTCTACGCCCTCTATTCCCACTTTAACAATATCAATCAGGCACCGCGCAGCTCCAAGGACTATGGCAATTTCGACTGCCGCTCGGACTTCGTCAAAATCAGCGAGCGCACCTTCAAAATGACCTATTGCACCCAGCCCACCAAAAAATACGAGGGCATTAGCGATGCCTATATGACCGCATCGCTGCTGGGTGAAAATAATAAGGGCTTTGTCATTGAAGCAATTATTTTTGGTATTCAACCGGATTTGGCCAGCAAGGTCTTTAGCAAACTTTTAAAGGAAATTAACTGATGGACTTTCATAAAATTCTTGCCGCCTTTTTGCTGGCCATGAGCGTGGCATTGGTGATGGTCAGCGACTATCTAACGTCTGACCAGAGCTATATTTTTAATTTTCAGATGCTGTTTCTCACGGTGCTGCTAGTTACGGTGATTATTCTGACTCAGACTCTAACCTATGGCGTCATCGCCCGCGGTGAATTTCCCATTTTCCCGCTGATGGGTTCCTTTGGCTTCTTCTTTTTGGCGTTGCAGCTGGGTGAGGCGCTAAGTACCTGGGTGGCCTTCCAGACGGGCCTGTCCTTTAATGGACTAATCCACATACTGTGCTTCATGTTCTATTACTGGCAGATGATTTACTTCACGGATAACAAGCGGCGGTTGTGCATAACCGTATCCATACCGGTGTTACTATTCACCTGTTACAGTTATCTGAACCACAACCATTTCTTTAATCAACGTCCGGGCTCCTATCCGGTCTACGTGGAAGCGCTTTACAAGCACGTGCTGAAGGAAAGTCGCATTAAGAGCGTTGATGAGTTTTTTGATGTTGACAAGAAGGAATGATTTGCTAAACTTATCGAGTTTTCTAAAACAAAAGGAGTTTTATAATGAGTAATATTAAAATTGGCATTAGCGATGAACAGCGGTTAGCCATTGCCGAAGGTCTGAAGAAAGTTCTCGCCGACAGCTATACCCTTTATCTGAAAACCCACAACTTCCACTGGAACGTGCGTGGTCCCATGTTCCGTACTCTGCATTTAATGTTTGAGGAGCAATATACGGAACTGGCTGAGGCGGTGGATTTAATCGCCGAACGCATACGTGCCCTAGATGTGCTGGCCCCCGGTTCCTACAAGGAATTTGCCCAGCTAACCCGCATTCCCGAAGGGGACGGCCGCAGCGATGCTAAAACCATGATTAAGGAATTAGCGGAGGGACAGGAGGCGGTAACGCGCACCTGCCGGGAGCTATTCCCCATTGTGGAAGAGGCCAATGACCAGCCCACGGCGGACCTGCTGACCATTCGCATGCAGACCCACGAGAAAAATGCCTGGATGCTCCGCTCTCTATTGGCTGATTAAATTGAAATAGCTATAGAAATAGCGCCGTTGGCGGTCGATGCGGAAACTAACGTCCATATCTTCCGCCACATACCCGGAAGCGATGATGAGATTTAGGATTTCTTCATCGCTTTTATTTTGTGCTTCGGCCAAATTAACGATTATGCATTCACCGCTGATGGCTTTTTCGGCAACGAAAAATTTTTGGTACAGGCCGGTCAGTTCAAAGAGGGGGAATTGATGCTCTTCGCTAATTTCAGCGCCGCTGATTTGCTGAATATCTTTAAATAAATCCATGGCTTAACTTAAGAAGTGTTTGACATTGTAGAAATTAATAAATAGAATTTCTCCTCTTTATTTTAATGGGCAGATGGCAAAATTTGCCGTCTACAAAAAATAAAGTCCAGATGGTGAAACACAAAGTCGCCATCTGGGAAAACAAAGCCCAGATGGTGAAATGTTCATTCGCCATCTACAAAAATAAAGCCCAGATGGCGAAATTGGTAGACGCAAGGGATTTAAAATCCCTCGGTAGAAATACCGTGTCGGTTCGAGTCCGACTCCGGGCATTACCTAATTATATTAATCAACTAAAAAGGCCAGCTATGCTGGCCTTTTTTTATGTGCGCTTTAACCGGTTAACTGGCGACTGATGAGCCGTTTTAGGGGGGGCAGCGCCGCAGATAGGCGTAGAACCCCCTGGCGCAGCGCCTTGGCTGGCCGCCGCTCGTCGGTGAAGAGCTTCACGATGGCGTTGGTGCCGTGGTAGAGCGGCCGGGTGTTCAGCTGATGGCGCCGGTCGTAGCGGGCTAGCATGTCAGTAGCGCCAATGTCCAAGCCCTGGCCGTGCTGGCGCAGAATCAGCTGGGAAAGAATGTCCTGACTTTTTAAACCGAGATTAAAACCGTGGGCGGTAACCGGGTGCATGCCGCAGGCCGCGTCGCCCACCAGCGCCGTGCGCAGGCCGTAGAAGCGCCGCGCATGCACGCCCACCAGTGGGTAATTGTGCACGGTGCTGACCAGTTCCATTTTGCCGAAGCGGAAATTTAGCTCCCGAGCGACGAAGTCCGCCAGCGCGTCCGGACTTAAGGCCATGATTTCCTCGGCCCGATTACTGTTAATGGTGATTACGCAATTGGTGAGATGCTCGCTGAGGGGCAATAGGGCCAAAGTGCTGCCGTAGAAGAAGCACTCAGTGGCCGTCTGGTTATGGGGGCGCTCATGGCTAAGGCGGAAAACAATCACATTGCGACCGAATTCATGGGTTTCGGCGGGAATGCCCTGGTTGCGGCGAATGGAGGAGAAGCGGCTGTCGGCGGCCACCAGCAATTTACCGTTAATTTCCGTGCCGTCGTCGAGGATTACCCTGGCGCCGGCGGCGTCGCTGTGGCTGCTTACCACGCGGCGGCCAAAGTGCCACTGGATATTGTCCTGGCTTTGGCAGGCCTCATAGGCGGCTTTGCGAATTAGGTGGTTGGAAATCAGATAGCCTAGAGTATCAATGGGTTCGCCCTTGCTGTTGGTGCTGGGCTGGGGGAAATGCAGCTGGAGCGGTGACGTGCCATTGACCACCGTCGCCTCCTTCAGCTGGAAAATTTCCTCGGCGGGAATGCGGGACCAAATGTCGAGATTCTCGAGAATTTTCTTGGACGGGTGGGTGAGGGCGATTTCCCGGCCGTCAAAGGGTGGATTGGCGAGTGCGCCCTGCTCTAGCCCATCGATTTGGCAGATGCTAAGGCCACTGTTGGCCAGAGACCGGGACAGGCTAAGGCCGGCCGGGCCGGCGCCAACGATGATGATGTCCGCCGTTTGCTTCATTGATTTTTCTCCAGAGATAATTAAGGAAAATTAATTCTAGAACTTTAGTCGGATTAATCCAATAGGCCGGCCAGCCGCCAGGCGGCCAGCTCATCGGCGCCGATGGCACAAACGCCCACGCCGCCGCGCTCGAATTCCAGCCAATCGAAATCACAGTTGGGGAAGGCCAATTCCAAATTGGGCCAGCTGGCACCCACTTCCAGCAGCAGCAGGCCGTTTTCCGTCAGGTAATCGCTGGCCTGAAAGAGAATTTTCCGCACCAAATCCAGCCCGTCGGCGCCGGCGAACAGGGCCTGTTCCGGCTCCTTCTGGTATTCCGGCGGCAGGTAGTCCCGCTCTTCTTCCGCCACGTAGGGTGGATTACACAGAATTAGGTCGAAATTCTGGCCGGCCAGGGCGGCGAAGAGGTTGCTCTGGACAATTTCCACCTCTTCTTCCAGCTGGAAGCGGCGACGGTTAATTTCCGCCACCGCCAGGGCATCGCTGTTCAGGTCGGCCATAACTACCGCGGCGGCCGGGTTGTGGTACTTGGCCAGCAGGCCGAGGCAGCCGCTGCCGCAGCACAAATCCAGTATTTGCTCGAAGCGGTCGGGGTTTTTTTCGAGAAATTCCGCCAGCGGCGAGCGGGGAATGAGCACGCGCTCGTCCACGTAGAATTCCAGGCCGCCGAAGTAGCAGCTCTTGGTGAGGTAGGCGACGGGAATCCGCTCGTCCACCCGGCGGCGGAAGTTTTCCGCCAGCAGGGCCTTTTCCGCCTCGCTGAGCCGGGCGCTGAAGTAGCTGGAGTCCAGGTTATAGGGCAGGTGCAGGCTGCCGAGCACTAGGGCCGTGGCCTCGTCCAGGCCGTTATCGGTGCCATGGCCGTAATAAACGCTGCTCTGGCGCAGCAGGCTGGTGCCGTAGCGAATCCAGTCGAGAATGCTGGTGAAGTTAGTCATGGGTCCCCCGGGGGAATGCGGAAAATTAAATTTTACCCGCAATTTACCGACGGACGGGCGCTTCCCCTGTATGTTTATTAAGGCGTTTAAACATACAGGAGAAGCGCCCGTCTGTTTGTAAAAACGCGGAATTAGCCTTGGCAGCGGCAACCCTTGGGCTAAAATAGCTTATCTACAGGCTTCCTCAGGAGAAAGCGATGAGAAGAATAATTTTTATGGGGCCGCTGTTATTTTTAGCCTTGGCCGCCGCGACCCGGGCCGAAGAGGCGACCCTCAGCAATGGCGGGGAGCTGCCCCGGCTGGGTGCCAGCAAAACCTCCCGCCCGGCCAGTCTGGTACCAAATATCAAGGACTTCGGCTTTTCCCTGGATTTCTCCCCGGAGCTGGGCCAGGTGGCCGCCAATTTTCAAAACGGGCTGGAATACACCCCGGCCCTGGAGAGCACCATCATTTACTTTGACAGCAATAGCAAGGCGGCCAGCCAACCCCAGGCCGGCGGCTATTACCGCAAAATCCTTGGCAAAACCGATAAGAATCAGACGGTGGCCCAGGACTTCTATCAGGATAGCCAGCAGCCGCAAACTTCCCCCTTCATCGTCCTCGCCGGCAAGGAGAAAATCTTCAGCGGCCGCGGCGTAGATGGCCGGGTCATCGCCTACGACCGGCGCGGCGCCGTTAGCCACATCGCCAATTACCACAAGGGCAGCCCGGGCCAGCTGGCGCTGGTGCAGGACGGCAAAATCATCGCCTACCAGTCGCCGCAGAGCCGCCGGCAGACCCTTATCCTCGACGAACAGGGCCAGCCCAGCGTCCTGCTCGACCCGGAGCAGCAACGCATCTTCTATTTTCACCCCAACGGCCAAGCCATGGCAGTGCTGGACAGCAACGGCCTGGTGCCGAAGCAGAGCTGGGACCGTAACGGCCAATTGACCGACTTCAATCAGTTGGATAAGGGCGCCACCGCCGCCTGCGAACGGCGCATGAAGGAAGTGGCCGCCCATTTATCGGCAAATAATTAACCAAGGAGATTCATGAAAAAAACCATGCTGGCCCTGGCCCTCGCGCTGCTGAGCGCCGACCTGGCCGCCCTATCGACCACGAGCTATTACACGGCCACCGCCTTCGACCCGGAACAGCGGGCCACCGTGCCGCGGGTGGAGGATTTGAACTTTAAATTGGAGTTTCCCGCCGAGCTGGCCCAGGTGGAGGCGAAGAACTTCGACAACGACCTGGACTATGAACCGGCCAGCGAGAAAAAAATTTATTACTTCACCAAAGAGGGGCGCGAACTGAATGCCCCCGGCCCCTGGCCCTTCCAGCAGCCCAAGCAATTGCTAGGGGCGCTGCTGGGCCAAGGCCTGCCGCGGGTGGCCGCCAGCCCCCAGCCCGGCGGCTATTACCGGGAAATTCTCGGGAAAACCAGCGACGGCAGCCTGGTGGCCCAGGACTTCTATCAGGACAGCGGCAAGGTGCAAACGGCGCCCTTCCTGCTGGGCGCCGGCCACGAGGAGGACTTCAGCAGCGACGGCAATAATGGCCGGGTGGTGCGCTTTGGGCCCAACGGTCAGGTCATTGACGTGGGTAACTTTAAGGACGGACAGCTGCAGGGCTGGCTGCTGCGGGTGGACGACGGGCAATTTATGGAAGCCCATAAGCCGGAGAAAAAGCTGGTGCTGCTCCTGGACCGGGCCGGCCGGCCACGGGTGTCCATAGACAAAGACCAGGTCATTTACTACTACAGCAACGGCGCCGCCATGCTGCGCATTAAGGGTGAGGAGGAACAGGCCTGGGACCGGGACGGCCGAGAAATAGCCACCCAACAGCTGGACCCGCAACTGCTGCGCGAGGCGGTGGGCCGGGTGGATCAGATGTTCAAGCGGGCCAAGCTCGAGGAGGACGGGGAAGCGGCCGGGGATAAAAGCGAGGAACTGCCGCCGCCGGCCAGCGCGCTAATTAAGGATTTGCCCACGGACCTGCTTAATATTGACCCGCTGACCTATAAGAACGGCCTGGACTATCAGCCGGCCAGTGAGGAAAAGATTTACTACTTCGCCAAGGACAGTGAACAGGCACTGGCCGGCGCCGACGGCAGCTATTACTACCGGAAAATCCTCGGTACCACTAAGGACGGCCAGACCGTGGCCCAGGATTTCTACCGCAGCGGGGCGGACGGCGATAAAAAGCCGCAGACGGCGCCCTTCCTGCTGCGGCCCGGCCACGAGACCGATTTCAGCATCGACTGCATCGCCAGCGGCCCCATGCTCTGGTACGGGGAGGAGGACGGTTCGCCGCTGGATTCCTATTCCACCTTTAAGGACGGCCGGGCCGTGGGCTGGAGCTTCCAATTCCGCCGTGGCCAGCTGTTCTTCGCCACGGATAACGAGGATAGGGGCCAGCTGCTGGGCTTCCAGGACAATAGGGTGGCCATTTACATGGATAGGCAGGCCATGACCTATTACTACGAGGACGGCCAACCCATGGCCCTGAGCGAGGGCGAGAAGGTGCGAGTCTGGGACCGGGAGGGGCGGGAACGCAAGGGCGCCCTGGATTTGGAACTGTTTCGCCGCCGGGTGCAGCTGTTAAAGGAAATTCTTAACCATCTGCGGGATAACGGTACAGATAAAGCCGAGAGTGAAGGGGCAGAGCTGGAGGAAGGTGCAGAGCCGCGCCAGCTAAGTGATTTCTTCACGGAAGAATTTCCGCAAAGGGAACCGGCGCCGCCCAGCTATAGCCCCAGCCCCGAGGAAACCATTTACTTCGACGGCCGGGGTCAGCCCAGCGAGCGGCCGGAGGCGACCGGTTACCGCCGCAAAATCCTCGGTAAAACCAGCGGCGACCAGACCGTGGTGCAGGATTTCTACGGCGACGGCAGCCGCCAGAGCGGCCCCTTCCTGCTGCAGGCGGGCCAGGAGCGCAATTTCACTGCGGCCAGCGTGGCGGACGGTACGGTGGCCTTCTACGACCGCGGCGGCCAGCTGCAGGCCCTGACCAGCTACCGGGACGGGCGGCCTAGCGGCTGGCACTATCTGTTTAAGGCGGGCAAGCCCTTTCTCGCCCGCCGCGGCCACGACTATCTGCTATTCAATGAGTCCGGCCAGGCCACGGCCTATTTCGCCGGCGGCGACCAGCGCTATCACCTCTTTTACCCGGACGGCCGGGAGCAGGCGGAACTGGACTTCAGCGGTCGGCCGCTGCATTTCTGGGCCGAGGACGGCCGAGAACAGCCGGTCAGCCAGTGGCCCGGCACCTTTAGGGAATCCGTGGTGCAGCCGCTGGTGGACTATTTCAATAATCGGGAGGAACCATGAAAATTGCCGTGTTAATGGACGACATTAACCACATCAAACCCTATAAGGACACCACCTTCGCCCTCATGCTCGGCGCCCAGCAGCGCCATTACCAGCTTTACATCTTCCAGCAGAAGGACTGGTTCGTGCGCGATGGCCAAGTCTTTGCCAATGTGCAGCAGGTGCGGCTGGTGGACCGCAACGAGCGCTATGTGGAGGTGCTCAACGAGACTTTCCTTAATCTGAATTCCATAGACGTGCTGCTGCAGCGCAAGGACCCGCCCTTTAATCTGGGCTACATCTACGACAGCTACATGCTGGAACTGCTGGAGCGGGAGGGGGTACGCATCGTTAATCCGCCGGCGGCCCTGCGCAATGTCAATGAGAAGTTCGCCATCAGCCGGGTGCCCCAGGCGACGCCGGAAACGCTCATTACCCGTTCCGCCGAGGAAATCCGCGCCTTCGTGGAGAAATACGAAACGGCGGTGCTGAAGCCGCTGGACGGTATGGGCGGCCGCGGCATCTTCCGCCTCAGCAGCGACGACAAGAACTTTTCTGCCATCATGGAGGCCATGAATCCGGACGGCAACCAGGTGCTGATGGTGCAGCGCTACCTGGACAAGGTGGTGGAAGGGGATAAGCGCATTCTGATTATTAATGGCCAGCCGGTGGACCACGGACTGGCGCGGCTACCCAAGGAGGGGGAATTCCGGGCGAATCTGGCCGCCGGCGGCCGGGGCGTGGTGCAGCCGCTGACCGAGCGGGATTACTGGCTGGTGGAGCAGGTGCAGCCGCTCATTGCCGAGCAGAAGCTGTACCTGGTGGGCCTGGACGTCATCGGCGGCTACATTACGGAAATCAACGTAACCAGCCCCACCTGCCTGCGGGAAATCGAGAAGGCCACGGGCCAGGACATTGCAGGCCGCTTCTGGGAGGGGCTGGAGAAGAAATAAACCGGCTCTGTTTGTAAAACCATAAAAAACCGCTTTAAACATACAATGGGGCGCTTCCCCTGCATGTATTTACGCCTTTAATTACATACAGGGAAAGCGCCCGTATGTTTGTAAAATCGGGCGCGTGAGCCACAGGCGAACAACCGCCCGTCCGTTTGTAAAGTCGGGAGCGTGAGCCACAGGCGAACAACCGCCCATTCGGCAGCAACAATGATTAATTAGAACCAAGGAATGCAATGGATAACTTACTGGCACTGAGCCCCCTGGACGGCCGCTATAGCGCGGCCCTGGACGATTTACGGCCCCTATTTTCCGAGTATGGCCTAATCCGCGCGCGGCTGCGGGTGGAAGTCAGCTGGCTACAGGCCCTGGCCGCCGCCCCGGACATTAAAGAAATCGGCCCCTTCAGTCCAGACACCCAGGCGCAGCTGGAACAGCTTAAGGCCAATTTCACCCCAGAGCAGGCCGCCGCGGTTAAGGCCATCGAGCGGGAGACCAACCACGACGTGAAGGCCCTGGAATACTGGCTGCGCCGCGAGGCCTTCATCAATGCGGCGGGCCCGGCCCTGGCGGAACTAAGTAAGGCCCAGGAATTCTGGCACTTCGCCTGCACCTCCGAGGACATTAATAATCTGAGCCACGGCCTGATGTTAAGGGATGGTTTGAAGCTAATCGGCGGCGAACTGCGGCAAATTTGCGCGAAATTGCGGGAATTGGCGCACCGCTGGGCGGGCGTGCCGATGATGAGCCGCACCCACGGCCAGCCGGCCACCCCCAGCACCCTGGGCAAGGAAATGGCCAACGTGCTGGCGCGGCTGGAACGGCAGCTGGGCCAGCTGGAGCGCCAGGAAATTCTCGGCAAGATTAACGGCGCCGTGGGCAACTACAACGCGCACCAGGCCGCCTATCCGGCGGTGGACTGGGAGCGGCTGGCGCGCCAGTTTGTGGAGGGCCTCGGTTTAACCTTTAATTCCTACACCATTCAGATTGAACCGCACGACTACATGGCGGAAATTTTCCAAAACATTCAACGCATTAACACCATTCTCATCGACTTTAACCGGGACATCTGGGCCTACATCGCCATCGGCTACTTCCGCCAGCGGGTGAAGGCCGGCGAGGTGGGTTCCTCCACCATGCCGCACAAGGTCAATCCCATCGACTTTGAGAACTCCGAGGGCAATTTGGGCCTGGCCAACGGGCTGCTAGCGCACCTGGCGGCGAAGCTGCCCCTGTCCCGCTGGCAGCGGGATTTGACCGATAGCACGGTGCTGCGCAATGTGGGCGTGGCCCTGGGCTACGGGCTGCTGGCCTACCGCAGCCATTTGCGGGGGCTGGAGAAGCTGGAGCTGAACGGGCCGGCGCTCCAGGCGGACTTAGAGCAGAACTGGCCGCTGCTGGCGGAACCTATCCAGACGGTAATGCGCCGCTACGGCGTGGCCAACGGCTACGAACTATTAAAGGATTTAACCCGGGGCCAGGAGCACATCGGCCAGGAACAGCTGGCCGCCTTCATCGACGGGCTGCCGCTGCCGGCGGAGGCCAAGGCGGCGCTGCGGGCGCTGCGGCCGGATAACTATCTGGGGCTGGCGGAGAAACTGGCGAAGGACATTTAGGGCTGGAATTTGCCCGGCCCGGCGGCGGCTTCTGTAGATACGTTAATGATGGCCGGCGGTGGTCCGCGGCATATTGGGGGCTTTCAACAGTAAGGAAGATGCCATGAGCGAAAATCAAGGAACGGCCAAGCCGAAAAAGGGCCTGGGCGTACTCTTCAACTGGACCAACCTGGGGGTGATTTTCTGGACCACCATCGTTGGCGGCTTTATCAGTTCGCTGGTGAAATGGGGCTCGGAGGTGAACATGCCGCCGCGGCCGCCCGGTGAATTGTCGCCCCCCGGCGCCCACATCAACGACTGGGGCAGTACTTCATGTACAACGGCAAGGCCTTCGACCAGCATTCCCTCGATTACATCTATCAGGGCAATAACGTGCTGGCCGCCGTAACCATTTACCACTGGCTGTTCAGCTTCGCCTTTACTTTTACCTACGTGCTGTTTTCCATCTGGTGGCCGCGCATTCGCTGGGGCTGGGGCATCTTCTACGGCCTCATTACCACCGCCTGGGCCCACTGGCTGATGATTCCCCTGCTCGGCTACCGCTATCCCTCCTACATTCCCGAGAACGCCAACGGCGGCAAAGCGGTAACTGGCTGGGCCTGGAATTTGAACTGGGAGGAGAACCTCAGCGAGATTATCGGCCACATCTACTGGTCCTTCTCCATTGAAATCTGCATGATTTCGGTGCTGGCCCTATTTGCCCGGCCGGTGCGCGGCGATTGGGTTAAGCTGAGAGGGCAACCCTAATTGGTGCGCGAAAAAACTAGCAAATAAATGCTTCGCTTCCCTGTGCTGGGGAAGCGTTTTTTTATCCATTTTGGAACTTTACCGACAGACGGGCGCTTTAGCTGTTTGTAAATAAACCATTTATACAAACAGCTAAAGCGCCCGTCTGTTTGTAAATCTCCGGCGGGAAGCACGTACAATTAGCCCTTTTTCACCGGGAGCAGCCATGGAACTAAATTTAAGCTACGAGAAAATCCGCCAATTGCAGGAACGCAGCGGCGCCCTGCGGGGGTATCTTTGACTACGAGGCGAAGAAGGAGCGGCTGGAGGAGGTAAACCGCGAGCTGGAGCGGCCGGACATCTGGAATAACCAGGAACAGGCCACGGCGCTAAATCAGGAGCGGGCCAGCCTGGACGGGGTCATTGGCAAATTGGAACAGCTGGCCCAGGGCTTGAATGACTGTCGGGAAATCCTCGAACTGGCCCAGCTGGAGGACGACCAGGCCCTGGCCGACGAAGCCCTCAACGATTTGGCCCAGCTGGAAAAGCTGGTGGAAGATTTGGAATTCCGCCGCATGTTTGCCGGCGAGCTGGACCAGAACAACGCCTTTCTCGACATCAACGCCGGTTCCGGCGGTACCGAAGCCCAGGACTGGGCCGCCATGCTGCTGCGCATGTACTGCCGCTGGGGCGAGCAGCGCGGCTTTAAAACGGAAATCATCGAGGAAAGCGCCGGCGAGGTGGCGGGCATTAAATCGGCCACGGTGGCCTTCCAGGGCGAGTACGCCTACGGCTGGCTGCGCACGGAAATCGGCATTCATCGCCTGGTGCGCAAATCGCCCTTCGACTCGGACAATCGGCGCCACACCTCCTTCGCCTCGGTCTTTGTCTCGCCGGAAATCGACGACCGGGTGGACATTGAGATTAATCCCGCCGACCTGCGGGTGGACGTGTACCGGGCCTCTGGCGCCGGCGGCCAGCACGTGAACCGGACGGAATCGGCGGTGCGCATCACCCACCTGCCCACCAACATCGTGGTGCAGTCCCAGAGCAGCCGCAGCCAGCACCAGAACCGGGACACCTGCATGAAGCAGCTGCGTTCCAAGCTCTACGAGTTGGAAATGCAGAAGCGCAGCGCCTCGGCCCAGGCCCTGGAGGACAGCAAGTCGGACATCGGCTGGGGCAACCAGATTCGCTCCTACGTGCTCGACCAGTCGCGCATTAAGGATTTGCGCACCGGCCATGAAACTTCCAACACTCAAGCGGTGCTGGACGGCGACCTGGACGCCTTCATGCAGGCCAGTCTGAAGGCGGGGCTGTAATCAGCTGTTCATGCCGTAATCCGGGGCCGTTGGGCCCCAATTTTTTTAAATTTTTTCTCTGTGCACGGGTTTTGCGTAATAGCACGGTAATAGGCGGCGCTGGGAGGCCGTGGCCTTGGTGTTAATCCACATCGGACTAGCCAACACACTTAATCACCATCGAGCAGAGGAAATTTATATGAAGCAAAAGTTAATCGTAGTTCTAACGGCGGCGGCCCTCAGTGCCTGCGGCGGCGGCCAGCGCAATCCGGAGCTGTCCCTATTCATACCGAAGGCGCCCCCGCCGGAAGTTAGCCCCACGGCCGCCCCCACCCTGGGCCCGCAACTGCCCACCACAACGCCGACCAGCAATCCGGCCCCTCCGGTTACAAGCGGCAATCCGAATCCGGGCGGCGGCGGTAATCCCAATCCAACGCCCAGTACGCCGCCATCGGTAACGCCTTCGGCCACCCCGTCAGCAACAAATTCCGCCACGCCAAGCGCAACGGCTTCACCCAGCACGCAACCGTCGGCTAGCCCAAGCGCCCTGCCGTCAGTAACGGCACAGCCAACGGCCCAACCTTCAATTACAAACAGTCCAAGCGCCCTGCCGTCGGTAACGCCTACGGTTCAGCCTTCCACTACCCCAAGCGTTCAACCGTCGGTAACTGCGCCACCCAGTGCAACGGCCACCGCCCAACCTTCCACGGCGCCAACGGCAGCGCCCAGCGTTCAGCCGTCGGTAACGGCCCAGCCAACGGCCCAACCTTCATTTACAAACGGTCCAAGCGCCCTGCCGTCTGTAAATCCCAGCGTTCAACCAACCGCAACGGCCCAGCCCTCGGTTATGCCCAGTGCGCAGCCGTCTGCCACAGCTCAGCCTTCAGTTACAAATACCCCGGGCTTACTGCCGCCGGCCACGCCTCTAGTGCCCTTAAATCCTTATCCCACCATAACGGGTATACCGGTCCCAAGTCCAACAACAACGCCACCTTCCGTTAATCCAACGGTGCCGCCGGGTGCGCAACCTGTGCCTACACCTACCACTCCGCTGGCAACCGCCACGGCCCAACCATCGGTAACGGCTCCAGCCCAGCCAAGTGCTACGGCTACGGCGCAACCTTCCACGGCGCCAACGGCAGCGCCCAGCGTTCAGCCGTCGGTAACGGCCCAGCCAACGACCCAACCTTCATTTACAAACAGTCCAAGCGCCCTGCCATCAGTAAATCCCAGCGTTCAACCAACCGCAACGGCCCAGCCCCATAATCCAGCGCCGCCATCAGCCACCCCGACGGCCAATGGCGGCAACAACAATGGCGGCGGCAATAGTGGCAATGGCGGCAATAACAACGGCCCCGCCCCCACCGTTACTACAAACCCAATGGCTACCGCTATCGTTACTCCAACGGCCAGCACCCAGCCTAGTGGTTCCGCAACCCCCTCAGTGACCACGACAACTACGGCCCAACCATCGGCTACCGCTACTCCGCCAGCGACACCCACTAGTTCAGCTTCACCATCAGCTTCGCCTTCGCCCAGCGCCACAGCCACCGCTAGCCCCAGTGCAAGCGCTACCGCTTCACCCAGTGTTTCGCCAACTAGCACACCAGCGCCAGCCGCCAACGATATTTGCGAGCCTATTCTGTCTAAAAATACCCCGCTCATTAGCGGCATGATTAAGCATGAGGACGTGAAATACGCTCGGCCAGCGAAGGGTGTGGCCGTGGAAGAACCCACCTATAAAACATGTATCGTACGGATTACGGATAGCAATGAAAGAATGCGCCACAACTATTCACGGCGGCAGAGCTTTAACGCCGATAACAGCTACTTCTTTATCCATAATCTCAGTGGCTATTGGTTCCTGTACGACGCGAAGACCGGCAAACAGATTAAGCAGCTGAACGGTGTGGGCGGTGCCGCTTCCGAGCCGCAATGGCACCCAACGGACCCCAACATCATTTACTACTTTACGGAAAACGGCGTGGGCATGACCTTCTACAAACTGGATGTGCGTACCAACCAAACCTCCGTGGAAGCTGACATGAGTGGCGCTATTAAAGCTATTTGGCCCAAGGCCAACGTAGCTACTACCCTGAAAGGAGAAGGTTCACCGTCCAAAGATGGTCGCTACTGGTGTCTATTGGCCCGTAATACCGCAGACACTAACGAACACGGTGTGTGGAAGAGCTACGGCGCCTTCACCTGGGATATGCAGGAAAAACGCATCGTTGGCAGCATGAATCTGACGGACCAATTCCCAGACCACATCAGCACTAGCCCGAACGGCAAATACTGCGTGATTTCTTCAGACGGCGATTCGGGTACCCGCTCCTACCACAGCGACTTCCGCCAGAGCCCATACAACGGCAGCGTTAGCACCAACTATATTCAGGTTCACCCGAAATCTGAACATTCAGATCTGGGTCTAACCAAGGAAGGCCACGATGCTTATATCTCCGTCGATTACACAGCCGCCGGCGATGGTTATGTCTTCTTTGTCGATTTGGATACGGGCAAACGTACGAACCTGTTCCGCATCTACGGTTCTGGTGGCGCAGCCACGGCCTTACACATTTCCGGTAAGAACTTTAATAAGCCGGGCTGGGCTGTGCTCTCCAGCTACAGCAACTACGGCGGTGAAGTGCTCTGGGCCTACAACAAAATCTTCGCCTTCAGTCTGGAAGATAAGCCACAGATTAAGAACATCGCCTTTAGCCATGCCATTCGGGCGGAATATGAGGACGAGCCGCAGGCCACCACCAACAAGGACCTAACCCGGCTGCTCTTTAATTCCACCTGGGATAGCAATAACACTAGGGACCGCAATGTGTACATGATTGGCCTCCCCGAAAACGCCGTCCCATCTCTACATGGAACTGGTGGCGTGGCGAACAATAATAGTCCGGTGCCAACGGCCACTAGCCAAGCAGCACCGCAGTCCGGCAATCCCTTCGTTAATCGGGCACAAAATGCGGCCAATCAGCTCCAGCAGGCCCAGCAGAACCAAAATAATCTGCTGGCCCAGGTAAACGGCATTAGCGTTAAGGCCATGAAAAATGCCGATGGCCGCCTGACCGTTGCGAAGGAAGCGGCTAAGCCGGTAATTATCGACGGCGCCAGCCAGTTCAAAACGCCCAAAGAACTGCAGCGGCTCATTGATGCGGCCGCCGCCAAGGGCGCTAGCTCCGTGCTGCTGAAGATTTCCGGCCCAGATAACTACGTGCTAGAAAGTGAACTGCTCGGCCAAACCCTGGCCACGGCCCAGCGGGACCGGGACGGCATTTACACCGGCGCCGCCGGCAATAACTTCTACAGCCGCGCCCAGATTGGCGAACTGGAAAATTACGCCCGTCGCCAGGGCATTGAGCTGATTCCGGAGGTTAATTTGCCCGGCCAGGCCGATTTCATCAGTAAATTGCTGAAACGGAAGGACAGCGGCCGCGCTGAACAGGTCTTTAACGGTCAAACCGGCGAGGCAGCAGCCCGCTTTGCCCAGGATTTATATGGTGAGGTGGCCAATGCCTTCGGCCAGAGTAAGCATTTCCACATGGGTGGGGCGGCCTTTGACGGCATTATTGAAGACAACGCCAGCTACATTAACTTTGTCAATGGCAACGGCAAATTCCTGGCTAACCGGGGACTTACGCCGCAGCTGTGGAACGATGGCCTGCTGCCCGGCAGCCTGAACAAGCTGGATAAAGCCGTTGAGGTGGGTTACCGGCTAGAAGATGGCCAACGGGCTTCCAAGGAAGCGCTGGAGGCGGCTGGCTTTAAGGTTATCGATCAGCGGGAGGAGCAGGCACCGCAATAGGCTTTAATCATCACAAACGGCGCCCCTTCATGGGGCGCTTTTTTATGGCCGAAATCTTTGTTAATAAAGGGGAAATGGGATAAATACAGGAATTTTGCCCTATGAAAAGCTAAAATTAGCGAACAACAGGAACGACATCATTTTCAGAGTGTCGCAGGCGACTGGGTCGCCCACTTTTTAATTCTGAAGACAGGAATTTTTATGAACAAATTAATGCTTGGCGCGGCGGTAGCCATGATTATGAGTGGTTGCACACCTATCTATGGCGGCAACGCCCCAGTCTATGACGGCGTGCAAAACACGGCCGTGCCCCCGTCCCTTAGCCCAGAGCAGCAGTACCAGCAGCAGCTGCAAATGGAACAACAGCAAAACATCATGAGTCTGCAGGAACAGTTGCGCCAGCGCGACGAACAAATTCGCCAGATGCAGGCCCGGGATTATTCGCAGAACCAACGGAGCGTAACTCAGGCCGGCTATCGCAGCCCCAGCACCAACGGCGGTTCTAGCAATAATGGCTTGAGCAGCAGCTCAACCATGCAGGAACGCATTGCCAAGGCAGAAAAGGAAGCTGAAGCGGCCCGGCGCAAGGCCGAGCAGGAGCGGCAGGGTAGGACGGTTAGCAATTCCACCGGCGCTAGCAGCACCACCTCCAGCAATAGAAGTTCCCCCGACGCCTCTATGGAAGAGCGCATTGCCAAGGCCCAGAAGGAAGCCGAGACGGCGCGGAAAAAGGCCCAGGAGGAGAATCGTAAGGTGGGAGGTAGCACTAGCACCGCAACGGCGGATAGCTCCAACGGCACGGGCAGCACCAGTAAGACGGAAAAGGCTCGCCCAGAAGCAGTGCGGCCTAAGGATAGTACTTCGAGCAAGGCAAGCGACGCGAAGAAAACCGCCAAGGCCAGTGCGGACGAGGAAGATAGTGGCGGCAAGTCCGGCGGCCAGGCCGTTTCAGAACTGCTGAAGAAGGCTTCCAGCTCCATTGGCAAGGGCGACCTAAACGGCGCCGTGGCCCATCTAGAGAACGCCCACCGCCTTGACCCGAATAACAGCAAGATTCTCTATGACATTGCCAATGTGCGCTATCACCAAAACCGCTACCGGGACGCGGAAACCTTCGCCAGCCGGGCGGTGAAAGCTGGCGGCTCCAGTGCGACGCTGAAGAAATCCTGGTCGCTCATTGCCAATTCCCGCAAGGCACTTGGTGATAATCAGGGGGCCGTGTCCGCGGCGGAAAAAGCCGCTGGCTTGTAAGGTGATTTGGTCATAGCCTAAACATTTACAAACGGAGGGGCGCTTCCCCTGTATGTATTTACGCCATTAATTACATACAGGGGAAGCGCCCCTCCGTTTGTAAATCGTATTTAGTGGGCACAAAAAAGCGCCTCCGAAGAAGCGCTGCCCGAAAACTTAAAATTATTTCTTCTTCGCTGGGGATTTTTTCGCCGCGTGGGGATTTAGAGATTCTTTCAGCTTTTTGCCAGCCTTAAATACAGGGCTAGTGCTGGCAGCAATTTTAATTTCCTTGCCGGTCTGGGGATTGCGACCAGTACGTGCTGCGCGCTCCCGGGTTTCAAAGGTACCAAAACCAATTAGGGTAACTTTGTCCTTCTTCTGTAGCGTGCTGGAAACGGCATCTAAGAAAGCCTCAAGAGCTTTGGCAGCCTGAGCTTTAGTAATGTCAGCTTGTTTGGCGATGGCATCGACCAATTCGGTTTTATTCATAAAAAATCCTTAGAGTTCAAAAGGTTAAAACGGCCGGACCCCGGTCCGTCGCTATATTAAAACCGCTAAACAGCTAGTTTTCAAGAGGTTTACAGAAAAAAAATCCAGTAACGGCGCTGCTTCCCAGCGATTTAAAATAAAAACCTTAAAAATCAAGTCATTAGCCCACCGAACGCCGGGGCGCCCGCCCCTTAGCTACGGCCATCGGCATTTCCACACTCGCCACAAATGACTGGGCAAAGACCTCATCAATGTGTTTTACCGGAATAATTTCCAAGGCTTCCTTGACCTCGTCAGGCACATCGCGCAAATCCTTCAGGTTTTCCGCAGGAATTAGTACCGTGCGCAGATGGCCACGTACTGCCGCCAGCAATTTTTCCTTCAGACCGCCGATAGCTAACACCCGGCCATGCAGGCTGATTTCTCCAGTCATGGCAATATCGCCGCGTACGGGAATTTTCTTCAGTGCCGACAGCATTACCGTAGCCATGGCAATGCCTGCGCTAGGGCCGTCCTTGGGCACTGCCCCTTCCGGCAGATGCATGTGCAGGTCAATTTTATCCAGATTGAGGCTTTTACTTTCCCGCTCAAGATAGCTGCGCACCACCGAATAGGCGGTTTGCACACTCTCCTTCATCACATCACCCAGCTGGCCGGTGTAGTTCAATTTGCCCTTGCCAGCCATAGTTAAGGTCTCAATTTGCAGCAGCTCGCCGCCCACGGACGTCCAGGCCAGCCCCGTGATAACGCCAATTTTCGGCTGTAAATCCTCCTCAGAACGGTGGAACTTGGCCACGCCCAGAAATTCCTCCAGATTGGCCTTACTCACCTTCACGGTTTTCTGACCGTTATCCTCCAGCCGGCGCACCACCTTACGGGTCAATTTGGCAATTTCCCGCTCCAAATTACGTACACCGGCTTCCCGGGTATAATTCTCAATGATTGTAGGTA
The DNA here is from genome assembly GCA_963533935.1 of uncultured Cardiobacteriaceae bacterium. Classification (GTDB taxonomy): domain Bacteria; phylum Pseudomonadota; class Gammaproteobacteria; order Cardiobacteriales; family Cardiobacteriaceae; genus CAUSKK01. Next base: position 22,579 of record CAUSQL010000019.1, read on the forward strand.
GGACACTATGGTCTAATCTCATTTCCTTTGCCGCCACCGCATTTTCCTTCAGCTGCCGCGGCACAATGTAGCGCTTAGCAATTTCTTCCTTCTCTCGGCTGGTATAGCCGGAAATGCGAATAACCTCCATGCGGTCCAGCAGAGCCGGCGGAATTTCCATGGTATTCGCCGTGGCAATAAACATGACCTTAGATAGGTCCACGTCCGTTTCCAGGAAATGGTCGTTAAAACTATTATTCTGGGCGGGATCTAGCACTTCCAGCAGCGCATCGGCCGGATCGCCGCGGTGGTCATGGCCAATTTTGTCGATTTCGTCCAAGAGAATCAGCGGGTTAGTGGAAGCTAATTTGCACAGCTTCTGCACTATTTTGCCCGGCTGAGCACCAATATAGGTGCGGCGGTGGCCACGAATTTCCGCTTCGTCGTGCATGCCGCCTAGAGAAATGCGTTCAAACTTGCGCCCCATGGCCGTGGCAATGGATTTACCTAGGCTGGTCTTACCCACCCCAGGTGGACCCACAAAACATAAAATGGGCGCCTTGCTATTGCGGTTACGTTTCTGTACCGCCAGATATTCCAAAATCCGTTCCTTAACTTCTTCCAACCCATAATGGTCAGCATTTAGTACCCGCTCTGCATTATCAATGTCGTAGTTAATCTCATCGAATTTCTGCCAGGGATAATTGATAAGCCACTCCAAATAAATGCGCGAAACGGTGGCTTCCGAAGAGGTGGGAGGCATCATCTTCAACTTTTGCAATTCCGACAGCGCCTTTTTCTCGGTTTCTTCTGGCATTTGTGCCTCTAGAATTGCCTTGCGCAATGCCTCTATTTCGTCGTTTTCCTCATTAATCTCATTCAGTTCCTTCTGAATGGCCTTCATCTGCTCGTTCAGATGGTATTCCAACTGATTACGGTCAATCTGCGTTTTAACCCGTTTTTGTATCTTTTCCGACAGCTCAGCCTTGGCCTTTTCCAGCTCGAATTCCATTAGTAATTTTTCTGCCCGGCGGCTTAGGTTCAGCTCTTCCAACAGCTCAATGCGCTTTTTCATGTCCATATCAAAGGCCATGGACACGCTGTCGATAATTACCGAAAGATTTTCCGTATTGCGCATATTGTCCACCAGCTCGTCCACGTCTCGCTCCATGGCCCGACCGTAATCGCTTACTTCATCAAGAAGGGCGCTCTTCAGACCTACCCGGTCTTCGTCGCTGATGTTATTTTTCTCCCGCACTGCGCTGGCTTCACCAAAAATAATGCCGTCCCGTAACCGGGTGGCATTTAGTTTCATACGCCTTAATCCCTTAATGGTAATGCGGTAGTGGGAATCGGATTGGCGATGGATTTGCAGCACCTTACCTAGAGTAAGAATTTTATTCTGTAAATCCATGAACTCTTCGCTGTCAAATTGCGGCGCAAAAAGAATTTCATCATTGAGGCTAGCGGCATATTCCATGGCCTTAATGGATTCTTCCCGCACTAGCACAATGGTTATTACGGACTGTGGATAAAGCACCACATCACTAATGGTAATAATTGGATATTCAGTAGTTTTCTTCTGGGACATAGTTATTCCTTAAGGGGTTCCAGGCCCTTTTCAATTACTTCTGCCGTAACGGTAATTTTTTTAACGTCCATGTCCGGCAAATCAAACATGGTGCTCTGTAGGGTTTGTTCCACGATGGAGCGTAGCCCACGGGCGCCGGTCTTTCTCTTTATGGCTTTGGCTGCAATCGCCCGCAGCGCCTCCGGCGTAAATTCCAACTCCACGTCCTCGTAGGCAAACATTTTCTTGAATTGACGCACGATGGCATTGCGCGGCTCAGTTAGAATCCGCACCAACGTGTCCTCGTCCAGACTCTCCAACACGGTGATTACCGGCAGCCGACCCACAAATTCTGGGATTAGCCCATACTTAACCAGATCTTCCGGTTCCACTTCCTGTAAATTGGCCTGGCTGTCGTCTTCCTTTTTGTTGGTGATAGTAGCGCCGAAGCCAATGCCGCCCTTTTCCGTACGCTGATTAATGATTTTCTCTAGGCCCGCAAAGGCACCGCCGCAGATAAATAAAATATTTGTGGTATCCACATGGGCCAGCTCTTGATTTGGGTGCTTGCGCCCACCCTGGGGTGGCACACCAGCTACGGTTCCCTCCACCAGTTTTAACAGGGCCTGCTGCACCCCTTCACCGGACACATCGCGGGTGATAGACAGGTTTTCACTTTTACGGGCGATTTTGTCAATTTCATCAATGTAAATAATGCCCCGCTGGGCCTTTTTAATGTCGCCATCGCAATTCATTAACAGCTTCTGCACGATGGTTTCCACGTCTTCGCCCACATAGCCGGCTTCAGTCAAGGCGGTGGCATCGGCAATGGCGAAGGGCACGTTTAGACATTTGGCTAAGGTTTGGGCTAGCAAGGTTTTACCTGAACCGGTGGCACCAATCATCAAAATATTACTCTTCTGGATCTCCACCTCATCATCTTTACCTCGCTTATCATTCATTGCCAGACGCTTATAGTGGTTATAGACAGCTACCGCCAGAGCCTTTTTCGCCTGCTGTTGGCCGATGATGTAATCATCCATAAAGGCCTTCATGACGGAGGGAGAAGGTATGTCTTTAATTTCTTCTGCCTCAGACAGCTCTTCAAATTCCCCAAAATCGTGCTCTGACCTATCCACCTCCCCGGCCATATGGCTAAGTAGGTCAATGCATTCATTGCAAATATAAATGTCATTAGGGCCCGCAATTAAGCGCTTTACGTCCTTTTCGCTTTTGCCGCAGAAGGAACAACGGCTAGTATCATTTTCCATAAAATCTCCAACGCAAAACTTTGTCGTTAATTGCGGTTTATTAATTAAATAATCAAGCCTTAGCCAGATCGAAGCGGCTGTTGATAATCCGATCTACCAAGCCATAGTTAACTGCTTCTTCAGCGCTCATAAAATTATCCCGATCCGTATCCTGCTCAATTTCTTTCAGACTTTTACCGCTATTTTTTGCCAATATCTCATTTAATTTGGCCTTAAGTTTAAGCAGCTCCCGGGCATGAATTTCAATGTCCGAGGCCTGACCACCTAGACCGCCAGAAATTAGTGGTTGGTGAATCATTACCCGGCTATTTGGTAGAATCAAACGCTTACCCTTCTGGCCTGAAGAAAGAAGAAAAGCGCCCATACTGGCTGCCTGACCGAGACATAAGGTGGATACGTCCGGCTTAATGAAATTCATGGTGTCATAAATGGATAGGCCCGCAGTAACAGAGCCACCGGGAGAGTTTATGTAAAAATAAATGTCCTGCTCGGGATTTTCCGCCTCTAAAAATAGCAGCTGGGCCACCACCAGATTAGCTGTTTCATCGGTAACAGGTCCGACCAAAAACACTACCCGTTCTTTTAGTAGGCGGGAATAAATATCGTAGGAACGTTCACCACGGCCGGTTTGTTCCACCACCATAGGTATCAATACATTATCTATAGACATAAAAATTCCTTAAAAATTAAAAAGGGGCGACAAACTGCCGCCCCAGAGGGAAATTAGCTAATTATTAACGGGGAATCTGGTTGTTAATGGCCATTAATCCCTGAAAATCAACATTCTCCTCGGTAACTTTAGCTTTCTCATAGAGCTGATCAATGAGTTGTTCTTCCAACACTGCTGATTCTAAGCTAACGCGGGCCTCACGATTTTTCCGGTAGTGCTCAATGACCTCATTGGGATCCTCATAGCTAGCGGAAATTGCCTTAAGACGCGCTTCTACTCGGTCCTTATCTAACTCGATTTTACGTTCTTCAAATAAGCGACCAAATAACATAGCTAAAATTACATTACGCTTGGCTGATTCAGCAAAGAAGCGTTGGGCCAGTTCTTCTCGCTGCTTAGCATCGGGAATTTGCTTTTCCAAATTCATACCTTTAGCCAGCCGCTGAATCTCGTTATTAATTTGCGTCTTTGCAGTTGGTTGGTCCTGATTGGCTTCATAGATAGCATCTAACATCCGTTCCCGCTTAATGCGGCGGCCGGCATTTTCCAACTCCCGCGCCATATTTTCCTTAATAGCCTTCTTGAAACTATCAGTGCTTCCGTCAGTAATACCAAAAGCCTTAATGAATTTTTCGTTAATTTCCGGCAATTGCATCTCTTCTAGCCGGCTAATTTTTACTGTGAATTGGGCTGTCTTACCCTTTAATTGTTCACTGTGATAATCGGCAGGGAATTTAACATCATAGGTTTTTTCTTCGCCAATTTTCATGCCCTTAAGGCCATTTTCAAAATCCGGCAGCATGCGACCCTCGCCGATAACCACATCCACATCGTTGCCGCTACCGCCTTCAAATTCCTTACCATCTAGACGGCCGACAAAGTCAATGCGTACTCGGTCATTTTCCTTTGCTGCCCGATCATTTTTTTCAATGAAAACAGCCTGCTGCCGGCGTAGAGTATTAACCATAATATCCACATCAGCATCCGTCAGCTTAGTCACTGGCAGGGTAATCTGAAAGCTATTTAAACCTTTGACAGTAATTTCTGGGAAAACTTCGAAAACTGCAGTGAATTTAAGGTTCTCACCTGGATTTATTCCAGAAACTAATTCAATGTGCGGTGCGGAAACCGCTGCCTGCTTATGCTCAATGAGCGCTTCCCGGTAGCTTTTATCAATGAGATTTTCCAGCGCTTCGCGGCGCAATTCACCGCCAAACTTCTCTTTAATAATATTAGGAGGAACTTTGCCCGGCCGGTAGCCAGCTACTTTTAATCTGGGCCGTGCCGCTCTCATGGTTTGCTCTAGAGCCTCTTCTACCGCAGCGGCGGGAACTTCGATGGTAAATTTACGTTCTAAACCTTCCAAAGATTCCAAAGTATTTTGCATAAGTTTCCTCAGAATAAAAAAAATACGCCTCAATGGGCGTAATTAGAAAATTGGTGCGAAAGGAGAGACTCGAACTCTCACGGTTGCCCACTGGAGCCTAAATCCAGCGCGTCTGCCAATTCCGCCACTCTCGCTTGACTGAAGGGCGTATTAGACCACAGCCCAAATTAAAATGCAACAGTTGTTCCGGAGAAAAATTTAATAAATTTCAGACGGGGGGCAGCGAGCTGCATTCGAGTGCGGGCGCGGGTTTCCAGTACCATCAGCGCCCGTCCTTCGGAAGGATAGCCGGGGCACCGGCGCTGACGGCAAGGTTCGGCACGGGCATAGCGCTTTAATAGCCGCCCGGCCCGGTCATAGAAGCGCATATCCAGCGGCTGCCAGGTGTTTTTCATCCAGAAATTCAGCGGCTGCTCCTCCGGAAAAATAAAAAGAATGCCGGTGTTCGGCGGCAGATAGCGGCGCCACATGTAGCCACGGGCGTGTTCCTGGGGGCTTATGGCCAGCTCCACAATTACCAGCCGCTGGCCGTCGCTGACGATGGCCCCGTAGGGGGCGGCTACAGCCGCGCCCACTAGCGCCAGCAAAATGTAAATTAGTGGTCGCAGCACGGCCCGGTCCAATTTTTATTCTTCGGCGTCTTACCAATGCCCGGATTTAGGGAATTGGTTGGGTCCTGTTCGCGATAGAAATTGCGCAGATCCTCCTTCGCCTTATACAGATGGCCCACATTGTGTTCGGCCGGGTACTCGGCGCCCTTGGCATCGAAGTATTGCAGCAATTTATCCTTAATCTCCATGGCGTTGCTATTGGGCTTCAGCAGGTAATCCTGATGCATCACATGGCAGAAGAAATGGCCGCAGTAGAGCTTCTCGACTATCAGTTCGTCCAGCTCCGGCGGCAGCACTTCGAACCAATCTTCCTCGTTGCGTTTCAGGGCAATGTCCAGGGCGAGAATGTCGCCGAAGCGCTTGCTGTGCACGGTGTGGTAACGCTTCGCTGCGCCAGCCATGACGAAACGGTGCAGAATGGCCTGCTCGCCCTCCTTGGGACTACACCAGTGATATTTGCCCACATTGCCCACCAGATAGCTGTCCAAATAGGCCTTGGCCTCTTCAATGCCCTCGTTTTCCATTTTTAGGACCAGATGATGCTCGTACTGGTCGCGCATATCGCGGAATACCTTGGGCAGATGGCTGGGCAGCAGTTCCATGATGAATTGGGCGAATTTATCGGAGAACTTGCCCAGCTTAATTTTGCCAGCGATGCGGTCGAAGGCGTTCTTAAAGTTCAGGAAGGGCGGCACCGCCTTGGAGCCCAGCTTATCAATGAGCAGGAAACTATCGCGGCCATAGCGCTCGCTGACGTTGAAATAGTCCCGGTGCATGTATTCGCCGGACACGGGCAGATTCTTGAAATTCTTCAGAATGTGGCGGCGGATTTCCGTAAGCACCTTGGTGTCGTTGGTACCGATGTAGAAGACCTGTTCCCGCTCCGGTTTTGGGAAGGTGTCAATGCGCACGGCAAAGACGATGAGCCGGCCGGCCGAGCCCGACGCCTCATAGAGCCGCTCCGGATTATTGTTAAAGCGGGCCGGCGTCGCCGCGTCCACGTCGCGCACCTTGGCCTCGTAGCCGCCGTCGGAAGCACGCCGCTGACTGCCGTTGTGAATTTGCCCTGGCCCATAATTTTTATTTTCCAGATTGCGCAGTATTTCCTCGGGCTCCTGGCCCAGGTCGATGTCCAGGTGATTGACCAGCTGTAAATTGCCCTGCTCGTCGATGCGGCCGTAGAGGGCCTGCTCGGTGTAGGCGGGGCCGCGGTGAATGAGGGCGCCGCCGGAGTTATTGCAGATGCCACCGATAATGGACGCGCCGATGCAGGAGGAACCGATGACACTGTGAGGTTCCCGCTTTAGGGGTTCCAGCAGGTCTTCCAGCTCGAAAAGGGTGCTGCCGGGCAGGGCGACGGCCTGCTGACCCTCATTGATTAGATTAATGCCCTTGAGCTTTTTCAGGGAAATGAGCCATACGGGCCGGTCGTAGTCGCCGAAGGGGGTGGAGCCGCCGGTCAGACCGGTGTTGGAGGCCTGGAGAATCATGATTTGGTCGTGTTTAACGCAGTTCTTCGCCACCTGCCACAGCTCCACCAGGCTGCGCGGGATAATTACGCCGCTGGCCTGGCCGGCACCGTAGCGGAAACCTTTAAAGTAGGGGGCGGTTTTGGACGGGTCGGTGAGAACGTTTTCATCGCCGACGATGTTCTTAAATTCATTGATGATGCTCATGGGGAATCCTCGTAAAAGAGGGCTATTTTAGACCCTTTCACCGGCGGCATTTACAAACACACGGGCGGTTCTTCGCTGGCGCTTAGGCCTTCAGCTTCCCCTGCATGTATTAAAACTTTAATTACCTACAGTATAAGCGCCCCTCCGTCGGTAAAAGCCCAATTACAAACATACGGGCGCTTATCCTCTGTATGTATCAAACATACATAGGAAGCGCCCGTCCGTTTGTAAATAACGGCGCATTCGCGCTCTGGCCCTTTAAACTAGGCCCTTTTATTTTTGGACATTCAATGAGTAGAAAGGTTGAACTGCTGGCCCCGGCCGGCTCCCTCAAAACCATGCGCTACGCCTTCGCCTACGGCGCCGACGCGGTCTATGCCGGCGCCGCCCGCTATTCCCTGCGCATGCGCGGTAACGAATTTAACGATGACAATTTAAAAATCGCCATCGACGAGGCCCACGGCCAGGGCAAGCTGTTCTTTTTGACGGTCAATGCCATGCCGCACAACTACAAGCTGCAAACGGCGGTGCGCGACCTGACCCCAACGCTCCAGGCCGGCCCCGACGCCTGCATCATGTCCGACCCGGGCCTAATCATGCTGGTGAAGGACGCCTTCCCGGACATGCCCATTCACCTGTCCGTGCAGGCCAATAGCATGAACTGGGCGTCGGTGAAATTCTGGCAGCGCAACGGCATCAGCCGCATCATTCTGTCCCGGGAACTGTCCCTAGACGAAATTCAGGAAATTCGCCAGCAGTGCCCGGACATTGAGCTAGAAGTTTTTGTCCACGGCGCTCTGTGCATCGCCTATTCCGGCCGCTGCCTGCTGTCCGGCTACTTCAATAACCGCGATCCGAACCAGGGGGTGTGCAACAACGCCTGCCGCTGGAAGTACAAAACCCACGGCGCCGAGGAGAACGCCGGCGATTTCATTCCCACCCCCGACCGCATCTTCGCGCCGGATTCGCTGCAGGGGCTGACGGCGGCCGGCCTGACCGACCCCAAGGACCGCCACCCGCTGGCCGACCAGACCTATTTCCTCGAGGACGTGCAGCGGCCCGGCGAGTACATGGAAATCACCGAGGACGACCACGGCACCTACAT